>NZ_CFHRBF010000008.1:0-377671 GCF_984380535.1 Thalassoroseus sp.
GCGAGATAGGCATATCGGCACCGAAAGGAGGCTCGTGCAAGATGGATCGCCCTCAAGTACACGGCCTCCGCATTGAGAGACAACGTGCACTCAAGATCACGCGGCATCGTAACCCGAGTCATTCAGAAAGGTCAAAACAGCCGCCTTTACTGCCATCCCAGTCGATTAGCCACCGGTTGATATTCGGATTGCTTTCTGTCGTCGCGGACGTACGTTGCAGTCCGCTTGTTGCTTGACAAAAAGCCTACGCGAACAGTTCTCGGCGGATGTGTCGAGAAAGTCCAGGTTACCGTAGGAGCAGATCATGATGGTACCAGAATCGGAGATCGGTACTGGGAGGCTTAACGCTCGACTCGATACGATCTTGCCAGTCTCGCTGTTGGATGCGAATTTCATCCGTTCCGATCCGAGCCGTTCCAGACTCGGCCCCGGCTGGTCGCGTTATCCGGCTGGCTTCCAAAGCAGTCCGCATCGCTGCAACGTCGATCGGTTCACGGACGGCACGCTGCACTTGCTCTAGGATGCCAGACAACGTTTCTGGCGGAATCTCGAAACGATTAAGAAAGCGATCGTCCCACTTAATAGCCGTTGGTGAGGGACCGGTCAGTCGATGTTGAAGTTCCGCAATCTTCGTTCGAGCTTAGTTCGCCTTCGCCATGAGAATCTCGCCGCTGGCACACAGCCATCTATTCCGAGATTGCTTGCTCGTACTCCGCAAGAAACGGCTTGGGCTGTTTCGCTCGCTCCGCGTCGAGCTTTCTCCTCCAGCCAACGAGCGAAAGCCACTTTGTAAGCTGGAACGTCGCTCTTCGACGGGATGGTTCCCAGATAGGTGTCTGGCCTCGATATTTCTTCTTCCAGCGTCCGCTCCGACCGTCAGTACCAGCTTGCCAGGTCAGCTGAATCTTACGCGGCAAAAAAACACACTTCACATCGCGAGATACCTTTTTCGGAAAAATGGTATCTCGGTGATATTTGTGAGTGAAGGGACAAAAGCCAGAACGTATGAATTTTCAAGGGGGTATGATTGGAGACGATGGGATTCGAACCCACGACCTCTGCATTGCGAACGTGGGTTGTCGCCGTAAGTCGTTATTTTCCAACGGAATTGGCAAGCGCATCTGACCAAATATCGGACTTTTCCTTGCCAAAAGCGCTTGCCAGTTTAAAGTACGCTGCGTACGTACCTTGCCAGTGGTAGCGCACAACACCGGAAGACACGACATGGCCCACAGCGATCCAATGACTTGGCGACAGAACGAAAAACGCTGGAGCAAGTGGTACCGCGGGAAAATATACAATGTCTCGCCCCGCAAGCTGATCAATGAGGGCCTGCTTCCCAAGGGCACGCCACCTACAAAAGACGCGACTCGCACCGCGATGCGAGCTTGGTGGAAGCAGACGCAGGCGGCTCTCGACGCTGAGTTGGAAGCTGCCCGCGAACCTCAGCAACCAACTGGTGTGTACTTGTCCGGCGTGGGCATGGACTACGACGAAGAGGGGCAACCGAATCAACACCGGATCCGCATGCGTGTGACGCGCCAAGTCAGCGACCCAGACGGGGTACTCCCCGACCACGTCAGCAAACTGATCGCGGAGGGAAAGAAACGAGCGGCACGCCTTCACGATGAGCCACCTGCTGAGCAGACGATTGGCCCAAACGTTGCCGACTTCTTAGCATTCAAACGCGGCGGGGAATGCAGCATTGATCGCGTCGATTGTCTACGAGTTCACTTAGACCATTTCATGGCCTGGTTTGGCGACGGGCCCGTCACTGGAATCGAAGAAGACACGTTGGACAACTACTACCAACACGTCCTCAGCCAGGCCCGCAAGGGCACCTACAGCCGAACTTATGCGCGAGACCTGTTTGCTTCTTTCAAACAATTTGCCCGCTGGCTGGCGAGTCGTCGCCGAATCAAAATGCCTTACAACCTAGCATC
Source organism: Thalassoroseus sp. (assembly GCF_984380535.1). NCBI lineage: Bacteria > Pseudomonadati > Planctomycetota > Planctomycetia > Planctomycetales > Planctomycetaceae > Thalassoroseus > Thalassoroseus sp. The sequence continues at coordinate 1,944 of NZ_CFHRBF010000008.1, forward strand.
ACGGGAATTCGGCTTCAAACTACGTCCCAAAATCAAGACGTTCTCTGACGAGGATATCAATCTACTTCTTGGGGCCGCCACCGAAAGAACGAAACTCTACATCCTTCTGATGCTCAACACCGGAGCGACACAAATCGACATTGCCGAGTTGAGCAAGAGCAATATCGACTTGAACCGTGGCAAGCTCACTCGGAAACGCTTCAAGACGGAGGACCATGACAACGTGCCAGAAGTGGTTTATCCGATGTGGCCCCAGACGCTCCGTCTCCTGAAAGCCCATCTCAACACGGACGACAATCTCGTCAATCGTCACAATGAGCCGCTGGCTCTGATCGGTGAGAGCGGCAATCCATTGCTAGTCAAGAGCCATAATGCAAAAGGTCAGCTGACCAAAAAGGACGCGATCCGCTCCGCCTTCAACCGCCTGATCCGGAAGCTCAAGCAGGCCGGTACTCCAGTCGACGGCAGCCTGAAACTACTCCGCAAAACGGCGGCCACGAAACTGGAGTCTCACCCAACTTACGGCCGCTACATCATCCATTTTCTCGGCCAGTCGCCCGATACTGTCGCCGGCCGACACTACGTCACGCCGGATTCCAAGCAGTTCGACGCGGCTGTGATGTGGTTAGGCGAGCAGTGGGGGAGCTGAACACGTAGTTCACCGATCGACTCGATCTCGTGGCCAAAGATGCCCACCAACCACCATCGATCTGCGCGAGACTTCCCAAGGTCAGTGTGAATTCGAGCTGAGTCCATTGACCCCGAGATGGCCAACTGGAAGTGTGTACTGCTCCATGTTATCAAATTGGTTGCGAAAACGTTGAACCCCATCAGCTTGTTCGCAACCTCAAGGACCTCGCCCAATCAATGTCCAACGACAAATTTCCCCACGCCACCAACCCCGAAAAAGCGCAACAGATGCTCGACAGAATTCGTGAACGATATTCTCGGGGCCACGAAGCCAACCAAGCCGCGGAGAATGACCCGGACATGAAGACGCGGCGGTTTGCCGGGGAGCAACGAGTCCCTATGCAGCACATCCGTCGGGACAAGCAACTTGCTTCAGTCTTCTCGAAAGCAGAATTGGAACGGGCCTGCAAACTGAGGCAACCAAACGGAATGCCGCTTCAATTGGGGCATTTGCAAAAAGTGGTTTCGATCGCCAACCACGAAGAACGGCAAGATTGGCTGGCAAGAGCTGCTGTCAACGGATGGCCAGCCGATGAGCTATCCACGGGCGTCAAATCAAACAGCCATCGTCTGTTATCAATGGACTCAATCAGCTAGTTCACGAAGGGAATCTTTGGCTCGGGCGGTTGGAGAAATTGGTTGAATTCATTGATGGACAATCCGAAGCCAAGTCGTCTAGCAAGAACTTGGCCGTAGCGTTGGAGGGGCATATCGGCGCAACATCCACGCAGAAGGAACGAAGATCTTTGGCCAAGAAAATAGGGCCGGCTGTGGAAGCACTTGGGGAAGCGATGACAAAGATGCGAAAGTCTTCTTCTCTCAACATCGAGCGAAACTTGAAGGAAGTCGTTGCGAAGCGCTAGTGTGACTCGGCGACAGACAAGCAAGTGTCTAATCCCAACTTACGACGTTTTCGAACGTTCGACACACAAGAACGTGCTTCGGGCAAAACGCGAAGAGTGTTATCTTCTCAGCAACCAAATATTCGCCTGAATCCGGTGCATCCGCGACTCCGAATCGAACGACAACAGCGTGCAAACCTTGGTCAAAGTATTCGGGAAGGACGTCGAACTTTCCGAAGCAATCGCCGATCTATTGTGGACAAGCTGTTTATTGAGGTGCTCTCGGACAGCGAGTACATCAACCTCCTCATCGTGCGATTGGGCAATTTGCACCGGCCCAAACGGTCTGAAGGATGAATTTTGGTGATCGTCAGCCGGTTAACGCTTGCGTTCGGCTTTGGCCTCTGGGATTCTGCGCTTGATGGAACCGCGCAGTGCGTCGTCGAATGTGTTCGTTCGGCGGAAACCAAGAGTCATGATGAGACCGTCGCCATGTCATCGCAATCGTCTGATCGACCGATGAAGCATCGGGAGGTGACCCATTTGCTCCAACAGGTCGCCTCATGGGAGCCGGCAAGTGACGATCGATTGTGGCTCCGGTTGATGTTCTTTGAAGGCCGTCGTCCAGAGGAATTCGCGACGGTCACGGCAAATCTCGGCAGCCGGATCGAGAACCCGCTGGGCACGGTTCACTTTCAATCTCTGCGAGAGAACCAATTTCAGTTGAGAGTCTTGGACCTCTTTCCTGGATTGCGGGTCCACGCCCTCGATGTGATTCCGCCAGCGTGGGTCGATGCTGCAGAATCGATCATGTTGAAACAATCATTTTCGAGCCTCGCGTCGGGACCGGAGCCTTCGTCCAATCTGAAAGCGATTTACCCGATTCGATTACCGCGTGTCTACGCGATAACTTATCAACACTATCAGAGTCTACTGGCGGGCGGGATTGCGTTCGATGCAATCGAATTGACGCCGCACGACTCGCGTTGGCAATTCGAATTTCGAGCAGACTCATCAAACCAGCTGAATCGATTGCTCGATCGCAACAGCGTTTGGTTTCTCGAGTGTACCGTTGATCGAGAGATGCGAAGTCAAGTGCTGCGGGCCTTATTCCCAGGTCGGTAACTGCCCGCTGGTCAACGGACAGTTACTGAACTTCTTCCTCAACTCGCGACTTTAACACTATGGGCTAGATAGGTGTTAAAGGACGGGCATTTCATGTCCAAGTCGGTCGGCCAACGCAGAAATCGCCAACTCATATTGGTGAGCAACTTCGGCTTTCTCCATCGAAAAAACGCCAGCAATACGCGATAAACTCCACGGATCGTACTGTGAAGCCGGCGGAAATCCCACATGCAATCGTACGATTTGCTGATGGAACTTCGAAAGACTTGCGAGTGCCGTTTTCACGATCGACTGGATTTCATTGTTGGCATATGCATTCTCTTCGACGCTGTACCCCTTGCTTGAGCAGACGCTGAACGGGTCGTGACAATCAGGGGCACCGACGCCGATCCCGGTTCCAGAGGCGAGTTGTGAATTGGCGTCCGGAAATCTTCGTTCAAACAGTGTTTTGATGGGCTGGCCATGGTTGGTCAGTTGAAACGCAATCCATTCAAAGTTTGGGTCCGACAGCTGCTCGGTCCGCCAGCGCTCCAGCCAAAGATCCGCCCGTACAATGGCTTCCCAGGCCAGCCAAAAGGTCGCCATAGGTTCTGTTCTGAGAATCATCGTAACAGTGTCATCTTGGACCTCGACTCGGTGACGATACATGGCCCGAGATTGATCGAAGAAAGCTCTAACGGCTTTGGGCCACGAAAGAAAGTCAATGCTATAGACAGCCGCAATTTTCTGAGCCCGCATCTGACGACTCTCGTTCGGAAACAATTTGATGCCCGCCTCCCTTGCCAATTCGTTGGTAACCTCTTCGATCTTCTCCAACTTGCTCATCGGAAACTCTGGGCGAGGCGAGCATTCAATTCCGCATCCTGTCATGGTCATTCCCTTCAAATCGATATTCTTTGGGAACCGCGGCTTTCGCCGGACCTTCGGGCTCGCTCCTTGCGAGGGAAACTAGTCGATGTCACCACGTTACGGGCGGCATGTAAGGGTTTAATAAATCATTAATGAGTTTTGGCCGATGTTGCGATCCACGGTTTCAATGACTTCAATTCAACGAGTTTCTTATCGAAAAGTCGTTTGCTGACTATGCAAGAGGATACGCATCAATATGTGTTTCTGTGTGGGCTGGAAACGAAATTCTGATGAGATCTGCCGGAGAGGTGGTCGCCTTGGACACGACACAACCTTTATGCATAACACTATGTCAAAGCTGGGCTTATAGCATCGCTATCCGCGATTCTGATGAGTGAGCATAGTCAAACTGGCCCAACTTGAATGTTTGCCATCAACCGCATTTTTCCGTCAGCCTGCCGCATCCAAACGCCGGGTAAGACTCGCACTTACAACAATTTGCGTCATAGACGCATTAAGTCGACGCCGGTAAAATATCACTATGTTTATCCTTTAAGCACAAACTGCAAATAATTCAAATTTCGCATTCTCTTAGTATTGCATGCTTTCCCTTAATGGTTTTCGTTTGAAATTCGCGATTGGAGCCCGATGTGACGGATCCGCTGAAGTGGGACGGCGTCCCTGTGGAGATGCTGGCCGAAATTGAGCAAATCTTTTGTCGCTGCCGAAACCGCCGCTCGCGTTTTGGTGGTGATGATCAAAGCGTGATCGGACGCGGTCATGTGGCGATGCTGGGGCTCCTTGTCGCGGGAGTCTACGAGTACGTGGCGAACCACGTTGGGCGGCTCAATCGGAACAATTTTGGCAGTGCCGTCGGGATGAGTTCCAACGAAACCACGAAAATGTTTAACGGAATGTTGCAGAACGAAGATCGACGCAGAACGACGGCGATGGAGTTCCTCGAATTGCTGTTGCTCGGCAATACCGACAAGTATCTCGATCCGGACGGTCGGCGGGGTGCGATCTTTGATCGGGTCAAGGGCTATTTCGAACGCGGTTCCAACGAGGGAAAAGCCTCGTCCTATTTCTCGGAACCAAGGCAGTCTTGCGGGGATCCATGTTCACCAACGGAATTGGCTGGCGAGATTGCGTTTCTCGCTCGCGAACGGCTTTTGCGAAACCGCGAAATGCGTTTGATCTTGGTCTCGGGTGAAAGCGAATTTCCGTTTGACTGGTCGTCGCCGGAACGTCCAATCAAGAAAGCACTCAGCGAAGCACTCGCCAATGGTGTGCGGACCCAATTCGTTTTTTCCACCGATCAGACGCCAGCAGGAATCTCAATCCAGGACTTCTACGACAACAGAGGGAAGTCGCATTGTGAACTGATTGAAAGGCACGCTCTACAGGATGCCGAATCGTCACATCCAAGCTGGTGGGAGTTTCTCAACCCCGTCATGCAATTTGTCTATCTTGATACCGGGCAAGGCCCTCGACATGAGGAAACACTGTTCATCGTCCGGGCACTCCGCCATGATTCGGAACCCCACAATGGGCATGTCGCCCTTGCATTGGAGGCGAACCAGACAGAGCTTGATCGGTTTCGGATGTGGATCAACGATGTGCTTTGAGCTCGTCGGTTTTTGGAGCCTGCCTCACGTCAATTGTGGGTTGCACGGAGGCGGCTTATTCAGTCGACGAGTTGACAAACCGATGGCGAATTGACGGACCATGGGGGCCGATTCATTGGTCCCGTCAAAGGACGCTCTGTTGCAGCGGGTGCTGGCGACATTTCGAACTCGATCCAGTTACTGCACCGGTATCCGTAGGGTCAAGGCGTTTGAGTTGGGGAACCGCGACCGAGATCAGCCCGAAAATTGCTTGGGATCGTTCATGGCTATTACGCGTCAACACTTTGTTCTGATTCGCATTTTTCCGATGGCGGACCATCACCATGAATGCTGACAACCAAGAACTGCAAGATCGCAATCACATAGCACAACCATCCGAACCAACCGATGTAGAACAACGCCAGAAGGGCAAAGGCTGGAGTCGAACACCCCAGCCAATCGCACATGGTGTTTCTTAACCAATGGCGAGCATATGAAACACCTGTGTTCCACCAGCCGATTCTTTCTGACCGGGAATATTTCATCGGGCAACGGACTCTTTCCTGCCAAATCGTGAGACCGGGCATCATGACGATCAAACGCATGCCGAGCATTGTACGGAACAAGATTCCGACGTAGTGAGCGGTCGCTTGAAGATCGGTGGAGTGAACTCCGAAGAGCCATTGGTCGACGTTCCGCGAAACAACGAGTAGGATCAAACTTCCCTTGAGCCAATCGACGAGAGTATCTTCCCATCGATCGATTGGCACGCCGCACCATCGGAGCAACTTCAACAGCGGCCACGCCAGAAGGCCGAACGCCCAACGCAATCCGGGACGCGCGGCTTGCTCGAAGAACGGAAGATGTTTGAAGAAGGACCACAAGTGTTGCATTTCGCTCTCCTTCGACGAATCGAGTCAAAGAAAACACCACTGAACCGCCATTGGTAAAGGCAGCTCGGTGGTGATCGATGCGTTCTCAATCGTCCACGCCCATTTCGTCGTCGACGTCATCTTCGATGTCCGCATCAGCTCCGCCGGCCCCAGCATCATCCATGTGTCCGGCGCTGCCGGCACGGTAGACCAGCATCCGTCTTAGGAAATTTCGAGCGAGCTCGGCGTTGATACCGTATCGCAGGTAGATCAACTGGAAGAAAAGCAAGATCAGCAACAGCACGCACAGCGATTGACTTGTTGTGACAAACAAAGACGTCATTGTCACGGGCACGGAAAAGACGAGGATGACTGTCACCAAGCTAATCATGCGTTCGCCGGTGAAGGCCGAGAGAATCGAAAGCACGACAGCCTCGACGTAATTCGGCAGATTGATCAACCACAGCGTCAGGATCGCAATCGCGATCGCGACGGTTGCGAATCGCCCCAGGAAGAGTAGCGTAGTCACGACTCCCGTCTGATCGCTGCGAACAACGGTTTCTAAGAGTTGCTCCCAGCCTCTCTCGGCGATGTCTAGCCCTGAAAACACTGCGGAACGCAGGCCGAGTCGTTCTTGCATCATGCCCGAAAACATCCACAGGAACGGCACGGTTAGGAGTAATTCGAGAAAGCCTCGAAAACCGCGAGCTGAAACAGATCGTCTGAGCGGATTGAGCAAGTGCAGCGTGCGCCGAATCAGAAAGACCAACAAATTGATGGTCCAACGGATTCCACGACGCAGCCACGATTGTCGACGGCGGGACCGTCCCGCAGAGTGATGGCCAATACTTTGTGCGACAGACATTGAAAAACCTCCTGCAAACTAAAGAGAGTCAGTCGAGCTCACTTCTCTAAAGGCAGCAGGAGGTGGGGCGATGCGGTTCAAAAACCAAATTTCCATGAATTGGAAAGTCCTAGCCTCAAGCTAGTCTTGCTTCGACGGAAACAAGTTCGAGTTTTGTTGTCATGTCGGCGATTCTTCCGATTTTGTAATAACGAATGTTTCCGTCTTCCAAAACCAAGCCATGGGTGTTCGAAACCGTAGGACGGTGGTTATCTGTGGTTCTTCATTGGCACTGCTTCGGCAAAGGTGTTCGATGGAGATCGTGCTTCAAGTTTTGATGTTGGCTGCTGTCTGGGTTGTTCCGATCTTTCCGGTATGTCGAGACTTGATCGAAGCTCCGTCCGATCAGACGAGTCGCAACGTGTTGGCCGCCGCCGTGTCGGAATGGAGATTTGCAGGAAAAATGGATTCTTCCGCACTCTTGGTGGAGCTGATATCCTAAGGTCGTCGGTAGCCAGGGAGGTTTTGATTCTACAAGAGGCAGAAGCACAGATCCGATGGTGCTGCAGGAGTTGTTGCCTGACGGCTCGGGTCTGCGCGTTAAGCAGATCGAGTTAAACAACGCAGACATGGACGTCGATTTGAAGGTTACTCGGCTCCAGGCGAACTGTGGTTCCGCGTGTCATCGAGTGCGTGCTCTTTATCAGTGGACGATCCACGATCAGCCGTGTTTGGGCCGACAAATCGTCTATCGAGTCACGCCGCGGAAATTCCGGTGCGACAATTACGAATGCCAAACTCGTGTGTTTTGCGAGCGGATGCCGGAACTGATCTCGCCATTTTCCCGAACAACGACTTCGCTCACGGGATCTCATCGGGCGATCGGCGAACCAATTGGCGGTGCCGACCAGTCCGGACACGCTGCTGCGGCGAATGCGCTCGACCCCTCGGCCAGTCGGTCCACCACCGCGCTTCGTCGGGATCGACGACTTTGCAACCAAGAAAGGTCAGCACTATGGCACAATCGTAATCGACCTCGAACGCAGTTGTGTACTCGACTTGCTGCCGGGTCGAAATGGGCCGCCTTGGAAGCATGGCTGGACGCCAACCCGCATGTGGAAGTCGTCACTCGCGACCATTGGGCCGTTTACGCCACGGCAATTCGTGCGTCCGCCCCGTAAGCGCAGGAAGTGGCCGACCTTTGGCACTTCTTGAAGAACCTGCGTGAAGCCATCGAGCGAGTGATCAGCCGACATGCCAGCGACGTGAGAACGGTTGCTACGGAGCAGGCAGCTTACAATCTAGCGGCATGTGGTCCCGACGCAGATCAGTCGACTGAAACGATTTCTCAATATGATCACTCCTCGATCGATCCACCACTGTTACACGAGGAAGAGGAACCAATCGATTCTCCTCGACAGTGGAGCCACGCCGACCGCTTCCGACAAGTTTGTGAGTTCGCGCGACAGGGCATTTCGATTCACGGCATCGTGAGGAGAACCGGATTGAGTCGAAAGACCGTTCGCCGCTACCTCCGGGAAGCCCGTTGTACCGATTGGCGTCCCGGTCGGCACGGCCCTTCACAACTCGACCCGTTCCAAGATTTCATCAAGAGTTGGATCGCGGCCCAGGGACGAGTGTGAACACGGTCGATCTGTGGGGGCCGGAGGTCGCAATGCCTGCGAACTCCATCGGCGACTCCTCGACTGAGGTAGCTCGGCTTCCCTGGACAAATTCCGCAGCCATCGTGCTAAAAACCATTGGTGCGTCCGTGCGCTCTTGAAGGCAATCGTTGTCCGCAAGCAAACTCCGGCAATATCAACTCTACACATGATTGTAGAGAGCCCGCTTGAAGCACTTTCCATTCCTCCGAACGGCGATTATGCTCAGCCGCAACTGCGGCAAGCACCAATGAACACATGGCTCCTGCCGATTCAAACGCATTTTCAAATCATGCAACAAGTGCAAATCCGCGAGAGCCGTTTTACGCTCCACAATAATAACCCGCTTCTCATAACCGATTGGTGACATCTTAACGGAAGCATTGTCCGTTTGAAGCCAGTGAATTGAGGTGCTATTAGAATTGACGACACACCAAAAAACGATTGTAGACCTCCCTTCAAGAGAACAACACAGCTGCGAAACAAACTGTAAGCCATTCTCCTCAAACATGTTACGACAAGAAATCCGTGTGCCAGCCAAAAAATTGAAAAACTTGCATGCTTTGGAAGTTAAATGCCTTTGTAGAAGTGTCAAACGTAAGGAGCTTGTGGTGGACATCCCGCCCTAGCACTGCGAACCAATTTCTCAGGAGATGAATGCGATGAGTTTGGACGAAAATGCTTTGAAGCAGTTTCTTGATGGCACATCTACACACGACGAGCAAATCGAATTCTTGAACCGCTGGAACGCACGATCTAAAAACGACATTCAGACAGCCCAAGAAGTGCAACTAATTGGACGCCAACTGCAACGGGAGATTGAACTGGCGACCTGGTTCCGTGGTTTGAGTCTGTGTCAAGTTTCGTTCGACCCGACAGAAGCGAGTGCATACTCGCGTGGTGAATCTAATTCACTCAACATCTTTTTGGATCAGGCGAACAAAGATCCACAATTGGTGCACATCGAACGCGACGATCGTGGTCAAGAAGGTATTTTTAGTGATGGACCGACCCAAGTGATTGCTGCCTTTCCCAAGCCGACGTCCATAGATCCGTTTGTGTATGTCGAAGGAAGCAAATCGGTCAACGAGTTTCGATCAGTACAAATTCAAAAGCCGATATGGTCTTCACATTATCGTCTCTCTCGAATGACAGCTGGGGCTCGACGACCCCGTTCCAACGTTAATCCAAAGCCGGTTTTGGTGCTAAACGCACGAAACGATGACGACGACGAGCCTGCTGCCCGCTTCCGCGCCAGCCTACATCCTAATGGTCGGTTGGAAGTAGAAGTGGCAATTCGATCGCGCGTACATTTGAACGAATTACCCCTGATCATCGAACAAACTGTCATCTCGAGAAAGTCTCGGGATCCATCACCAAGTCAATCAATGCCTCTGGTTGTCAGGAGGGTAGCTGCTGCTGATCATGATTCGTGTGAATTCGTGCGATCATTTGGTGCCGATCCAAATGACTGTATTTTGGTCGGCAGCGTTTGTTTTGAGCAAGCTGTTGGTTTAGACGATAACGTAGCGTTGCATGTTATTGTTCGCTCCATTCTACCGGACGACCCAGGACAATGGCGTTCTCAGAGTGCGTCTGAACCAGTCGTCTGGCTCGCATTGATTGATACACGTCCGCAGATGCCGCCGGATTCCATACGGCGGACTGACGAATCAGAAGCACTGGAACTGGCAAGATTCTTCCATCAACATAAGTTTCAGTTGGTTGTCGTGGCGCGAAGTCAGGCGAAATCGATTGACTTCGTTGAGCCTGAAGACATTGTCCAGGAGTGCTTCATAGCTGCAGTCAGGAGAGTAGAGCAGTGGAAAGCATATACCGGCTCCAAGCTAGCGTGGTTGCTCAAGCTTATGACTTGGACTGCAAACGAAATGAGGCGACGAGTGCGCGGTCGAAATGGGCACAAGAAGCGCGAAAGGCCGATTGCGGATCTATTCCACTTCTCCAAATCCGCTGCCCATATGATCTTTAGGGCGAAGTTCGATGAGTGCCAAGCATTCCAGTTTGCCGAACAGAGTGAGTTTTTCGAGATCCTACTCGATGCAATTTCAGAGCTTCCGGAGCCGCAACGCATTTGCTTTCAGCTGCGATATTTCGAGGAACTCACAATTTCCGAAATTGCCCAGCTGCTCAACGCAGGCGAATCCACAGTGCGATCCCGACTCCATCGATCCAAGGAGAGACTTCAAGCTAAACTCAGCGGCATGTTGGAGTAGGGCAACTGTAGATATGGTTTTTGCTACCGCGAATCCGTCTAGTTTAGAGACTATAACTGCGATAGATGTTTGTGTTGTAATGGCGAAGCCATAGACTGAACGGAAACAACGCAGCGGGTCGCAGACTCCGTTGGGGTCGTCTGGCACCTCAGTGCGCTGTGTAAGGATGGTTGCGGCCCATACGGCAAGGATTGCTCTCCGGCGATGTCGCCGCGCTCAACGAATGCCCCATAATTCAGAGCTGAGACCTAGAAACATTGAGCCGTCCTGTCTGGTTTTGGGTTTCGTCGTGTTCTCAAACGATTTTGTGGTACTTACGGAGTGACGAGTCTGGTTCACGAATAACGCGTTTACTTAGTACCGGTCGTTTAGTTACTGTCTGGTTTGAGTGTGTCGTTCCATCTAAACGGATGACGTCTTTCATCGCCTGTGTGGCTTTGCGACCACGTTCGTAGAGCCGATTGATCACATAGACCGTTGTTCGCAAGCCGGTGGAGGTCGAAGCCTTTCGCATCAGGTTGACAGCCGTTGCTAGTACGTCAAATAGCATCCCGGTGCAAGCCCGCGTGAGGTGTGGAAAGAAGCGGCGTTCAATCGGATTGTACTTGGAACAATAGCTTGGATAGTGAGCGACTCGAATCGGAAGGCCAATCGCGTTGGCCACATCTTGCAGATCGTGCTTGAAGAGATACTTGTTCGCCGAGTTGCTACCACCGCCGTCCATCAACAGCAAGATCGAACTAGCGTGAGGATAACACTGCTGACCGATCCGGCTCCAATACCACTGCAAACTGTCGCAGGCAAGCTGGGTGGTGTCTCGCGACAGGCCGATGTTCAAATGGCCGCGATTGCGAACGATGTCATAGATGCCGTGCGGAATGATCACGCCCTCGGCCCAACTCGGAAAATCATGATCGAACGCTTCGAAGGCTCTGCTGCAGCGAACGCGGCCTTGGCGAAAGAGATGGCCTTAGAACTCTTTGGCCTTGGAATCCACCGAAAAATAGGGAGAGCAGCCATAACTGACTCCCCAACCATGTTACTTCACGGCTCGCCTTCGGCAGCCAAGCTGCAATCGAGTCATTGGGAACGCCAGGCGATCGTCTATGTCCGCCAATCGACGTCGCAGCAAGTCACCGATCATCAGGAATCGACGGCCCGCCAATATGCCCTGAAGGAACGAGCCGTCCAACTCGGCTGGCCGACCACTCGGGTGCTCGTCATCGACGACGACCTGGGCAAAAGCGGCCAATCGATCGAAGGCCGTTTGGGTTTTCAGCGGCTGTTGGCCGAAGTCGCTTTGGATCATGTCGGCTTGATCCTGGGACTGGAGATGAGTCGCCTGGCTCGCAGTTGCAAGGACTGGCATCGCCAGTTGGAGCTGTGCGCTCGATACCGCACTTTGCTGGCCGATGCGGAAGGCATCTATGATCCGACGGACTATCACGATCGTCTGCTGTTGGCACTGACGGGCATGATGAACGAAGCCGAATTGCACGTGCTCAAGGAGCGAATGTACCAAGGTAAACTGAACAAGGCCCGCCGCGGCGAGCTCGTGGTCGGTGTGCCGATGGGGTATTTGAAACGCTCGGGTGGTCAAGTCACGCTGGACCCGGATGAACAGGTGCAGGATATCGTGCGATTGCTCTTCGCCGAGTTCGACCGACAGGGCACGATTCATGGTGTTTTACGATCTCTCCACGAGCATCAGATTCGTTTACCCATTCGCGTGCCGCCCGGCCAAGAGCAGGGAACGCTGGATTGGTAGCAGCCGTGTCGAGAGACGATCCGGCAACTGCTGCACAACCCGATCTATGCCGGGGCTTACCGCTATGGTCATCGCCCGGTCGACCCACGGCGGCAGCAACCCGGAGGACGCAGCAGCGGACGGCTGAGCGGTGCGATGGAAAACTGCATGGTGTTGTTGAAGGACCGCTTCCAAGCTTACATTTCCTGGGAACGATTCGAAACCAACCAAGGTGTGAACAACGGCCCGGCTGGCCGCCAATCGAGCCCGGGCCGAAAGTCCGGGGGGCGTCCGCAACGGCACCGCCTTGTTGGCCGGACTGATGTGGTGCGGTCGTTGCGGGCGGCGGATGTACGTGTATTATGCTGGCCGCGGTCGACGACCGAGATACATCTGCAGTTGGCAACAGAGCGACTAGGGTCTCCCGCTGTGCCAGAGCTTGGCCGCGGAAACAGTCGATGCCTGGGTCGGCGAGCAACTGATCGAGGCCATGCAGCCGGCCGCTCTGGCGGCCAGTCTGACGGCGGTCGCGGAACTCGAGCAACAGCGGGCTCAGCTGACACGGCATTGGCAGCAACGGCTCGAACGCAGCCGCTACGAGGCGGAACGAGCCGCCCGGCAGTACCATGCGGTGGAACCGGAGAACCGCTTGGTCGCCCGCGAATTGTAGCGGTGTAAGCGAGTCAATTCGTCGTCATCGGCCCAGGCGATCCAGGGTCCTCGACGCCCAGTCGGCTGTCGGGCTGCGATCCAGCCGCGTCGTCGCCAACTATGCAAGGTGTGCACGCTCAACCTCAAACGCTCCGCCAAGTCGGCCAGCCACCATTCTTGAGCCCTCTGTTCGTCTTGGTTGTGGGCGGAAGAGGTCTGTAAGTAAACGAAACGACGCAAAAAGCATACGCCATAGCATATCATGCGAGATTTCGATGCGATGGCGTCCTTCCGGCGTGGGTGCAAAGTCTTGAGGAGTGGATGCGGTGAGGATCAGCTCGTGGATGGGAGACCGGCTGGAGCCTGGCGGCTATCTGGTGATCATCAAGGACAACCAGCTGGCTCTGCGGCGGGAATGCGAGCAAGCCTTCTGCGAGCCGGAAGGCTTTTCCCCCCTACCAAAAACGGCTCTGGCAGGCTGATCTGCGAACCGCTCAAACCTGCGGCAAAAGCCGAGGCCGCGTGGAAACTCGCTGCTTGAGCACGGCCACCCGCACCAGCGAGCATCTCTCCTGGCCAGGAGCCGCCCAGGTGCTGCGTCTGGAACGGATCACGCTGCGTGGCGGTTAAACGCACCGCACGGTGAGCTACGCCATCACCAGCGTCGACCGCAGGCGTGCGAACACCGCAGACCTGCTGCGTTGGCTGCGTGGCCGCTGGGCGATCGAAAACCGCACCTTCTGAGTGCGAGACGTGACGCTCGACGAAGATCGCTGCCGCATCCGCACCGGCACTGCTGCCGACGCCTTCAGCCGCATCAGCAATGCCGTCATCAACATGATGCACGCTTGGGGAAGAACAAACATGGCAGCCATGCTCCGAGAACACGCCTGGCAAACCCACCGCCTCCTCCCCAAACTCGGCATCTTCATTCAATGACCAACCCTGTGCATCACGCCACACAGACGCATCGCTTCTGGGAGGTTTTTGCCTCGTAACAGTTGCATGTTGCCTAGATTGCAGATAATTTCTCACTTTTGGACTCTCGGTCAATTCAACGAAAGGTTTTCGACGAATGCCAGGTTCCGGACTCTATTCCTCTGGGGACGGTAACCCTTCAAGAACCACTACGCGTCTCATTCCTACTCACAAACTGCTGCTCAACACTCCAATCATTGCACAAGAGGGAACTGGTGATTGTCAGACGGCCGTTGCCCGAATGATGCTCGGGACGATTCTGGCTTACCCTGAAGTGCACCGTCTCGAAGAGAGCGTCGATAAGTATCTCAGACTGAAGGCGGATCTGCTCAACTGGGCTATCCGTAAGGGAATTTTTGAGCGGCATTGGGGAAAACCCTGTAGTCAGACGTTCGTGACAGACATGATCCCGCACGAATATCTAGAGCATCTTCTTGTTCCCTTACGGGTTGAATCCTGGTGGCACTATTTGGCAGGAGGCCCACCCTCCGAATCTCGACTACTTGAGGAGCTTCGTCATTATCGTCCGGTTGGCCTTTTCTTGGCACCTGTCAATGGCCTTGACTCACAGGGGCATCTGGTGCTGATAGTCGGTGCGCTCGGTATCGTCAGTGCCGATGAAACATTCAACTTGACCAATTTTGTATGCGTTGATCCGCATGCGGAAAGCAGCAACCTCGACGAATTCTTCCCGAGCGGTCTTTCGATCCAGACTCTTGACGGATCTACGAGGCACCAAAATCCTTTGCATGATCTGGATGATTCATGGTCAGATGTTGCAGAGTGTGTTATCGAGCATTTTTCACGAACGTCTTCCAGGTCGTCAGACAGCATTAAGCAACAGCTGCTTCTGATTCCCGGGCAAATACCGCGGCATGTTTTTCGCAATTGGATTGCCACAGAATTCATTGACCTCCCAAATAACCAGGATTAACCCCCATGACTGTTCCCGACGCGACCAAGCCGATCGCTGGACGATCAAATAGCGTTCGTCGCCAGGATCCGTGTATGGTTGACGTGAAAGAAACTTTAGTCAAGTTGGACCAGACGGGGGAAAACTGTGTGCCATTCTATCTCCCGATTCTCTGGCTGAGACCACAGTTTCTACAATCAGTTGGCAAATCCTCAGAAGATGTGGATGCTACGGAGGTTCTTGCACGAGAAGACACTGCTTACTGGCCAGATTCAGACGGTAACACGACTCAACAACTTCATGCTGGATTATACTTTGAGGTGTCATCTAAAGACCCCTCTCGAGGTCGAACGAGTCCGGCATTTGCGTGGATTCGGGGCACCACTGGTCAGCCTGTAGAGCTTACACGCTGTGAACAGTCTGCAATGGGAGCGGCTGTTGGTAATGGATTGTGTTCTTCCTGGGAGAATTGGTTCCACGTAATTGGATCAACTCTGTACGTCGTGATGGTGCACGTACCAAGCACCGCCCGTTCTGCACTTCTTGGCTGGAATGTGGAAGGAAAACGGGCGACTAATCTGCCAGGCTACTTCACCCCTACACCTCTTGAGCTCAGAGAGTTGTTACGCCAAACCGAGACTCACGATCCCGCCTTTCGAGCTCGATGGATCAAGCTGACCGGTGAAATTTCGCATCTATCTGAGGATTGCGAATCTAACGTGGAGGCGTTTCATTGGCTTGCTGAACCAGAACGCCGAACCAGCTTCAGACGTCGTCGCCCTCACAATCGCAACGATGGACGTGACGATGTACGAGGTTTCTTTGGGAAATCTTGGCTAGATTAAGTCTACTTTTCTGAAGGCTTAGCAGAAAGCCGCAAACATCTTATGAATTGAATCTGACGCCAATTGAAGTTGGACTTCTGTGTCCGAAGCTAAATTTCGTACACACTCTTTGCTCGTATTCCAACGGCGCTGGATGATCCCCTCTCAATTTACAGGCCACGACAAATTGTCTTCGATTACAAACGAATCACAATATGGGTTCCGTTATCGGAACCTTCTCGCCATCCTCTGTTTTGTTAAAGACGAGGTAAATACTCGGACGACGCGCACGCTTAGCAATACACCCAGGACAGAGAAAATCGGCCAGTCATTTGACAAGCGAATTGACGAGTATCGCGAAAAACTTGGCAGACAAATTCGGCAGGCTCAACCAAATAGCGCCCATTTAGAAGACTTTCTCTATCGAGTTGCGTGCTTCAATGCGTTTGGCTACACAGATTATGTTAAGTTGCTAGTTGCCGACGACTATGATCTCTTCTTCCGTCTGACGTCGGATCGCGAACTACCCATCAATCAAATCAGCCTAGGTTTCCTTCCAGAACTCGAATCCTTTGGTGTTTACGGTAAGAAAATATGCGGTCCAAACAGGGCTGAATGGGAAGACCACAAACTGGATAATTGGCTTCAGGAGTCGGTTAGCAAGCAGTTTTTTCCAAATTTAGCTAGTGTCGACCGAGATGAATTAATCAGACGATCGCCATTTATCGACATCGAAGATATTCTCCGAAGGCCGAGCGAGTCAGCATCACACCGAGAGAATCCCTTCCATCGCGAAACACCGTTGGTTGCATTCAGTCGATTGCGGCTCAACGGAATAGCAACGCTAGCACCCGGACTTCTAAGAAGACGCGCGATATTCCGCGCACTCGCTCGCCAAGTTGTACGTGTGCAAGCCCGCTTGCTGGAGTCGATAAATTCGCGCGGATGGCTTGGCAGAGCTCGGCATACGCGAAGACTACTTCAGAAATTAGAGATTGACCGAGAAAGTATACTTAATCTATCTGTCGCTTTTCTCGAAATGCAAGGACCAGAAGAGATTGCCGTTGTGATTGGCTGTCGGAACTACTCTATTGCGGCGTCGTTGTCGGTAGCCTTTCAAGATCTTACGTTCGGAGATCTATATGACAATGAAATTGGTGGACAACATCTGAAGGAATTCGAACAACAAACGGATACGCACAGGGTTGTTCGCGATCTGCTCAGGGACACGACACAAGATAGCTTGCTCACCGGTAACCATCTGATCTCCCAAGTTTATTCTGTTATGACGGTTACAGAATCAATCGACCAGGAAGCTCTGTTGGACGAACCTTCTCGCACAATACCGATTTCTGGAAAAGTTGAAGTTTACTCACGCAGCAACGTGAGCGGCGGCCATTTAGCAGGCATACAAGATACATTAATAGATTTCCTGTCGACTCCATCCAGTAATATTCCCATCACAAAGCTGAATTGGCGGGATGTGCTACGATATCTCGTTGGGCGTTACGACTATGACTATTCGTATGCTTGGGGGGTTGATCAGAAACTATCTTTGTTGGCAACCCGTCAGTTCTTAGGCCGATCCTTCGAACTTCAAGTTCTTTTTGGAATTACTTGTCCGAAGCAATTCGAAAATCATTCGATGGACTCTGACGCCTTTGCTGAGGAAACTGGACTGCTCGATATTTCAAGTCATCTTGTAGTCCCGGTGCCACGGATCGATGCGCAAGGCTGGACGTTTCCGAAAACTCAATTCGAGAATCATCATTCGATTAACACTGCACTTGTCCGTCTGGTAGATCGAGTCTTTGGGCCACCCTCATCGCCAAATGACAATTCTCCTCCTCATTTCCGTAATGCCCCCCCTTTATGCTATCGAACATTGGAGCAGGCATTACATGATTCGCGGTTACCGATTCGTGTTCAACGTTCTGTGCTACAACTATTTAAGAACTTTCATCAAGCATTGCAAGATGCTCTACTGTTTGACCACGTACTCGATCTATATGATGCGATGCTCGCATTGCATTCGAAGTTGACAATCGACTTGCCGGCGATGGCAAAGTCTCTACTCGACACTCTACGAAGCGGACAAGGTAACGATTTTAAATTAGATCCGAGAGAATTTGCATCGCGTCAAATTGCCCTATTCGATCAACGTCTGATTGAGGGGATTGTCGATTACGTCGATGCAATGCAAAACGCTCTTGACCACCGAATTTACCAAGAGTCGTCCCTAGAGTTCGCTGAGTGGTCGGTCGATCTTCGCGGAGGTCTAGTCCAACTTGCGTTAGGAGCAACTTTGCCGATGAAGGTCGGTGTCGGTCTTTTGCGTTGGGCAATTGAGCACGATTTCGGAAACAGTCGCAGCGAGGGGCAAACCCACTTTCCGACCGATCGAAAATTCGGTGTCGTTGCCAGGCTGTCATTAAACCAGCGGTCGGAAGTCCGTCAAATGTTTCGCTATCCAAGTGATCGCTCGACACTTGCCATCCTAACATTTTCAGTTGCTCATATATTCAGCCCCGGAGAATTTACGCAGTATCTGCACGAGACTGGACATCTCTTGCTTCGGGAGTGGGATCGTTTCGAAGGCTTACTAGAAACGGACTTGGATCGTGATCAGGAGAATGTGCGGCACCAGAATCTTGAGAATCATTGTTACAATCATGAGGCCACGTTTGACTTGCTCGATCTCGACCTACCCAGCTTATATGAGCAACATTTAAGCGGTCTTGATGCTCGAAAGAAGGAGTTCCGTGAAGAACTCTTTGCTATCCTGTTGACTCAGCTTTTTGTTTTTCAGTCGGATTGGGAGGTTGGGCAACGTCACCGCATGCTCTTGTTCGAAACATCGAATGAATCTGGGGGCTCGAATCTGGACGACGCTTACGCACGCTTCACAGAGGCTGCATTTGATGCATTTCTTGCAGTCAGCGGGATTTTGGAGTTAAGAGAGCAACGCTCTGCAGTGTATTTGCTGCATCCCGGCAATTGGGTCGATCAACATCCGTGGATTGATTATTCCCAGCCATATCAATTACGTAGCGAGTTTGCATGGTCAAAAAACATTGCAGATCGGTTCAAGAAATTTATTGAGTCTGTTGGAAATGTCTATCATGGAGGGAGACGTTACTATAACCCCGATGGCGATACAGGCTGGCTGAATAAGGTACTAGATTGGAGTACGTCGGATTGGAAGTTGTCCGATCATCAACAGAATATTCGAAAGATTCTAAAACAGAAATGTCTTTATGCCCGACGCATTTTGCCAGACGTCTGGCGAAGAGCTGTTCAGATTCGTCGTGCGTTTTTCAATGATTGCTGGGGGAAAAGCGGACATGACACCGATTGGCTCGAATCCTTCAGGGAGACTATTGAAGAATGCTTACAAACTGGTCAAGGGTCCACTTGCGAGCTGTTTCACCGGTTGGCCTTAACCGATTGCAATGCTGCAAAATATTTGGGGCACATCGATGAATTCGCCATATTCTTGGAAGTGATTCGATCGTCAGTTGAGTGGTCTATGAAACATTGGAATAGTTCTGCCGAATTACACATGACCCCGCAGGAGATTGACCGAAGGTCTCCCTACTTTCTGGACTGGGGTCTGCACGAAGCATTTTCTGAGAGGCCGTTTGACACCGCATCCGTGAATACCGACCCACAGATCGACCGTGTTCACACACGTCCCTGCTGGTTGTCACCGGAGTCCCGCCGAATGCAACTTAGACGGGACATTGCAGCGTTAAGATTGTTGTGGGATTTAGCAGCAAGGCAGCGGGCTCGTCGTTTTAAGCGACTGTCCTCCCAGACCCACAAATCGCCTACAATACAGACTTTGCTGGATCCGATTCCTATTTCCCAATGACTGCTTCTACCTCTCAAGCAGAGCATCGCTCCTAATCCAAAGGACTCTCTTTCTGAAATGTTTGTTGGATTAGTACGCCACAGACAAGAATACGGAATCGTCGCTATCCTTGCCTGCGCCAGAAGAAGTCTAGTGCAGCGATCATGAGAGCCACTTACAAATGTCATTGGCAAGCGCACTAGATCTAACACTTGTCTAGACGACCAAGGGACTGTCCCTTAGCGGTCCATCACTTCCAAACGTTCGCGTTTTCGATCGTTTTTGGCATTATGCACTGGTTGGACGTCCAACAGGTCTCGCAACGGCGACCACAAAGTGGCCAGACATGAAGTGGTTCTCGATCGTCGTATAGTTATTGATGCGGCATTTGTAACGATTCCTCTAAAAAAATTCGAAGAACTGTTCCAACAATGCGTTTTTTAACTGATTCTTTGGGGCAGTTCACCGGGGCTGAGCGCAGAGGAAAATATCAAGATTGTTGAGATTTTGCCGTAAACTATTGCCTCCTTGGAGTTTGTGGGTACAGAATATTTTGGAGGCAATTGGGACAACGTGTGTTCGTCACGTGAAATCATGTTTGAACTTGGCAAACCTCGCATTCCCGGAGTGCCGCGACCGCCGCCGCGTTGACTTCGAGGCCGAAGCCATTTTGCCACTGCAATCGGTGCCATTGGGAGTTGCGAACGGTGCCGGCGAGCAAATCGAGCCAAAGCTGGAGGCCGGTCGAAACCGCGAGCGCATTGATTGTAATCAGAGACCCTGCTCGTTCCTCGTGCCAAACGGGTTTCGCTCGCCTCGGAAGAGCGCCCGGGGGTGTCATGAGTTCGTAGCGAGCGTCCACTTCTCGGCTCAAACCACCCACACAACAGACACACCCTTGTTGCGGCAGCAGCAACCGAACATCGCCTGTCAGTGTGCGGCGATCGGGGGCCGATTCGTCTGTCATTACGGCAGTGCCCACATCGAGATGCACCTTCAGGAACCGATGGGCCAACATGGCAGCAGCCAACCGTGGCGTATCGTTGTCGACACAACTGACAATCAAATCGACGTTGCGAGCCTGTTCGACAACCTGGCCGTGAGTGACCGAATGAGGAATCGCCGTGATCGCACAATCCGACCGAAAAGCCAGCAACCGTTCCTGCAAGGCCATTGCCTTGGGACGCCCGACATCCGCTTCGAGTATTGTGTAAGAAGCATCCAAGTTTTCGGGTCCGACATGATCCGGATCGACAATCGTGAGGGACCGGACTCCCAAGGCGACCAACTGAAAGGCAATGGCCGATCCGTTGCGACCGGCTCCGAAGAGCATCACACGACTCTCAGCGGCTTTATGCCAGACGTCGGCACCCAACGCTCCACGGGTGCGACTCCAGCGATCGTCGGTTGATTCGAATGGCTCGACCACATCAGTCACCTCGCGTCGAGCCTGAAGCATGCCGGGACCGATCACCCGGAGTGCGTCAAGTGGATAAGACTGGCCATCTTGGGTCACGATGCCGTCCCAATGGCTTCGCTGGGGACCGAAGCCGACCAGGAGGATCGCGAGCAATTGGCTCGGACGTGGCCAGAGATGTTTGATCCACGCGGCCGCCTGTGAGCTCCGAGTTGCGTCAGGCACGGCCAACACCACCCAATCCGCGAGCGGGGGACGTTCTTTGCCAGTCGGCAATTCGTCGACGATTTCCAGTGTCTCCACAAGGAGTTCGAGGGTCTCGTCATGCGGGTTTCGCCGACATCGGCCCACCGCGAATCGGTCGGGACGAGTCAACATGTCGCGCAACGCCCGCTCCCATGCAGGTCGGGCCAGCACAATTTCGCGAAGAGCTGCGTGAGCAACGGTTGTCATGATGAGCTTTCGATGATGCCTGTTCGTAGTGTTCGATCAAAAAACGGGCCGCGAAACACTCCGCGGCCCGTCGGATTCAGTCACATTGTGCGACCGAGCAACTCGTCAGTCCAAATCTGCGATTCGCCGTAGTCGGGCCAGTTGCTCTTGTCGCCGTCGGTCGATGGCCGCTCGCTCCTCATGTTCGATCCGACTGATGTCGTGACTGAGTTCGAGGGAACTCGCTTCCGGTCGCGATGTGACCTCAGGTTCGTGGACCGCAACCTGGCTGGGCCGCAATTGCGGTTCCGGCTGCCGACTCGAAGCGGCTGTTGGGGTGAGGGTTAGCATGTGACTCTCCTCGTGAATGAGGTTGCAAAGGTTAGGTGGGCGAGACGTTCCGGACCACTAAACGGTTGTTCAGATCTATGAACTAACATCGACTGAGTGTGGTTGCGACGAGTGGGTATGGGACTGCGTCATCGGAAGTTGATGGTCCCGCTCATCGGATTCGGGTGTTGTGTGGTTGGCTCCACCCAGTCCAAGTCGGAACCAAGCTCCGGCGATCCCGATAAATGTCGCCTGTTGTTCGGGAAAACGGACCACACTGAAAAAGCCGTAGTCGATGTATTCGTGGTCGATTGTTGACATCGCAGCCACAGTCATTGAACGACCAATCGCGTTCGCGAAGGACTTGCCAGTTGCTTGTCCGGAGTGCCGAACCATGTGACGCTGGAAACTCTCCGCATCGGGCCGCGAACGCATCGCCATGAACGCGATCAGCAGCAACATGACCATCGATCCCGAAATGAGGCGAACGGGTCGAGCGGATGTCGAGATGGGTTGGGTCGTGGGCTGAGACATGTTTTCTTCTCCATGTTGAGGCAGGTTGTTTTCTGGCCTACAGCTCCAAGAAAATCAGGAGGTGGTTCCTAAAGAATAAAGGCAGTGGGTCCGACTGTTTTCCCTGTCGAATTGAGTCAAAGAAGCAAAACACGAAAAGTTTTGAGTGTGGTTCGATAGGATTAATGGCGGTTTCGACGCGATTACTTGCGCTGACTGGTTCATTGTTGTTGCTCTCGCACACGCAGAACTCGGAATGCCGACATGCCGTCGACAGGATCCGTCTGCATAAACCGAACCACGGTGACGACTCGCCCAGTTGGTTGAGTGCCCGTCTGGGACAGGTATTGTCGCTGCGCTCGGAGGATCTCCTGGTCGTAGGCCACTGGCAGAGCCAACAGCAATTGGAATGGCCGGTTGGCAGACGCTGGGAATTGCTGATGCAGACGATCGAGCAGTGCCCGGGTCGACGGCGTGCGGGGAAGGGGGGCCATACGCGCTGCGTAGCCCTGGAGATCATCGCGTTTGATTTCCTCCCAGCGGGCATATCGCGGATTGAGCGAGCGACCAATTTGCACAAAACGCTCGCCGTCGAAGCCCAGAATCAATCCGCGATGGTTTGCGGCGAGTTCTTCGTATTCTCCCAGTGTCTCTAAGCAAAATGGGGCGGCGGTCACGCCATCGGTCTCGGTGATCGCACCGATCGGCCAAGTTTCATCGTCTTCGGAGTCCTGATTCGCCAATCCGCCATCAGGACTGGATTCATCGGAAAGGATTTCCTCTTCAATGACCTGTGGTTCGGCGATCGGTTCATTGATTGAAACGGGCGGATCGGTTGCTGATTCGGCAATTTGCAGTGAAGTGTCCACTTCGACCGCCGCTGGCTTCGGTGTCGGAGCGTCTTCCGTCGGCGAAGTCGGTACCCCCACCACTGCCCGCGAACGGTACTGGATCGTCGGCGGGGTCTCAGCGTCCCCGTTGTCGGCAGCGAGATCAGTTTTCTGTTCGGAAACAACCCGATCGTCGGCCGGTAATTCGGTGTGCGGAGTCGGTCCCAGCGTGCTGAATGCTTGCCAGCAAAGGACCAACAAAACGAGCATGAATGCGAACACACCTCGAGCCTGCCAACGACTCACTGCATCGACAAGTGCTCGATCTTCGCGATTAGACGCGGCAAGCGAAATTCGAGTACGGTTGATCTCCGAATTCTTGGAAAACTGGTCCATTAGGGATTCCCTTGTGAAAGAGTGGAATCGGATTCTGCAACTTCGACGAGTTCGACTACGGCGATTTGTTCGCGTTTCAGACGCTCCATCAGTTTCACGGGGCACTCGTGCCGGACATCCGGATCACACTGCAGCACGATTCCCCGGGTAGCGTCGTCGGCAAACACCGTCTCAAGATGTTCCACCAATTGGTCACGATCCACGACGTCATCTTGGAATCGGATCAAACCAGCGGCGTCAATTTCGACGACAGGACAATCCGAATAATCCTCGGCAGATTGAGCTTCCGCCGGCTTGTTGTCGACTCGGCTGACGGCAACCCGGATCACTTCGTCTTGGATCAGCAGCGTCAATGCAATCAGCAGGATAAAGACGACATCCAGCAATGGTGCGAGCGTGTCGTCGTGGGTGGAGGGTTCACGCGTTGACATCGGACTCTCCCAGATGGTTCGCTTTCAGTTGGACGAGCGTTGACGACAGGCAATCGGGGCATCGGCCGTTCTGCTCCGGCTGCAAATTCGTTCGTGCCAGTTCGATCGACGTTGTTTTCGCGGTTTGTTTCCGGGATGCCGATTGTTTTTTCCTGCGACGGCTTGGCTTCGACTTGGTTGGTGGGGCATCGGCGGACTCTACATCTTTGGTACTGTGTTGAGCGGTTTGATGGGACTCTCCGATCGTCTGGAGCTTCGCCGCCGCGTTCGCGATCCACAGCCCACATTCCTCGACCGTATCGGTCAGTTCGGCATATGCGGGTGCAAACACCTTGGCTCGCGCGGAATGGACGATCAGAGCCATCACCAAACCAACCGCGGTCGTCCCCAACGCAAATGCCAACGCGCCCATGCGAGCGTCGATTCCGCCATCGACGGCAAATGCTTCCGCCGCGCCAATGACGGTACCCAACAGCCCCATTCTCTGGACCGTGGTTTCCCAAAAGGCTTCTTCATGGACGCGGAACCGCAAGCGGTTCAGATAGATCCGCCGTTCCTGCTCCGCCAATCCGCTTCGCCCATTGAGTTCGTGATCGAGCATGCGTTCGGCCAAGCTGAAGACGTTATCCTCACCGCACTCGGAATAGGGACTCAGCGATTCGGTGGAAGCGACTCTTGTGCCCGGTGATTCGAAGGACGGTGACGGATTCGACTCCCGGGTTGTTAAGAGTTTCTGCTGCATCCGGGCAAACATTACGGGCAAGTCCAAACCCAGCAAATCTTTCCAGCTCCGGATGGCAGCGTGTAGTTGGCATCGTCGACGACGGGTGGCTAAGACGATGGTCAACACTCGGTAGCCCAAATAGACGAAGACCAGCCACACGGTCGTGTCGATTAGGGATGCGTTTGAAGTCACAGTCATTGCAGTTCACACCTCGCGAGTGGGAAGTTGAAAGGAAGTCTTAGCACGGGCGGCCGAGTTGGCCGCCCTAGGATTGGCAACTCAGCGGTGAACTGTGGATGACGAACTCAGCGACTCGATGAGACCTTCCACTTCCTTTTGCAAGCGGTCCAAATCGTCCGCCAGACCCCTCAAGGCCGGTTTCAAACGCGGATTTTCAAGAGGAGCCAGGTTTCGGGCTCGAAATACTCGGATGACTTCCGGACTCGGCGTCGCCATGGGGGGCGGTGGCGGAAACCGCTCCCACGCCGTGTTGATCACTGGTTGTGATTCGGAGGCAACTGGTTCGACGGCACGTGGTTTCTCGGCGATCGCTGGTGGTCGATGGATTGAAGGTGCGTCGCTAGTCGTAGTCAACGGAACCACATGCTCCGACTCTGTTGTCTGAGCAGCTTGCTCACTGGGATTTGCCGTGCTGTCCGGTTCTGTGAGTGGTTGAGCGATCACCGGATCTTCGAGTTTCTGAGGTTCGACCTTGTCCGGCAGCAATGGCTCGGCATCTGTGGGTACCGCTGGTGGTTTGGGGAGCGGATATTCGTCCAACAACCGCTTGATCAACTCTTGCAGTGCTTGCCGATCGCGTTCGGCCCGCTCCTGACGTTCGGGATCAAGCGAGCCTTCAATGATCTGCCGATAGTGCTCGGCGGCGGCTTCGTACTGAGCGGCGACCGATGAACTCGTTTCGGTCGTGGTCGTGGATTCAGGCTCAGCGGCGACGCCGATGCTCGCAGTGGAGGCAAAAAGTAAAGCGATGGCGATCAAGTTTTTCATGGGAACACTCCTAGTTGAAAGGGTCTCATTTTCGGTCGAGGAAAGGGTGACAGGATTTCACACTGATCAGCAGGCCGAGGTCATACGGCTCAGTCGGTTTCGGTCGGGGAACCGGCCTCGGGAATCCGGTCGTTTTCGTATTGCTGGAGCAAGGTTTCGAAGAGGTAATACTCCGGCGACAGGTTGACATCGGGTTCCGGCGTTGTGGCGATGGGAGTCGTTTCGCGTTCCAAATCGTCGACGCCGACATCTGGCTCGGAAACCGGGGACAGCGTTTTCTCGGCTTCGGGTTCAGGAATATCCGTGCTGTATGGAATCGGCGGCATGGCATCGCTCGATGACCCACCGCAACCGAGTGAGCTGAACGTGAAGAGGCTGGCCAATGCCGCGGCCACGAATACGGAACTCACGCCGAGGACCTTGGCAATCGAAGGAGATTTCGACATCGTTGGTTGTCCTTGTAGAATCAGTGAAACGAATTGGAAACTTGGCTACATCGCGAAAGGCTTTAGGGAGTTGCTTCTACGGGTTCAGCGGTCATCTCGCCCGCCAAATTCTCGTCGTCTAGGGGTGGCAAGTGGCTGAGGATGTCGGTTGCCTTCCGGTTGGTTTCGACGTTGCCGGCTGGCCGGACCTCACCACGTTTTCGGAACGTGGCGATTCGCTGTTCGATCTCCCCAAAGGTGGCTGACCAAATCGCCTCACCACCAAGCGGTTTCAATCGGTCTCGATCAGCGGTTAATTGGTTCCGCTGGCCGCGAACCCGGTGGCGACGCATGGCATCGACGCCGTGAGCGGCAATGTCGGCGATCAGCGTTTGATCGTCGGTAGCGATCGAGAAGCGGGTGTCCAATTCGCCCCACATTTGCTTGGCGGCGGTCAGAGTGGCTTCCAAATCGGCTTGATTCTCAAGCGCGGAAATGGCTCGGCTTTCCGCCAACAGTCGCTGACGTTCGGCGTTCTGGCGTTGGTTATTGAGTTTGACTACCGCGAATTGCACTTCACTCGGCAACTGGGTCGCTGGTTGATCCAGCTCGGGAAATCGCGCTTTGAGTTCGTGCAATTGCTTAAGAAAACCGCGGGACTCCTGGCGATACTCCTGGGCGTGCTCCTTATGTCTGCCATATTGACGTTTCTCTCCGGCAATCTGACCTTGGAGGTCCTTTTCCAGCTCTGTGAAAGTCGCCACGACTGCCTTTTGAGTTTGCAGAAACGCTTCGATGTCTTGATCGACATCCTTCAGGGCCGCAGCGAATGCCTCTTCGAAGTCGGCTCGGGCCTTGGGGTCATCAGGGTGCCGAGCGTAGTGCGAGTGGGCCTTGCGAGCGGCTTGAATCGCGAGTGAATCGGGATCGCCGATTGTGTTCCAGGCTTGAACGGCTTGCTTACCGGCGGCTTCGCGGAACTTGTCCAAGCGGTCTTCCAAATCAACGATCACCGAAGGCGGAGCCGCAACCGTATCGGTCGGAACAGAAGTTTTGGTGGCGACTTGACCAAAAACGGTGGGTTGCAATCCGATGAATGCAGCCATTGCAAACAACGTCAATTGGACTGCCTTTGTCAGTTCGACATTCGTTGTGATTCCTGTGCGAAACATTTTGAACATTCCTTTGGCAAGGGGATTGAAAAAGTCAGGTGGTGTTCTCGATCGATCGTTCACGTCTAATAAAGGCAGCGCTCTAGCGGGGACACTCGCGAATTTTTGGAAACTTTCCCGTTTTGTTGGCGACGTGCATTCGCCTTACGACTCATCAGGCGATTGCGACGCAGAGTTGTTCTCTGCGACGTCAGTGGCCTGTTCGGTGATATCCAATTCGACGCGAATGTCGTCGAGGACTCGGCAGGCGACTTCGACGTGCTGTACGATCTGCCGCAAATGACACTCGAGCGAATAAACTAAAGAACGCAGATTTTGTTTGGGCATCGCGGCTCCTTAGGCTTGACGCTTCAAAACGCTGGGGGTGATACGACTGAGCTGGCTACACACTTCAAAGGCAGTTCACCGGCCCGTGTTCGCGAAGAAATTGTCGACTTTCAGCGCCGTTGAGTTGCACGCTACGAGATGGCACAATCAAACGGCCATCCCGACCAAATCGAAGTGTGCTCCTGATACCAAGAGAATGTTTCCCCGTGATGTCGAATCCACCTTTCATTGCCGAGCAACGACTGTTTCGTCTTAACCTCCCATGGCGGTCTGGCGAACAGAAAGATTGGCCAAGCGACGCGTTAGTCCAGAAACGACTTGAACGCTCTGCGGACGACGATGAGGGTCAGTCCGCCGAAAAACGCGGCTGGATTCAGGTCGAAAACCGCCAAGAGTTCTTGACGGACCCCAGTATCAAACGGTTGTGTGTCGTCGAAGATGCTGGCATGGGAAAGACGAAATTGTTGGAACAGATTCAGTATCTACGACAGGCGGACGACCCCGGTCTTCTGGCAATACGGTTCGAGTTCCACGAACTACCGGAGAATGCACGTGACTATCTAGCTGGCCCGTGCCCACGCTTGATCGAGCGTCTTCACAAGTATCTCCCCGGGGTGCCGGAGACTGACGCAGTCGATCGAGGACTGGAGCGGTTGATTCAACGCAAAATCCGCCAAGGAAAGCTGACGCTGATCGTCGATGCGCTCGATCAATCGAATTCCGCCGAGGCCCGTGAAAAAATGGTAACGGCGTTACGTGACTTCCTCACCAAGAATCCGGATGTTCGCTGTGTGATCTCGGGGCGTCAGTTTGCGGTTCAGCGGTTCTGGCCGAAGTTGTTCAAAGAGACCGGTCCGTGGGATTTGGTACAAATTGACTCGTTCACGGACGAGGAACGGAAGACGTTTCTTGGCGACGAAAGATCCAACAAGCTCCAGCAATTGGAAGCCGATGTATTGGCGATTCCGCGGGCTCTGGAAACTGTCCGCGACATCCCAGAGGACGAGTTGAATGTCGTTCGCACGGCGAGTGATCTCTATTGGCGATGTGTCAATCGGATGCTGCAAAGAGGTCTCCGGCAGCAATCGATTCGGATTGGATTCGAACAAGCCTTGAGCCTGTTTGCATTGCTGGCCTTTGAAACCGTGCGGCGGAGCTTGCTGGCCGGTGTCGAGAATCAACCAACGACGTTGGATGGTGTCGAGTGCCGTGAGTTTGTTCGCCAGGTTTGGCAAGCCAGAAAGGATGCGGAGCTTAACGAGTATGTAGACTGTCAACGGCCCTTCGACGAGTTCTGTCGCGATTTGGGCCGGTTAGTGGCGCTGAATTTGCACCTTGATCCGGGGGTGCTGGAGGCGGGAGGCGACGATCCGTACGCTCCGGAACTGACGCAGATTGTTTGGCGGAATCGTACGCTTCAGGATTTCTTTGCGGCATTGTGGGTCACACGGTATTCGCAGTCGGATGCCGATCGGGAGTGGTTGCGGACTCATTTGCATCTTCGCGGCGAGTGGAGCAATCATCATGCTCATCCCGAACTGCATGAGTTTTGGCGTATGGCCGCGGAGATGCCAGCGGATGCGCGAAGCGATGCGGTTTGGGTTCGCTCACTGTCGGTGTTGTATTTGCCGCCACCGGCCGACAAGCCCGTTGTGCGGTCCACAGAGATGGTTTACCGCAGTTGGCGGTGTTTGCTGAAGATCGCCGGGGAATTGTCGGAAGAAAACGGGTCTGAATCGGTTGTCCAAGACGTGACGACGGACCTTCAATTCCAAATTCGCGACGTGGTCGATTCTGGAGATGCCCTCCCGGTGGAGATCGATTGGATGGCGAGTGCCCTCATGGTGGCTCAGCAAATCTTATCACTGTTTTTGAGTGAGTTTCCCCGGATGGTTCGTGAATCCTCAGCTGATAGCGTGCTGTGCCGTTTTGACCGGGACTTGCCGGAAGGCGACCGCGAGGGGTTGATGGCGATTCCGGCCGGGGAGTTTTGGATGGGCAAAACCGAATCGTCGGTGTCGTTGGGATTTCTTATGAGTGGTTGCGCGGTGACGAATGCCATCTATCGATTGTTCGATCCTGGTCATCATGGGGAGCGGTTTTCATCTTACGAAGACTATAGCCCTGAGCCGGATTGTCCAGCAATTTATTTGAATTGGTACGACGGATGGTGTGTGTCACTGTGGCTTCATGGTCGATTGCCGAGCGAGCATGAGTGGGAATACGCTTGTCGCGGGCAACTTGGCACTGACGAGCCTCCTACGAAGTGGTGCTTTGGCGATGACGAAAGCCAGTTAGCGGAATATGCTTGGTACGAGACGAACTCCGAACGAAAGACACATGCCGTAGGTGGGCTTCGAGCGAATGGGATTGGTCTGTCCGACATGCACGGGAACGTGGTTGAGTGGACAAGTAGTTGGCATCATCTGGATCCTGAGGAGGGCCGAAGACCGAATTTTGTCAGCCGGTTTCGTGTGTTGCGGGGTGGTTCCTTCCTCAACTACTCCTCCTTCTGCCGTTCGGCCTTCCGCCTCAACTGGGTCCATCCGTCCGACTCGGGTCACTACTTCGGGGTTCGTGTCGCCAGGGCTCTTCGCGAAAACCTGAGTTCTTAAACCCTCAATCCTATCCTCGCCGCAGGCGAGGATCCGCGCAAAAATTTCGATGCATTCAGTCACTTTCTCATCAAATAATAATCGATGGTTGAAAGCAATTGCTGAAAAACCCGACTATAGCATCGTCGAGCGAAGTCGCATTCCAATACCGCCGTTCTACAAAATCGGAATTGAGGATCCTTGTGTTCGTCTCACACCCTAAGCTCAATTCATTTCCGACGAAGAATACGATTAACTTCTGAACGAATCGAAAATCCATCGAGATCTGCTCCGACAACTGCCTTTGTGAGGGAAAAGCAAGTCACCAAGCCACTTGGTCGATGACAACTCCTTTCACCCTTCGACGAATCCGCAGTTAATCGGAGCTACTACATGCCATGCAACGGCAGTCTGCAACCACGAACAAATTCTTCCCCGATTCTGGGGTGGCAAACCGTCAATCGCCCAGCCTTCGGCTTTGCACCGTCTCAATCGCCTTCGAGTGAAGCCTCACTTCAAGCATTGGATGTCGATGGTCACTTAATGACCGTGGCTCCCACGGGGGCGGGCAAAGGCCGCGGCGTGTTGATTCCGAACTTGCTCACGTATGCCGGGCCGGTGTTCGTGATCGATCCGAAGGGCGAACTCTACAACGTGACGGCTGAACGCCGAAGACAGCTCGGCCAGCACGTCGTGCGGCTCGATCCATTTCGGATCACCGGCAGTGACACCGACGCACTCAATCCGTTCGATGTGCTATCGCTACCAGGAGCCGATCTCGAATCGGACAGCTACTGGCTGGCGTCGTCTCTGACAGTCAATGGAGCAATTTCCAAAGACCCGTTCTGGAACGAAACGGCGACCGCCTTTATCGGTGGGCTGATCACCTACCTCGCGACCCAGTCACACGAGCGGCGGACGTTGAACGAACTCCGTCGCATGCTCCATGCCGACGACACAATCTACAATTTGGCGGTCGTGCTCGACACACAGGGCAAAGATATGAATCCGCTCGCCAAACAAGAGATCGCCGCCGTGCTGCAGATGCCCGACGTGACGCGGGGCGGTGCATTAGCGACCGCCATCTCGTTCCTGAAACCTTTTGCCAGCCAACAGGCTGCCGAAGCGTTTCAGCCCTCGACGGTTCCACTCGAAGATGTGATCTCTGGGCGTCCTCTCAGTATTTATATCACAATTCCCCCGGACAAACTCCGTAGCCATCGGGCCTTGATCAAGTTGTGGGTCGGCACGCTGTTGAAGGCAATTATGGCCCGCACACAACGACCTGCGTTGCCAACATTGTTCTTGATCGATGAGACTGCCCGCTTGGAGCATTTTCCGCTACTCGAAACTGCAATCACACTTTGTCGCGGCTACGGATTGCATGTGTGGACGTTCTGGCAGGATCTGCAACAGATTCAGGACTCGTTCCCAACTGGTTGGCGAACACTAATCAACAACTCGGCCGTGTTACAGACCTTCGGCATTGCCACTCAAGCGATGGCCTACCAATGGGGAGAATTCCTCAGCCACTCGCCTTCGGAGCTGATGTCGCTTGCCCGCGATGAGCAGATTCTGTCAGTCCATGGCCGAGGCGAACAACGGGGGCAACGGTTCGACTACTTGCAAGACGAACTCTTTCAGGGACTCTATCGGGCAAATCCGTTGTTCGCAGATCACGAAGTATCCCCTAGTAAAGCAACGATCTCACAGGAGCAGCCCCATGTTCGCTAGTAAACCTTCCAACTTTTCTGAGCGACTGCGGAAGAAACCAGACCCGAAACCGGATTTCAAAATCATCGAAGCCGAGAACGACTTCCCCTTCGCAGCCGGTTCCATCACGGACATCAGGGTCGGGTCCGCACATGCCGTGGCCACAGCACCTCAGGAAGCAGCGCTCCACGAACTGATGCGAAAGCTCGTCGACCTGGTCAACCACCGAAACACCGATATGCCGAAGTCGAATATTAAAATCGTCTATAAATGAAACCCAACCGTGACGGGAAGTCATCATGAGCTATAGTCTGGAACTCGGCCATACCGAGCGATTGCATTTGCAGAATCTGTATTTGTGCGTCTGTCTGCAAGGTGCAAATCTCGATGGAGAAGAGTGTTATGCGTATTTTGGAATCTTCCTCGATAGCCTGTTGCCGATGTTGAATGCCATCGATGCAGGCAGAGCAATCAACCCGAAGGATCATCAGTCGATCGTGCTCGCCCGTGGACTCGGACAGCCAAGCCAGGAGGTGCAAGAGTTCATGCGTCGCAAATTCAGTTTCGGTCATCCAGACCAGGACGTGATCCTGGAAATCTCTCGGCCGAATGCGTGACGTCTGCGGCTTGGTTGAGGTTCTTCGGACGGCACGGCAAGATGAACAACCTTTGTCCTTGTTGAGCACGAACTGTTGACGTCATCGTGATTGAGTCGCAAATGTGTCAGGAATCCCAACCGCTGTTTATTTCAACGCAGCGATTGTTTCGTCTGAATGCTCCTTGGTCACCCAGACAGACCAAGCAATGGCTTCGCGATCAGCGGTTTCGACACCTGTTGCGAAAGGGCGATGAAGCCGCATTGGCAGAGCCACTCGATGAGTCGCAAGATTCACAGCTTGGCTGGGAGCGGGTCGACGACCGCTCGAAATTTCTATCCGATAGCAGCATTCGGCGGTTGTGTGTTGTGGAAGATGCGGGGATGGGCAAGACCAAAGCCCTGCACCAGATCCAATACCTCCGGCAAACCGCGGACGCCGGTCACTTGGCAGTTCGTGTTGAATTCCACGAGCTGCCATGTCGGTTCGATGAATATCTTGGTAACGAGAAAACACCGTCTTGGCTCGTCGATCAAATTCAACCGCTGTGTGGAGTCGAGGAGTGTGAGGGGCAAGCGGTCTACGAGGGCCTGCGAAACCTGGTGCGTCGCAAGATCCGTCAAGGGAAACTGACGCTGTTGGTCGACGCGTTGGATCAATCGAATCTTGCGGATCAGCCGTTTGAAAGAGCCAAAATTCTAGCGAAGTTCTTGAACCACTACTCCGATGTCCGGTGTGTGGTCTCCGGTCGCCCATATTCGGTACAGGACTACTGGGAAACCCTGTTTGCGCAAACGGGACCTTGGGACTTGGTGCAAATCGATTCGTTCACCGAGGAGGAACGGAGAGCATTCTTAGGAGCCGAACGGTTTGCCCGGCTTGAGCAATTGGAGGCTGATGTCTTGGCGATCCCAAGGGCTCTGGAGGCTGTCCGCAACATTCCAGTTGACGAATTGAATGGCGTTCGCACCGCGAGTGATCTCTATTGGCGATGTGTCGAGAGTATGTTGGAAGAAGGTCTGGCCGACCCACCGGTCGACATGACGGTCAGTTGCGCTCTGAAGTTGTTTTCGTTGTTGGCATTTGAAACGGTTCAGAGCGGATTATGGGCCGAGGTCGATGAGAGTCCGGTGGTGGTCGATGGAGCTCGCTTGGAAGAATTTTTGGGGGAGATCTGGGATCGACGAGAAGGCGTCGAACTCATACGGCGGGACTACCCTGGCGGATACCGCGAATTCCGTCAGGATCTCGACCGGCTGGTCGCGACCAACTTGCTGCTCGATCCAGGTGTGCTGGCTTCCAAATCGTTGACACCGGAATTACGGCATTTGGCTTGGCGGAACCGGACGCTGCAGGACTTTTTTGCGGCATTGTGGGTCACACGGTATTCGCAATCGGATGCCGACCGGGAATGGCTGCGGACCCATTTGCATATTCGCGGCGAGCTTGATTCGCATCACACGCATCCCGAACTGTACGAGTTTTGGCGTCTCGCAGCGGAGATGCCGCGAGACGCCAGAAGCGATGCTGTGTGGATTCGCTCGCTGTCGGTGTTGTATGTGCCATTACCGGCCGACGAGCCCGTTGTGCGATCGACAGAGATGATGTACCGCAGTTGGCGAGGGGTATTGGGGGTTGCTCAGGAACTACGTGACGAGAACACTTTAGAACCGATCGTCCAAGAGTTGACGACGCAACTGCAATTCCGTATCCGCGACGCGGTTGAACGTGGCAGAGATTTCGCAACTGAGATGGATTGGACGGCGAGTGCCCCCATGGTAGCTCAGCAAGTCTTATCGCAGTTTTTGGGAGAGTTTCCGCGGCTGGTTCGTGAATCCTCAGCTGATAGCGTGCTGTGCCGTTTTGACCGGGATTTGCCGGAAGGAGACCGCGAGGGGTTTGTGAAGATTCCAGCTGGAGAGTTCTGGATGGGGGACGCGGAATGCGAACGTGAAAATGAGCCGCTGCACACAGCAACCGTCGACGTGGGTTTTCGAATGAGCGGTTGTGCGGTGACGAATGCCATCTATGACTTGTTCGATCCTGGTCATGCGGAGCGGTTTTCGGATTACGCAGACTTCAGTCCCGATGCGACATGTCCTGCGATTTATTTGAATTGGTATGATGGATGGTGTGTGTCGCTGTGGCTTCATGGCCGGTTGCCGAGCGAGCAGGAGTGGGAATACGCTTGTCGCGGCCAGCTTGGCACGGACGAACCGCCTATGAAGTGGTGCTTTGGCGATGACGAGAGCCAGTTGAAGGAATATGCTTGGTACGAGACGAACTCCGAGAGCCGAACTCATTCTGTGGGCACTCGCCAAGAGAACGCATTCTTGCTGTCGGATATGCACGGTAACGTTTGGGAGTGGACAAGCAGTTGGTATTATAAGGATCCTGAGGAAAGCCGAAGATCGCATTTTTTTGACCCTGTGGTGCGGGGTAGCTCGTTCGACTTCGGCTCCGACTCCGATAGCTGCCGTTCGGCATGCCGCGACTACAACCATCCGGCCAACGCGATTCGCAACTACGGGGTTCGTGTCGCCAGGGGTCATTGCGAAAACCTCAATTCTTCCGCTTGAGGTCAGGTTGAAGGAATGTAATCTCCCGCGCTACGTACAAACGGGTAGCCTGCCAGCAGACGCGCGGCGTACCGCCACGCATCGGCATGCTGTGCGTGTCCCCACCAACTGACGATGCGTTGCCGAACGTCTTCACTGGAGATCTCGCCGGCGGCGTACTGACGCTGCATCTGAAGCAAGCGCCGTCGGAAGCGAACAGTATTTCGTCGCCCCAACTGGCGATGCGTCGGAAACAATCGAAAGCCGAGGAATGGAATGCCATTCTTTACAGGGAAAATCACGGTTTTGTCGTCATGCAGCCGTAATCGCAGTGTCTGTAGGAAATACCTGACGGACCGACGAACGTCGTGCAATTCGGCTTTGTCGTCACCGAAGATCAAAAAATCATCGGCATATCGCACATAGCCGCGACGCCGCAATTTCTCTTTGGCAAAATGATCCAGCGGATTGAGCATCACATTCCCGAAGAACTGGCTGGTTTGGTTGTCGATCGGCAGACCACAAACACGTTCGAGGGGCACAAAGAGATTGTCGCCAGCAAACCAGGATGGCGCACGTTGAGCGGGAAAATGGTGGCGGACAATTTGCTCGACAATCCGAAGCACTCGTTGGTCTTTGAGTTTCCGTCGTAGTCGATCGAGCAAAATCTCATGGTCCACCGTGGGAAAGAACTGCTGGATATCTCCCTGGAGCACGTAGCGGAACTTGCGGGTGAACTGAGTAGCCCGGTTCAATGCGGCATGGGTGCCCTTGCCACGCCGGCAGGCATAGCTGTCGCTGACAAACGTCGGTTCAAACAGTGGCTCAATCACATTGCAGACGGCATGATGGACGACACGATCTCGATAAGGCGCGGCACTGATCTGTCTTCGCTTGGGTTCGTGAATGATGAATGTGCGGTATCGGCCGAGTTCATACGTTCCTTGAGTCAGCTCGGACTGAATTCGCAGCAGTTCATATTCCACGTTGAATTCGAAGTCGGCGACGTTCGGACGGAAACGTTTGCCGCGTCGAGCTCGCGCAGCGGCCATCAGCAAGTTGGGCCACGAGACCAGGGTCTCAAACAAAAATCCGCAACGTTTCATGCTCGGTCATCCAGATGTTTCCGCCACGCACCGATCTGTCGACCGATTTCTGCAAGTCGCTCGCAGCCATGTCCATGACTGTTCAGAGCGAGAATTTGCAAGTCTTTGGACACCCGAAACAGCATGCGAATTTGCTCAGTCCGCAACGCCGCCTGCCGTAACAACTCCGCCTTCTCATGAGCGTACTTCGCTTCGAGCAAGAGATCCAACAGTTCGAAGAACTTCGTCTCGATGCGGTTCCCGACGCCATATCGATGGAGACGCGGGAACTTTTCCACGTGCCGGAGTGTCCAAAGGAGCAAATCGTAGCTGTGGGTGATGACGGCCAGCTCTTCAGTCATCCGTTCCCTATGCAGCCGGCGGGGGTTTCGAACCGTGCGGCCTACTGACTCCACCGGCTGCGGGAATCATTCGGCCGAATCCACAGATTCGACACGGGACGCTGACCTGGGCTCTTCCAGGCCGAATTGTTGGACGGCGAGCGTCGAACAATCCTCCACTCCGCCGATCCGTAAACCGACGGATTCTCACCTCAAAGCGACACGTCGCTGAAGAGCGCTGGCGACACGAACCCCATTGTTGTGATTCGTGTTGGTCGGATGGTTGTTGTTACGGTATGCCGAACGGTAGTTGGAGGTGTTGTTGTTGAACGAGCCACCCCGCAACACACGAGACCAAACGGTCAGTCGCCCACTTGCATCACGGTATCGAAATCACGTGTCCGCGGCAAGAAAAATGAGGGAGACCCCGAAATTTTTTTCGCGGATCCTCGCCTGCGGCGAGGATAGGATTAAGGGTTTAAGAGTTGAGATTTTCGGGAAGAGCCCTGGCGACACGAACCCCATAGTCGTGAATCGCGACGGTCGGATGGTTGAGGTCACGGTAAGCCGAACGGCAGGTGGAGGTGCTGACGCTGAACGAGCCACCCCGCAACACACGAGACCCGTGGGAACTGCCCGGTGCATCGCTAATGGTCTGCACGTATTGACCGCGATAAAGGTCTTGGCACCATTCCTCGACATTGCCCAGCAAATCCATCAGCCCGATGTCCAGTCGATCAAGCGAGCGTGTCGCTGGATTGGCATGTTCGGAAGAAGGAACGGTCGTTTTGCCGATGTTCCAATCCGCATTGCATTTTTGCGGGTCGAACTCCCCGTCCCACCAATAATCGGCATCCCAGAGTGTGCCGTACTTGGCCGCATATTCCCATTCATTCTCCCACGGTAAGCGACAACTCTGTCCCTCCCACCGCGCCCACCAACAAAAGGCCCAGGCATTGAACCAACTCAGATAAATTGCAGGTTGATCACTGCCGGCGCTATATTTCTGGTAGTTAGACTCAAAGGGACTCCCGTTCAAGCCGTGGCGCGGCTGATAGAGCCGGTACCAGCAATTCAATGCTGGTGATCGGCTCAATTGGAAGCTGGCAATCTGTTGGTCAGGGTCATCGGGAGTTTCATCGCTGGGATAGAGGCCGGCACTTAGCATTTCGATGCCGCCACCACTCAACACCCGTAATAGAAAACTTTGAAAATTCGATTTCCTTCGCTGTACGTCTTTTCCAAACCCAAAGTTCCAGTCGGCCAGATAGTCCGCCACATAGTCCGCCACATAGCCGGATGGATCACCCTCGGGAGCTTCGTCAATGAACTCTTGCCAGTGGCGGCGTTTATCCGCTGGCATGCCCGCTTTGCCCAGCGGTGAACCCATGCGATATTTGCCAGCCGGTAATGTGAGGAAGCTATCCCGAAACGCCTTCGCGGCTTCCCGCCGCTCGTCCCCTTGCTGTCCGGCCAAAATCTGCTCGAACTCTCCCCACCAACGCTCGCGAATTTCCAGCGCTCGTTGCTTCCCCCTCATGCACAACGCTTCCAGTCGTGGCCAAGACCGAAAGATCATCTCACTGGAGCGTTTGGCTTCCCAGTCGCCATCCTTGTTCGGAGAACACGGCCGATAGAGCGGTTCAATCGCTTCCAGCCAACATTGCGGATCATGGGCTTTCTGCGGCATCTCGCACAGGAATTGCCAAATGTAATAGAACTCCTCGGTGTCCGTTCGCTCCGTCAAATACACCCACTCCCAAAGCCGCGTACGATCCTGCTCGAGCCGTCGGCTTCCCGATTCACTTTCGGTGTCATCGAGCCAGTGATTGGCCAGATAGTACGCACATAAGAATTCCTGGAGTGAGCGGTTGCGGAACTGAATTTCCTGCAGACCGGCTAGATCGGTATCGAAGACGCCGTGTTCCAAAATATCGTTGAGGGCCGCTAGTGCCGTCATGTCCCGAGCAAAACTGTGGTTGGGTGGAACCAGATACCGATCCCGCCGCAAGCGATCGGTGAATCGTTGAAACTCGCGATTCTGGCGGCCGATCCGATCGAAATTCGGTTTGGTCTGCCACTCCCCGTTGACTTGGACGCGGATGGATTGGCTCGTCATCTCGAAGGCGATGGCACTCAACAACCGAAACCCGTGATCCAAGTTGTCGACATGCGGTTGCTGGGGTGGAGTGTCCGTTTCCCATCCCAAGAGCCGGGCCTGGGGAGAACCGGCCAGCCCTTGTTTCAGGAGTTCGCGGATCGCTTGATAGTACACATCGGCCGCGGTGTGAACTTCGGCCAAATCGTCGTCGGTTAGTCTCCGAAGATAGTCCAACACCCGCGGCACACCAAGGATGGGCCGTGCGTCTTCGGGGATCAAATCAAACTGCGATTCTCCGGAACTCGTTTTGCCGAGATACCGTCGTTGTTGGTCTTCATCAAACTCTTCCAACCGCAGGAACCGCCAGTCCTGGACCTGATTGGCGAAGAGCCGTTCCCAGTTCGATTTGAGCGCGTACGGTCGCCCGGCGAGCACGAAGCGGCAAGGAGACCAGTAAGACGAACTGAGAACATGCTCCAATCCGGCGACACCTTTTCCCGCTTGATCCAACCCATCGAATAGCAACACGAGCCGATTCGTCCGGCGATGAAATTCCACGAGTCGCTCGGCATCAGCCGTCGAGCAGCGATCTTCACGGGCAGCGTTCCGAACTTGCCCCGCCAAGTAGTCGAGCAAACGATCATCCACAGAACCTGCCGATCCGGCCAACTCGGAGATTGGCACATTGAAGGCCAAGCAGCGTGTGTGTGGTCGGTTGAACTGATAGGTTAACCACTCAACGGCCTTCGTCTTGCCGACCCCCGCGTCGGTCGTGATCACCAACCGCCGCAAATCTCCCGGACTGATGCCATCCTGATTGAACCGATCGAGAACCACATCTTCGTGGTCCGGGACTTCGACCCACGGATCGTCGTACGGGACATCCGCCGGCAAAGCGGCCCCCGGCCGGCCCGTCCGAAACTGCGCGGTTGTCAGGTATCGTTCAGGATGCTCGAACTCGGTCAACACACGCCACTCTTGATCAGCGATATAAGGCGGTTGCTGTATGCAGCCATCTGTCATTGGGAATCTCACTCGTCGGAATCGGATGCCATTTCGACCGGCTCGTTTTCATCATCGGGACCAGGACCATCATCCTCGGGATGCCGAGCCGTTCGGGGAGCCCATTGAGTCAACCACTTCTCCCGCACCTGATGTTGGTATTTCTTCAAATAACGGTTGGTGACCAACAACAGATCGAGGGCTTCTCCAACAGTTTGTACGTGTTCAATTACAAGATCTTGAAATCTGTCTGGTCCTGTGTATTCTTCCGTGGCAAAAACGAGCGTGTCGAGAGCTCGATAGGAATTCCCAACTTTTTCAGGAATTCCTCCTACAGGTCCAAGCTGTCGGTCGGCCAGTCTATCTTCGACGCCAAGTGGTCCCAGTTGTGCCGTGATTGCTACATCGTCGACCAAGGGCTCCGCGGGCGTATCCTGATGTAGATCCTCTTGATAAGGATTGCCACTTGCCGCCAAGACAGCGCACAGTGCCGCGGCTTGAGCCGAATTTCCCAAGAAGCGACTCGGGAAGAGGGGACCGCCGTCTCCTCGCTTGATCTCTGGCGGGTTTGTAATTCGCCATCGTCCGCGAAAGCGGGCACCAAGCCCGGACACATCCCATACTTCGTTCATGGCCTCGAACAAGGGTTCCGGTTCGGCGACAATCGAGCTTAAGCCAAGGTACAGCGGATCCGGACAAAACGGGCCGCCGTTTCGCACGGGGCAGAGTTCTACGGTCAACCAAAGCAGTCGATTTCCTTGCCCACCCGGCATTCCGCCGACAATCGGTGTGTAGACTGTACGCCACGCCTCGGATGTCTTGTCGGCTCGAGTTGCGATCCGAAATATCAAGTCGTGAGTTGTCCAATAGCCGACGGCATTCTCCCTTGAGTGGGGAGGTAGAAGTTTTGTCGCCTCGTCATCGAGAATGAGAGCCTGCCATGGACTTCTCTCAATGCTTGATACTTCTTGAGTGAGCGTCGTTTCAGGAACCGACGTGTCTAGCGTTATAACGAATCGTGGATCCCAAGCCGCATTGAATTGCTCAACAGCGATTGCAAATTGCCAGCGGGCGTTGTCAAGATCCCCGACTGAATTGGCATGGACACCGCGAAGGACGGCCGCTTCTCCTGCCAGAGTATGGCGTGCTGCACTTGCTAACCGCTCCTGCTGTCGAAACGCAATCCACGATGGTAGCTTCGGATTATGTGCCAGTTTGGCAAGTCTTGCTGCCAACCCAAGGAGTGGCACATTTCTGTTGCCTGCTCGCAAGAGCAAGTCGGACAATTTACTCGCATCGCCGAATAGCAATTCAGGAGGGATGCCAGTTTGCATTTCACCGCTGAGTAGTTGATCGAGTGCCATCATTCCTGTGTCTCCAATTTCTGTGCAAGTCGTTCGGCTGCTTGTTGTACGTCTGGGTCAGATGCGACTACGTCTTCGTCAAGAAATTCTTCGACTAGCTTGAGTGAGATTCGGCTAAGTACGTTCATATCGTCTCGTACCTGCCAAAGATGGGGGATCAACTCCTGTTCTGGATCGGTAGGCAATTGTGCCTTGATCGGAACTCGTCCCTGAAACCGTGGTGGCTGAGTTCTGTCATTCCGAACGGCTGGTACGAGTTGTGCCGCGACAACCTCTCCCTTGTTGTCACACAGTTCGATGAGTGCTGTGCGATAGGGAAAGGATTTTGAGCGGTCTTCTAATTGGTCTGACGGATAATCAAGTATCACCCATTGACGATTCGACGACAATCCAAACCATTCGCCCTCAGGCAGCTGATTGAGGCTCTCTCCTAGCAGGACTTCTAGATAGATGCTGGTTCCCCGTATTGGTCGCGATGGAGTATACTTCGTTGGCCGAGGGCTGCTACTAGCTGCTAGTCGCGGGATCGGCTGGGGTGGTGGATCGGCTTCAATTGCTGAGGACTCGTTGCGATCGAACAGGCCTAGGGTCTTCAGCGACGCGGGAATCGGGCGATCGAAGTTGAGATGGAAAGACTGACTCCTCACGTGAGCATCAAGCCAAATTGTGAAATGGCCGTTCGTGTTTGTCCAACCATCTGCGACGGGTTGCCCGTGTTGATCAGCCAAGTGCCAAGGCATCTCCCCCACACGCTCACGTATTCCCGGCTCGATCAGTACCGAGCCACACAAAGCCGCTTGCCCGTCGGCAGATGTCTTCCATTCAAGTCGCAATGTGACTAGGCCCCGGGTGACAACACGTGCTTCGCCACGATGCAGACGCAACTCCTCACAGAGTTCGTGAAGATCGGTTTGAACTCGATCCAAAATATCTTTGATCATGGTCATCATTTTATCTCCCATTAGCGAGCTCCAAGTTCGGGCTCAAATGTATTCTGAATGACTTAAAGGTAGCTCACTTCGATTTGCGCTGGTGGTCTGCAAGATGCCGCAGAAGATATACTGACAAAGGACACACGTCGGTTAGCGAATCCGTCAGTTCACCAAGTGTCGTTTGCCACTTCAAACAGACCGCTTCCACGCTGTCTTGGAGATTGTCAATGGCGTTCTCGTGATCGCGTGCTCTGATGAATCGACGAAGAATTTGTCCAGTTTGTTGATGGCATTTGCTGGTGGAATCGAACAGCGGTCGCAGTTCCGAGATGGCGTCTTCGATGGCAGTCTGTCGCGTATTGCAGTCGTCTCCCTTTAAATCGTCTGAGACGGGCTGTACGGTCCGATCATCATCCTCATCGTATGGATCTGAATTTGGGGGTCTGTCATCTTCCCGCTGCCAACCGGGATCGAGTGTTTGGGTCTGGACAGGCACCCAGACATGGGACGGGGGGCTGTCT
This sequence comes from Thalassoroseus sp., assembly GCF_984380535.1. NCBI lineage: Bacteria > Pseudomonadati > Planctomycetota > Planctomycetia > Planctomycetales > Planctomycetaceae > Thalassoroseus > Thalassoroseus sp. The sequence goes on from NZ_CFHRBF010000008.1 coordinate 44,446, forward strand.
AACTTCCAGGCGACAGCACCACACCGGGGGCATGGTGTTGAAGTCGGATTGGCAATGATGCTCAATGGATGCTTCCCTTTGGCATCTTGAGGACAAGACTTGCATCGAAATGCTGTCGCCTCCCGACATTCTTCATGGGCAAAGTATTGGAATTTGGGCTCGACAACGGCAGGACTCGCTGAGCAGTTGCAGCGACCTGCTGGCGGCAGATGTTTATCGCAATCGGGGCAGACCAATGCCCGAGCCACTCGAATCTTTCGCGACTCGTTGCTGAAACGGTCGACTTCGCAACTATCCCCATCTGCATCGAAGGCATAATCACCTTCGTACCTAGCGTACGGTACGAGGACTCCCTTGCGAGCATCGTTGATCAAATTGACCGAATCGCTGAGTGGAAGCGGCAAATGCACGAGAAACCGACTAAGAAAACTGTTGAGATGCTCCCCTTCCTGCCAAGCTGAGAGGTGGTGTTCTGTTCGACATCGTTGCAGCCAATTGTCAACCCGCGACGATTCTCTGGAGATCGCTGCCGTCGTCTCTTTGATTACGTCTTGCGATGTCAGGATCAGCGCATCCCACTCCGCGATTTTCTCTTTGATCTGTTCTCGTTCTTTTTCCGCAATCGTTTTCGAGGCTAATTCACGAAGTAATTCGTTTTTTTTGCCAGGGGCCATTTGCCAAATTGCGTAGCTGTCCTGCCAAGTTCGTAGCATTTTTTCGATCTGTATCCGATCAGTTTCCCGGCGAATTTCGTCATGTGATTGACTCGGTGAAAGCCCGCGGCGTTCGAAATGAAGCCAGCAGGTGCAGTTTCCACTGAGCAGCATACCAGCGAGTTCCCCTCCCAGTTGGAATCCAAAGCTCGCGTTTTGACCCCCTTCGATCGGGATCTTGGTCCAATTGACCACCTGAATCGGAACTTGAGTTTGTTGGCGTCGGGATTCGTACTCTTGCCAGCCAGCATCGCCGCCTTGCCAACCCCACCAGGGGCAGACAGTGCCCTGACCAGAAACTTTGCTTCCGACAGCGTGCGTCAAGGCCCCCAAGAAATGCCGCTGTCCGTCTTCGCCAATGACCCACCAGCAATGGTGCATTTCATAGTTCGAGGATTTCTGTTCGGTTGGGCAATCTGGGATCCAACCGCTCCAGCGTCGCAAGGTTCTCAGATTGCTGCCCGTCCCCAAGAGCACCATCTCCCCTAAACGCCGCAGCGGCATGATCTGCAATGCCTCGATTCGCAATGCGAGAGCCTGATAAAGGTTCTGCCACCACGGTTGAATCTTGAGGTGCATTTCTTGTGAGCCCAATTCCTTAATCTCGTCATCTGAGTAAGGCTCGTGAGCCACCCCCAATTCCTCGCAGAGTCGCCGAAACTCCTTCGGCGATGGTCTTTTAGGCAATCCAGACGTCTGACACATGCGTATTAACTCCCAAGTCAGAACAGGAATGTTCATCCACGCTTCAACGTCATTCACTTGAACTTGATCTGGCACACCGATCTCAAAGGTAGGGGGCTCACCCTGAACTCACGACAAATCTGCGAATTTTTGGCACTCATGCTTCCCTTTGAACCCTAAGTGGATTTTTCTGAATGGGTTACGACAAGAGTGAGCCGGAAGATTATCGTTGAATCCGGACAAAAAAGGCCATTTTCGCGTGCACCGTACCATTCCCGACTCATCCACGCGCGTTACGAATTTGAACGTCATGACAGAGACTGATTGTACAGGCATTCAAGTAATTTGTCGCGCCCCTGACGGTATCGGATCGATCTTTCCGGTCGGATTTTCCCAAGATAAAGGCAGCGAAGGAGGTCCCACTGCGACTGTTTCTTCGTTTTGCATGCAGACCGAAATCCAGGGCTACTGCCTTTGGGAAGGGAGGTCCTGATGGTCTCTCAAGTCGAAAGAGTGTCTCGACGGTTGAGCACGGCTTCCTCTGACGGCACAATCACAGGCGACGCAACAGAAGAGCAGGTTCTGTTCCTCGTGAGGTGGTAATGTCCTTAAAGTCAAACGATATGCCCCCGTTTATTGCCGACCAGCAAATGTTCCGATTGAATGCACCGTGGTCGGGCGGCCAGATGAGTGAGTGGTTGCGGGATCGGCGGTTCCGATTCATGGCCGAGGGCGAGAAGAACTCGCCTGATTCGGAGTTTGGCTGGGAGGCGGTAGACGATCGCACCGCGTTTCTGGCCGACCCGGCGATCAAGCGATTGTGCATGGTCGAAGATGCCGGGATGGGGAAAACGAAGTCACTGGAGCAGATTCAATATCTGCGGCAAGCGGCCGATCCTGGTCATCTCGCGGTGCGATTCGAGTTTCATCAGTTGCCGAATGATCACAATGCCTATCTCGGTTCGATTGACGGCAAAACACCCCGACTGATCGCACCGCTGCAGGTTGCACTTGGATCGTCGAGTGCGGGGGCCGATAGCAACGAAGTTCAGAAGAGGCTGTTGCGGCTTGTGCATCGCAAGATTCGCCAGGGTCAGTTCACATTGCTTGTGGATGCGTTGGATCAAGCGAACCAAGCGAAATCTCCGAAGGAGACCGCGGAGGCTTTAGCGAGTTTCCTGGTTGCCTATCCCAAAGTGCGCTGCGTGATTTCGGGCCGACCGTTTGCCGTGCAGTATTACTGGGATTCGTTGTTCGCCTGCGATACGACGATCGGCTCCACGGGGCCGTGGGAACTCGTGCAGATCGATTCCTTCACGGACGAGCAGCAAAAGACATTTTTGGGCTCCGAACGATACAAGAAGCTCAAGCAACTCGACTCGGATGTGATAGCGATTCCGCGAGCTTTGGAGACGGTTCGCAGCCTTTCAAAAAACGAGTTGAACGGTGTCCGCACGGCGAGCGATTTGTATTGGCGGTGCGTGGACAAAATGCTCGAGCGCGGCCTTGCCAATCCGCCCGTGAAGATGAAAAAGAATCGAGCCCTCAAGTTATTCTCATTGCTGGCGTTTGAAACGGTCTCGCAGGGCAACTTTGCCGACTTGGAGACCTTCATCGAGGACATCTGGATTCGCCGTGGTGACGAGCTGCAGTACGAATACAACGGCGATAGCGAAAGGTTCGAGGCGGATTTGGGTCGATTGGTCGCCGTCAACTTGTTGCTTGATCCGGGGGTGCTAGCGGTCAAGGCCGATGGCAATCCGTTTGCCGCGGAACTCACGCATTTGAATTGGCGAAACCGCACATTGCAAGATTTTCTAGCGGCATTGTGGGTGACGAGGTATTCCACCTCGGCAGCCGACCGGGATTGGCTGCGAACGCATCCGTATCTTCGAGGTGAAGGCCATAGACACTATGCCCACGGGAAACTCTATGAATTCTGGCGGTTGGCGGCCGAGATGCCGGGGGCGAAGGGAACGCAGGAAGCCGCTCGGCGTGATCAGGTGTGGATTTCATCGCTGTCGGTACTGTTCTTGCGACCCCCTGAGGGCGAGGCGGTGGTCCGGTCTACGGAGATCATATATCGCAGTTGGCGGGGGCTACTGGGAATTGCCGGGCATCTCCGGGACGAGAACGCTTTTGAGTCCTTGGTGCAGGCGATCACGACGAAACTCCAACATCAGATTCGCGCCGCAGTCGAATCGAATGAGGGATCCGACCTGGAGAGTCAGTTGCCGGACGAACCGCCGTTGGCAGCTCGGTGGGTGATACGGCAGTTTCTAGGAGAATTTCCGCAGTTGGTTGGTGAATCTTCGGCCGATAGTCCGCAACGTCGTTTTGATCGGGATATGCCTAGTGGAGAGCGGGAAGGGTTTGTCAGCATTCTGGCAGGGGAGTTTTGGATGGGGGATGCGGAATCGGGCTATATGAAAGAGCCACTACATAAATCGGCGGTGGATGGGGGTTTTCAGCTCAGTGGTTGTACGGTGACGAATGCGGTGTATCAGCAGTTCGATCCTACTCACGCCGAACGATTTTCCGAATATGAAAAATGCAGTTCTGAGCCAGACTGTCCGGTAATCCATCTGAATTGGTATGACGCTTGGTGCGTGTCTTTGTGGCTGCACGGGCGTTTACCGAGCGAGCACGAGTGGGAGTACGTCTGTCGCGGGAAGTCCGGCATGGATGAGCCGCCAACGAAGTGGTGCTTTGGTGATGATGAAAAGCTGCTGCGAGAATATGCATGGGTTCGTGAAAATACGAAGAAAACGCGAAGTGTAGGCACTCGTCGACCGAATGGCTTTGGAGTGTCCGACGTGCATGGGAATGTGTGGGAGTGGACGAGCAGTTGGTGGCACAAGAACCCTGAAGAAGGCCGGAAACCGGACTTTGTCGGTAGGTATCGTGTATTGCGGGGTGGCTCATTCGACGACGGGGATGTCTCCGTTTGCCGTTCGGCATGTCGCGTGGGCCGCCTTCCACCAGACGCGGTTCACGTCTTCGGGGTTCGTGTCGCCAGGGCTATTCCCGAAAACCATTTTTAAGCCTTCGACCCATCCTCGCCGCAGGCGAGGATCCGCGTAAATAGTCTGCGACGGCATCAAGATGAATCAGGTGATCTTATTCCGAGACAACAGAGTGAAACGAGGTTGCGTCCGAAATCAAGCCAAATCTGAGTATCTGTCGGAAATCTCACCAATTTTCTTCATCTGGTTGATGAGCCCACTGCCTTTGAAATTGTGACCCGCGTAGACATAGATTTCCAAACGCTAGCACGTCTGGCTTTTGGAACTTCTGAAGTCTATCGGTCACGATTGCAAGCAGGGTGTTGGATTCCCTGCCCACAGACTACGGCTTCAAAGGTAGGGAACGGACTATGGACGTCAGCCGAATTGAACAACACGCCGGCGAAATTCGGAGCTGGTTTTGGGGACTTTCGCAAGCTGAGTGGTTGGATGTCATCGAGATTGCTGTTGTGTTGTTCGCGGCGTGGGTGGCTTGGCGACAACTTTCGCTATTGCGTCGGCAAATGCAAGACGACCAGCTACGGCATCGCCGTGAGAATGCGTTGAAATACTCGCTTTCGAACAACCCGATTCTACGGGAAGCCCAGATGCGGGTCGATATGGCATTCTCACCCGAGGTCTGGGGGACACGTCCCATTCCCGCCGAGGTTCTCCAAAAAACACTGACCGATCAACCTGAAATCCGCAACGAGTTAATCACGCTGCTGGCGAATTGGGAAAACCTGAGTTTGTGCAATGCCTCAGACATCGCAGACCACGACCTAGCCTTCGAGATGGTCGCAACAACACTGGTGCAATACGTCGATCGATTTCAGAACTTCATTGCTTTGCGTCAACAGGACAAACCACGGGCCTATGCCTATCTGGTCCATCAAGCGGACCAATGGCGAAGGCCAATTGTCACCCATGAAAAACGCCGACTCTATAAACTCACTCATCGCTGCCTTTAATACCTCGAAGCGAACTTTTTAATTCCAGTTTCAGGTCCACTGATGCAGGGTGCCTCCTAGCATTCCGCAACGGCTCGGCGAACCGCGGTCAATTTCTCACCGGGCAGCGGTGAACGCTGTCTATCACTATTTTCGCGGCTTGCAAGAGCACGTACTCGGCGAACTCAAGAGTCAATGCCAGATGAACTTTGTTTCATTTCGAAATCGACTCGGCAAGGCCACGCCATTCGCATATTGGATTGCCTCGATTTCTGGAATTTTACCCTGAAATCATCGAGTGGCCTGCCTTTCTAAAAGTGACCCCCACGCGAAGCAGCTCGGCAAGTCATACTGAAGCAGGTGTCCTTCGCGTTTCCCAAGTTTTTCATTGGAAAGGCTCAAGGTGCCCATCATGGTGTCAACTCAGAATGCCGAGGTTTTCTATCTGACGTCCGAAACGCTACCGGACCTCATTTCGCATGGTCTCCACGAACAACCAAGGCGGAGTGTCGAAATCGAGATCGAGGACATTCGAGGGATTAGTCGGCCCTGGCTTGAGCAATTTGCCGAACGGTCGGACGTGCAATGGTCTGAACAGGCTTGGAACCAATGGCAAGCGTCTGAGCACCCGTCGCCTCCGCGAGCCTGGATTCCCCGGCAGCTCGCGCTTCGCTTTGCAGCCACGCTGCTCGCCATTTTGGCAACATCATTGGCAGCTGCAGCGTTGATGTAGGTGAAGTGATTTCGAAATTACCCGGTAAAAAGAAGCCACCGGCAGAGCCGGTGGCGTTTAGGACAAGCCTAGCTGAGGCACGGACAGGTCGATTGTCGTGAAAGGAATAGCTTGTTGAAGTTCAGAGAAACAAACATAGTCGTACTGGCAAAGCCGTGAACTCTGACCACCGCCAGGAGGCGGTGAATCTCGATGATGAATTAGAGACCGTATTGGTCGGACGATCAAGAAGCAACGCGATCGCTTCCGGAAGTCACAGCCGGCAGTTCATCGTACCAACCGGCTGCCGTCCACGATGCGACTCGCTGTGGCAGCACTTTCTTCCACGCCGACCGCAGTTCGCTGCGTCGCTTCCGCAGCGTGGCAGCGAACTCGGCCCCCAAGAAAATCCGTTCGTTTTGCAGCAACGCAAAAATGTCTTCGCTATCAACATCGCTTGGTGGCAGCAATTGATCACCGCCGGGGAACACCGGGCCGCACACCCCGAGGCCGGACCATTGGTATCGGCTTGTATTGAAGATCAGCATCCACAAGGAGATCCACGCGGCGATCTTGCGAAATTCGGTCGTTCCACTATGGATGCGAACTTCCAACTTTTGAATGTCGTCATAGGCATGAGCAAGGTTGACGGTGTAATAGCGATCGTTGGCCAGGGCAAAATCTTGCAATCGTAGTCCTGCGATGTCGTGGATTGTTTCCCGCATGGGCCGACAATAGCCGTTGCGTTCGGTGAGGTGGTAGCTTGTGCCATCAAACTCGCAGAACCGGGACGGTGCGACCAGGGTCATCAAACCAGGCTCTAAACGCTGTAATCGTTTGACGAATCCTTGCAAGCGTTCGTCCGAGTCCAAACGCGTGGCGAGCGTGACATGCAGACCCGTGCGATAGTTGAGATGAAAACGGTCATCGGTCCGCACCAACGCATCCAGACCGGAACAGACCCGCTGGAGTTCTTCAAAGCCAGCTTTGTTCTCTAGGATCGGCGAAACGACTTCCCAACCCGCGGACCGGTCGTGCTCGACAACCCAGCGGGTCGGGTCACAACTCTCGTGATAGCCCATCGGGCGAGTCGCGACTGGCGCATGGGCATGGGTTCGCAGACACGCCAGCAATGTATGAGCGCCGGTCCGCCACTCGGGTGAACTCCAATCGGGTATTCCGTTTGGTGACGTCAACTCAATCTCGACCCCAAAGGTCTGATTCGGAACGAAGACCAGTTCACCGACATCGGGCAGCGTCAGCGATTCGAGATGAACTTCACGGGGTTCTGCGTGCCGTCGCGGTCCCACGGGTTTGCGTTGCCACGACGTATCGGTGGCATTCTTGTCGTCAATCAAGTCTGAAGCGTGAAAGAACTCTTCGGCCCGATTTCGAATCTCATCGCTGAACTCGATGATCCAAAATTCAGACTTCTCGGCGGTCAATCGACTCCCACGACCGATCATCTGTTGGAGCATAACTTGGCTTGTCGTTGGTCGTGCGATAAAAACGGAATCGATCTCGGGAACATTTTCTCCCTCGACAAACTTTTGGACGTTGACAAGGACGTCGACAGTCCCAGTCCGAAACTGGCGAAGGATCTCTTGCTGTTGACGAACACGTAAGCCGGAATGCAGCACTCGGGCCGGGGTTCCCCCGATCGTAAGCATCTCGCCAAGCTGTTTGGCATGGTCGATATTGCACGCAAACACGACCGATTTTCGATATTTCCCCTGTTCCCGACCGATCTGCAGTTCGTGAACAATCATCTCATTACGATCACGGTTCGTTGCCAGAACATCGAGCGACTCTGCCGTCACAGAGTGATTGCGAATGATCGGGTCCCAGGAAACTTTGGTTTGGACGTTCTTGACGATCGGACGTGCCAAGCGAGTGCCCACCAGTTCGGCGTACGAAATGTGCGAAACCAATTCGGTGGGCCGGCAGACATTCCGCTTGGGCGTTGCCGACAAGCCAACTACGACCGGCCGTTGTTGCCCACCACGGCCATCGAGATAAAACTTCTGAAACTCTCGGCCGGTTGGGGCATTGATCGCCCAGTGGCATTCGTCCCAAACAACCAGCAATTTGCGATTCCGGCGGATACGTTTCGGGAAGTCTTTTCGACTATGTCGTGTCCGCCAGGTCTGCAAGGTCGTCAAGTAGATTTTTCCCCGGTTGTTCGTCGGCAGGTGGCGTAGCCGTTCCGACTCGCCCCCAACACGTCGCAATTGGTTGCGATAGTGTGGGAAAAGCTGTAGCAATTCATCGGTCACTTGTTCGAGTAAAGTCCATTTCTTGGCCACCCACAAAATTGAATAACCCTGTTCGACGTAGTGTTGGATCAGACCGATCCCGACTCGGGTTTTGCCGAGCCCGGTTGGACCTTGAATGATATAGATGCCCGAACGATCGTTCTCAGCGGCACTGGTTAGGGCCAATGCGGCATCAAGTTGTTCTTCCGAGAAGTCACCATTTAGAGACAGCTGAAATAAACTGCTTTGCATTCAATCTCTCCCGACGATACCGAACTTGGAACACCCTTCTCCAAGAAAAGGCAGCCGGACAACGGAGATTGCCGACGTCCGCAAGGATCTCTGCGATATCGCGGACCGGAAGACCTCAAGGTAGCTGAGATGGTGGCCACTCAGTCATTCACAATGTGGAACTTGTGGTACCCCCTACTTTGACAGTCCAAGTTGTCGCTTCGGCCGCTCTGCCGACTATCAAAGGCAGTTCCCCCCAGCTGAGATTGCAACTTTTTTGCGCACGAGACGACGTAGAAGAACACAGCACCGCAGTCTTACGACCAATGGCAGCCGGTTCGATGCCGTTCACAACGGCGATGGGATGAGGTTGCCAATCACAACGGAATTCGTTCTCACAACGCGAACTGAATCTGGAGCCGTTGTCAAAGCTGCATGACACTAGGGGCGTCTTCGTTTTTAGGTTTACTTTCACAACAACTGAAGCCTGCGTCGTTGCTAGCTCGGACACTTATTTGAGAATCCAATGCTTTGGATTCGTCTTCGATCTCGATCAAGAATTCCCTGAGAACTTCGGATCAGCGAAGCTAAGAAGTGCCTTTATCAAGGTGAGGCCTCAATTGAGCCAGTTCATTGCGGCTGGCACATCGTCGTCGCTCGCGTTTACTTTCACTTTGAGAGGGTCTATCGATGCAGAAAGTTCACACAGAATGCCCGTTCGACGGGTTGGAACGCACAGAAATTTGGACTGGCGACGGTCAACACGACCACACGCGATACGACTTGGATCCCGAGTTTCAAGAAGCGCCCGCTGACCCAGAGAATACCCCTTCGTACTCGCTAATGTGGCCGCGGCTTTTGTGGTTCCATTTGGGCATGTTCGTCGGCGGTCTGGGTTCTTGGCTGTTCTTCCCAATCGCGTAACACAGAACATGCTGATGTCGAACGAGCCTCTGGTAATTACCAGGGGCTCGTTCCATTATGTCCCGGGATGTTCCTTCATGGCGGCAGATCGACATCGTTGTGCTTAAGGCACTCGAACAAGAATATCGCTGAATAGACGCACCCTGACCGCAGCTGACGACTTTCAAGTCGAGACAAAGTTCCTGCCAGAGAGTGGCCTACTGCGGAACTTACCACCTCGACCGCAAAGCAGGTGCATCGAATGGCTCGAAGCCAACGAACTCGCTGAGCACTTCTCAGATCGGTGCTGTTGGAATAGACGACCGGTTTGGCTGTTGCTCTCCTCTCAAATAGTCTCGGCTCGCCCTGAAACAAATCATGATCGTGGGACGTCGCTCCCACGCTCCCGGCGTATGCGGGAGGTCGTTGGTGTGTGCGGCAGCGCACGTGAGATGTAGCAGACAGAAGGTACTGAGTACGGAATTCGATATCGACAGAGGTCAGACAGATATACTGACCTCTATCCAACCGAGCGGGACAACTTCATCCATCGTGTCCTCCCACATGATGCAGCCTCTCGGATTTCCGCCAAGGAAAACTCCCGAAACCCACATCGTCGTGTGATGTTGAGTGCCTGATCCATAATCTCTCGTGATGTCGTGTTCGTGAACGCCGGGCCAATCGCTTCCATCCATCCCGTCACCACGGATCGTGAAATCAGTGTGGGGTTGGGATATTCCATGGATTTGATGAGACCTTGTTCGAGATTCTTAAAGCTGGCTTCCGGGATAGTAAATTTCAACTGGCCATCCTGCCATCTTGGGATTAATCCCAGGACGGATGTGTTGAATTTCGGGTCTCGGATATCCTGGGGGTCGCCATCTGTTCCTTTTAGATTCATTTCCAATTCGGATAAGATAGCTTTGGCCCGGTAGAGAATCTCGTGGCCTTCACGTTCGTTGTTGCAGACGAATGTCAAATTGTCGACATACCGTAGTAACAACGGGTATCCTCGGCGGGGTGTATTGATTACCTCGTCGAAGCGGGTGTGGAGCAGGAGCTCCATGCCGACCGGGCTGTAGGGCGAACCTTGGTCCAGTCCGATCGTGCGTTGGGGGCCGTCATGGCCCCGGAGGATTCGGTCGATCAGCCAGAGCAGCTCTGGCTGGCCAATAAATCGGCGATGTGAATTGAAGACGTCTTCAATTCTCGCGCTGGGAAAACAATTCTCGATGTCGTCAATCGCCAACACGTAGTGATTTCGCTCTCGCATCACGCGCTGCATCTTGGCATAAATGCGGTAGACATCCCGGCCGATGCCGGGAAGTCGGCGGCGCCAAAACGTGTTCAGCGCGAGTTGGAGTGACTTGGCGACGGTGCGATCGGTGATTCGCTGGAGACTCAACTCGCGGAACCGACCGTCACCCTTGGGAGCCAGAACCGACAACGTCTCGTAGGGCTGGTAAGTTTGATTCTGAATCGCCTCCGAGACTTGCCGCAACGCTTCAAATACTTCTCCGGGTGAAAAGTCCTCGAATGTCAAATGGTCGATGCCTGCCCCGTGGCCACCGTCTTGCTCCAGAATCCGGTACGCGGAGTTCAGATTGCGAACGTCAGCCAATTTCTGCAAACAGAACTGGTTTGCCGCTGTCACCTCGTAATACTTGTGTTTGCGATGGTTCCGCCGGCATCCCCAATCGAGTCGGGGGGTATTGAAGTTGGAGGTGAGATTACCGCTCACGAGCATTGTCGTCCTCCTCGCCAGTGGCGATGGAGAAATCGTTCGATTCGGCCAATCAGCGGGTCGACACCGACCTCGAAGATGTCTTGCTGGTCGTAACGTTCGCGCCGTCTGTGCTGCCACTGGCGGGTTTGAGCGTTGAACAAGTCAAGGAAGTCGACCACCAGCAGAGGATGTTCGGTGTCCCGCTCCTGACCAAACCACGAGTCCGGCATTTCCGGGCCATGCGGCCCGCCGCCTGCCCAAATGACAACATCGGAGCAGTTCCCGGCGACCGAGGCGGCGGAGTCCGTCAGCACGATTTGACGGGGGCCGTCGATCCAAAGTTGTCGGCCGCGCTTGAGCCGCGTTTTGATCGAGCGCGGCAAGCCCACAAGGTCGAGGTCTTCGCCGGCGATGATCGGCCAGTCCGGGAGTTTTTTCGCGAGCGCCACCGCATGCACCAAACGGTCGACCAGAACGGTGACTGCTTGGGGCATATAGTTTCGGCCTTCAAACCAAACGACAACACTTTGATGTTGTTCTTCGTCGAGAGCCTCACCCCTGGCCAATGCCTTGGCGAGTTTGGCAATCGCGCGATTCCGTGTCTCGTTGTGCCACAGACATTTGAAATCGAAGGCACTGGTTTCCCGTTGTTCTAAGTTTTGGGGTTGATTGTGCCGGATCCAAGCGACGTGAACATTGCGTCGTGTTCGACCGTTCGGCATCAGTTCAATCACTTCAGGCCCGAGAACACCCATAACTTTGCCTGCTTCGTAGGGTGACAATCGGTCACTGGCACGTGTGATTCCAAACAAGCGAAATTGGGCGTCGATCTGTTGCAGGGCGATTTGGACCCTTTCGTGGACGCAGTGTTTGGCATCCGTGAGGATCACGAGATCGCATGTGGCGAAATCAAGGTCGCCAACGCCAAGTGGAGTCGACAGAACCAATCGGGGCATATCCTCCTCAACATCGAGCGTCAATTGCTCGCGGGAGTAGTGGACCGGATTCGCTCTGTGTTGTGCTTCAGGAATGCCGACTCGATGTTGCGCTTCGCATAACTTCCGTTCCATCTGTTTCAACTTTGCCACCGTTGGGCCGATCACGATGATCTGCCTGGCGGGAAACGCGTCCGCTAGTTCAGCCACCGGAATCACTTCGTCCATCTGATCAGGAACCCGAATGACGCCACGTTCGTGGGCGCGAACGAAGTCCGCTAGCTGTGGATAGTGGAGGTCATCCCGGGTTTCCAACTCCGGGAGTTCGGTAATCGAGACAGCCATTCGCCGATTGATTCGGAAACCCGAAACATGTGCGACGTATCCCAGGAGCGGCAGGCATCCGGCGTTCGCGATTCGCTGGCCCTCGGGAGAATAGAGCAAGGATTCTTGTTGTGGCTGGAGCTCATAGCCATGGTCGGCATCAGCCCTCGCTCTAATGCGCGGTACAGCAATAACTCCCAGCAAGGCAGATTGCTCATCGGTCAGGAAGACGTGTTGGCCGTTTTGTTCGAGTGCGATCACACGCGGTATTGCCAAGTCAGGCTGCATCATCGCTTCGCCAATTTTACAGGTTTGTAACTACCGGCCAAAATGTCCGGCTTCAGGCCGTTCTTCGGGTTGGGATTCATTGCGGGATGTTGCATAGCACGTTTCCAACACATGATCGTACAGAGCCCGGCTGTATTTGCGACGTCCGCAACCTGGGACGCAGTGTTCGTACTGCTTTAACTCCCCACGACACGCCCGCAGGGAAGCCGTCTTCGCTGAAATTCCGAGCAATGCGGCCAGTTCTCCTTGGTCAATCCAATCGGCGCAGGGATCGGGTCGGGGCGTGGGTGTCGAGCCATCATCCGGCGAATGGGTCGAATTTTCCATTTCCTTCTTCCTTTAATGCATTCTGCGAATCATTGACAAACACAGAACACAGTCTATACAATTAGTAATTGAATTCAATACAATAAGGTCTTGTGATGAAAAAACAACCAGCCCAATATGGATTGGAAGTCGAGCGGATTCGTCATCTCTTGGCTTTATTGTTCGAGGGAAACCAGTCCCGGATGGCCCGCGAACTGGGTGTCGCCCAGCCATTGATCTCCCGAGTGCTGAGTGGAGACATCAATCCAGGCAAACGCTTAGTCACCAATTTGTCTGCGCACCCCAAAGTCAATCCCGCATGGTTATCCACCGGCAAAGGCGATCCGCTACTCGCCGAACCGGAGGCCGCTGACTCAGCTGGCTGGCCGATTCCCATTGCATCCTGCCTTTTACCCGGTCCACCAGGTGAAAATCGCATACACCTCACTCCTCAAGTTCATTACGTCCCCGGCGTCACCTATCGCGAGACGCTCTATGCGATCGAAGCGGGTACCTACCTGCCAGAGGATCTATTGGCCCTACTCCGAATTTTTCCCGGCGACCTGTTGCTCATCGAGACGGACGAAACTGTGTGGCGAGAAAACCTTGATGTGCTGCACGGTCGGCTCGGAGTTCTCCGCCTTCAAGCCGGTAGCTCCCAGCGAATCGTGTTGAATTCGCTGCGCGTAGGAAATCGGAAGGACCCCAATGCTGTTCTTGCTGACTCGGTGGATGAACTGCGTGGTCGCCTTTTCCAGGACGAAGAAGACAGGAAATGTTTTGAGGAACACAGAAAGTATCCTCCTGGGATTCAGCTGCGTGAAGAAGCAACCGACCCAAAGAAGCCAAATGCTTCAAAAGCCACAGAGAATCGCGTGCAACTGGACGAGATTATTGGCTTGTTAGTCCAGCTCATCCGAGTATTTCCGCGACGCATTACGGAGGAGGTCTGATGCCAGCGCGTAGAATCGAAAAGCGAAGAATAACGGCACTCAAGCCGCATCCCCGGCAGCGAGAGTTTTTTCGGATGCCCTCGGACGTTGAACTCACGGAACTCGCGGACGACATCGACAAAAATGGGCTACGTAATCACCCCCACATCGACTCGGACAACACGATCCTGATGGGACACCGGCGCATTGAGGCTTGCAAAGTACTCGGTTGGGAGGAGATCGAGGTCGTCGTTCGTTACGACTTAGGTGGCGACGACGCCCGAGCGATGTGCGAGTTTGTTTCTGACAATTTGTATAGTCAACAGTTAGATCCCATTGGCATTGCGAAAAGTTACGAAGAACTACGTGCGCTGGAAGGTCGGCTCGGAGGCCACCATCAGGATGACCAAAATCCTGGAGAGCTTCGGGATCGGATTGCGGCGAAAATGCCCGTCAAGATGTCGGGGCGGCAACTTGATCGGCTCCGCCGACTATTAAAACTGCCGCTGCCGGTCCAAAACGCGATCCGGGAAGGATTGTTGAGAGCGAACCATGGCGACGCGATCCTCGGACGTTCACACGATACACAACAAGAGATTGCTAAGGCCTTAGCGGAAGGCGAAGTCCCAGAACGCATAATCCAGCGCTTTGGGCTGAAAAATTTAACTGCAAGACGAGCCCCAGATAAGTCGTTGAAGAGCTTGTTAGAAGCGCTCAGTAAAGAGCTTCCAGCGTTGCAAGACAATCTCCATGCTGTGGATTCTGTGCGGCTAAGAAACAACCGCAACATCCTGGAAGTGCTCGAAGGCGCTGCGGAACTCTTTGTCAAGCTGCGTGATCGCCAGCGAGCTCGCTCGGCCGAATCTGCGACCGACCCGACCCAGTTTACGAAAGTTGGGTTTCGACCATTGCCGGACAATTTGGCCGATTAACTGGAACCCTACGCAATTGTTTTCTATTTACCCTCCAATTTGGCGAGTCCTATCAGCAAAACTCAAAGAAGTATCGAGAACGCCTAACACTTAAAGAATGGAACCATGAATACCCACCGAGGACGCGAACGAATCGACGAACTCTTACGCCTTCGAGGCCTCGCCTTCATCTTGGTTTTTGGACGTGACTTTAGTTATGAACCGGCGATCGATTTCGTTGTCCGGGTGCTCGAATGGGCCGGCCATCATTGTGCTTACCTCGACCGAGATGTCGCTGACCAAGACGTGGGCCGCGCTAATCGGGCGGTTGCTGAGGCCGTAGAAGCCCTGCGAGCAAGCGGCGAGCCTTACATCCTTGTCACACATGTATTCGGGAACAACGACGTCGACACTCAATGCGGCGGCGGAATGACGCTCGATGACGGCATGGCGCAGATTCGTAACCAGCTCATTAAGGACATTGAGATGCTTGGGTGACCGGCACGCCTCCGTTCTCCTTGATAACAGCCACCCACAAACGGTGTGGCCATACATGTCAGCGACGCTAGTTCATAAACGGACTTGCTGATTTTGTTTCCAAAAGATTCAACAATGAGAAACAAACTGAGAATTGTGGAAGTGCCGTCCATCAAGGAGCCGATTCGTCCCTCGCCTGGCTTTCAGAAGAAGGCCTTAGCCGACCACAAGCTGGACATACTGGGGCTTTGCGGTTTTGGTTGCCGCTACTGCAGCAGCAATGCGGGCAATTACCTACGGATCAATCGTGCCAAATTTGCAGACCTCACCGAGAAGCAGTTGGGAGAGCGGTTGTTGCCTGAGCAGCACCCCCAACTCACATTCCATTGGTCCGATATCGTTGAGAAGTTGACTGCCCAACTCAATCGCAAAAAGAAATCATGGGGCCAAGGTTGGACGCTGGTTTTTTCCATGCTGACAGACGGCTTTTCGCCGTTGTTGGTCGGGCGAGGGATTACGGAGACGGTGCTCAATATGGTCCTTGAAAACACTTCGTTTCGTATTCGGGTTTTGACAAAAAATGCTATCGTCGGCACCGACAAGTGGCTGCAATTTTTTAGCGAGCACCGAGACAGAATAGTCGTAGGGCTCTCGGTCGGCACATTGGATGACACTTGGGCCCGCCGTGTTGAGGTCGGGACATCCAGTCCAACTGCAAGGATTGAGGCCTTGCACCGGTTGCAAAACTCGGGCGTACCAACGTACGGCATGCTCTGCCCAGTTTTCCCGGATGTGCTCCTTGAAGACCGGTTGGACGAACTGGTCGATCACATCCGCCCCGATGTTGTCGAGGAAATGTGGTGCGAGCCCTACAACGATCGTCAGAACTGGCAGGTAGTCCGCGAGGGCTATGCCCCTGGCACTGCCGGCCGTCATTGGTTGGAGACCGTCTATCGAGGAAAGCGTTGGGATTTGTGGAGCAAATATGCAACCGATCTGTTCCTTTCTCTACATGATCGGGCCGAACGTGAAGGATGGCTGTGGAAACTCCGGTACTTGCTCTACGAGGACTTGGTAACCGCGGTGGACGCCAACCGAATGGGTGACATGGCAGGCATCATGCTCCAAGGCAAGCCGAATGAAAAGGGCCAGAGTCGCAATCCGTACATTGCCGCAATCCGGAGGTAATATGATGCCTGAAAATCGGAAATCTATGAGAATCGATACTCCATGGTTAACACCCGATTGGCGATGGCGTCGAGCTTGCCAAATTGTTGAGCGAGGCCTCAACGCCACAAAGAAACGCGACGGACAACTCGTCCAACGAACGGTGCGTTGTGTCAAGAGACTCGACAAAGTGGCGACTGATCGTGGAGTGCGAGGTGTTGTTAAGAAATACCCCAACGTCTTTCTTGCGATAAAACTCGTCCGCGAAGACTCACTGCGGGTGTGGGAGATCAAGGCCCGTACCCTGGCTGGTCAGACTGACCGGACAATCGCCCGTGCAGTCGGCCTGACGGTGTCAATCATCGCCACGTTTCTGGATCTATTCTTCGATGTGCGCGGTCGATTGGCGGCTCGGTCATGGATCCGGTGGCAGGCTATCGGCTTGTGTCTCGATCAGCCTCCGAGTGCGGAATCCCTGGCATTGTGGCACTGCTGGCGACGTGGATCAGCGGTGATTGAGCCCTGGCGAGACTATCTTGAACACCAAGGTCTGCAAAATGATTTGGAAACTGAGATCGGTCGTCGGAGGGCAGCCATTCAACTGCTCATTGATGTCCAACAACTGCACGACTCACCCGAAATCCACGAATCTTTGCTCAAAAAGTTCGCTTTTCTGATTCAGAAACTCCCTGAAATCCCCAAATCCGTGTCGGTTTCAGGGGTGTTTTCCAGAAATGAGGCTCAATTCTTGGAGGAAATTGTCTGGAAGGAGTCTGATGAAGAGGTCGGTTCCCTTGAAACAAAACCTCAACTTGAAAGTCACAAAGCGACTGCGCGTCAAACGGTTGGTTTTGCAAAAGCTGGGTAATAGCTTTTCGGGGGATTACGTTTCGTCAGCGCGCCTTTAGACGCGAGGCCAAAAGTGTAGGACAAAATCGAATCGATGATGACTAATCGGAAGAAACCAAAACGGTATGTCCGACGAAGCGAACGGGTCGGGGATCAGGTTCACACCCACTACATCGGGACCCTGAATGATCCCATCACGCGCATCCTAGTGCAGTCCGATGAACTTTCGCAGGCGATTAAGCGGTCTGCTTCGGATTTCAACGAAAGTGCATTAGTGCGTCAACACGAGTTGGAACCTTGCCAACAATACCTCGCTACCAGGGTCACTCGCTTCCTAGCAGGTGAGCAACAACGCCAGGGTCGTGAACAAGAAAAGCAGGGTTCCCATCGAAGGATATCAAGCATGGAAACCATATTGGAAATGGGTCTCGGCCACGTCTCACTCAGCCGAGACGAGTGGGATGAGATTGTTGAGGATGCAGCCCAGGGCGATGAGACGGCCTTGGCGGAACTCAAAGAGATCCTTTATGCCAACCCAGCCGTTCGAGAGCTGCTCGGAGATTTGAGCCGGCACGTCCAGACAACCCTTATCGACATTGTCGGGGCGGAGTCGATCGCCACTCGGGAAGCATTGAAAATTCAAATCGAGGCACTTCGAAATAAACTTCACCACCGAGACGCCAATCCTTTGGAACGCCTCGTGATCGAGCAGGTTATCACGACCAAACTTGATTTGGCGATTCAGCAAATCGGATGTGCCGGACCGCACATCAAGGAAACCCATCGTCGCCGCTGGGAAGGCCGCATGGCCCGGGCTCAAAAACGGCATTTGGCAGCTCTTTCGGCACTCGCTGAAATTATAAAGTGCTCGAACGGCGAATCTCGGAAGTTTTAAATCTACGACAGCATGAGGAACATGAAGAAATGGTCAAATATAGCCAAAGTTTATGGCCCCACATCCGGGCATTAAAACATGCTCAACGTGAGAACGAACAATGGAAAAAACTCGACCTCTACCGAAGCATTCGCAGCCAAATCAATGACTTTTTCGTTGAATGCAAAGAGGCCCGACGAAGATTCCTCGCGGCTGCTTCGGATTTGTCCATCGATGCATGCCAGATTGAGTCCCTTGTGGCCGACTCCGAAGTTTCATTGCTTGCACTGGTGCGGGAAGATCAACATCAGAGGCTCCTGTCTCAGGCCAACCGATTGGCCTCTGAATGCGCCAAGCATCTCGGTGAAGAAATTGGGCCGGTAGCGTACGGCGAGATGAAACTGCGGAAATTGGTCGTGCTTTGCCTTACATCCGGGCAATACCAATGGGCCAAAAAGGCCCGTCTGTCCGCTTGGGAAGCGCAAATCAGTATTGCTCAGAAGGAGCTTTGGGAGTTGACGAACGAATGGCGGAGATTTCGCAAGGAATTAGGGTGGAGAGGTCTGTTGCAAAGACGGTCTTGAGAGATCAAATGTTTCTCGAAAAAACAGCCACTGACTTTGATACTTCGTCGTTTGGGACCAGAAACAGTGGATTTGGAACGAGAATCCGGCATTTGTGAAGAGAAATCTCTTTCATAATGGACGAGAATCTTAACTTTGTAATCTGACCAAAAGGACTCACAGCAGTTTGTCACAAGCATAGTCATTCTTTTTCTTCATATTATTGGACGAGTAGGGGGGCCAACGATGAACCAAGCATCAACATTGGAATGTGGCGATATTCGACTGCAGATTGAGATTGCGAAACGAGTCGATCACCTGAAACAACAACTTAATGGTGAAGCAACACCAGCATCTCATTGTATTGAAAAAGCAATGTACAACCGAGGCACGGAAACAGACATTGATATTCTGGCAGGTCTGCTGGAAGTTGCCGACCACGAACTTTCCGTGACCGCCGCTCAATGGATCAATCACCAAGCGCAATCCTTTCACGAAGTGGGAAATTCAAGCGGGAGCACATGGTGGTTGCATTCTCACGAGCGGTTCGCGAGAGGAGTGTGATGCGGTCGCGAAAGAGGCCTTTCACGAGTTGAATGGTTATAAGACAGTCCCGAGGTATGCCATTGACGAAATTGCGGAAACGATTGTGACACCCCTCCCAGAGTTGACGGCTGTAGTGTTGGCATCGGCCGCACTCTGCGCGGTGGACCAAGTGAAAAGTGCAGCAATTAATATTCCTCCGTGCGACCACGAGTGGGAATGGGGGAATGAACGAACACCACCTGACGACATGCGTCTCGAACGATGTTCGCATTGTCAGGCTATTCGCCATGTGTGCGATAATATCGCGAACCAAGCTGCAAACTCATGATGGAACACAGTTTTGAAAAGTGAACTTCCGATAAGATGCGAAATCCGTTTCAGGCCTCAGTTTTCCAATGCGGCGAGTTTATGGAGGCAACTTAAAATCGACCGAAAGTAAACGCAACTCGTTCACGGAGTTCAGCAAGGGCCGTGACAGCCGCCAAATGGCGTTATTGAACCCGATCCATCCGCTGTGCGTATCGGCGCTGCAATGTCTCCTTCACATGAGGATGGAAGCAACCAATTTGCTGGATCGACACTGCATTCCCTCTTTGTGGAGCTGTAACTTGAAAAACAATAAAGAACCTAACAGTCATGAAGTTAAATCCCGCGGATTGCGTGCTCTGCAGGCGGCTCAACAGGTGGCCCAGCAAATGCACAGCGAGCCCACCTCCTTGCGTGCCGACCAAAAGATTAAATCGGACGATGATCAGTTTACACACGGCGCTCCTGATTATGGAAAAGAAAGTCTCGACGAAGCGCTGAAACAATTCGGAGCGAAACCTTGGCCACCACTACTCATTCATTTGGCTGAGACGCTCCGAAATGCGAAGTGCATAGCTTTTGCAGTCCAAGTAACCGGTCATATGGCTGAGTGTTATCCCTCCCACGGTCAAGTGATGGATCTGCTGTTCATGTTCACAAGTCTATCTGTGATGACACAATTGAGCAGTGGTGGGGGTTGGAAGCCCAACCGTATAGTGACGAGCTTCGTCAGAAAATTGCGAACGAAATTGATTTCCTCGTCGAAAAGTTGAAAACCGAAACAAACCACGGATTCGTTCTGATTTGGCGATTCGCCGGCGAAGCGGAAGTGCGACTCGATTATGCCGGCCATCGGAACAGCTACACCGCCGTGAAGTCTCTTTCCTTGGACATCGAACGCGGTCTCGAGGCTTGTACGGAATACATAATTTATGAACATGCGGCAGGATGCCTTCACCACGGCAACTTCACCTAAACTAGGGAGCGACAAAATGAGCAACAGCCAAGAACGAAACCGTCAACGATCCG
This sequence comes from Thalassoroseus sp., assembly GCF_984380535.1. Lineage (NCBI taxonomy): Bacteria > Pseudomonadati > Planctomycetota > Planctomycetia > Planctomycetales > Planctomycetaceae > Thalassoroseus > Thalassoroseus sp. The sequence continues at coordinate 65,132 of NZ_CFHRBF010000008.1, forward strand.
AGGGTGGTAGTGCGACATTGGGATTTGCTGCGAGACATCTAGATCTCCCCCCTTACCACCCAATCGTAAGGCATCTAGTCTACTTGCTGCGCGATGCGGACACAATCGCCTACACGTTGATTGTGAACGACAAGTGGGATTTAGAATATCACCCATCCTACGGTCGGGTGATTGATCTATTGCTCGACGCAAATCTCATATTTCATGATCGCAGATTGACTGATCCGGAAATACAAATCGCAGGTCAAATTGAAGCTGCAGTTTCACGGATTCAATCGGAAACGGATGAGAGTTTTGCATTGATTTGGGCATTCCCCGAAGATCGAGTGCCTCGCTTCGACTATGCACGTTATCGCGACCGTCGAAATGCTGTATCCGCACTTGCCGCGGCTGTCCAATTCGCCGTGAACGATTGCATCGCGGACTGGATACACGCATACGCCGACACCCCGCCCGGAGTCTGATTGTCCACAGCTTCGTGATGGTGTGAGGATTGTATTCAGATCACTATGGCAATCCTCGCCACAAGAGTGGCGAGGATTGCTCAGACCAGTTTGTCAACCAACTAGAAAAGCGTCAGATGCACCCAAGCCGTCGCTTCCCAGCGGAAATCCAGAGCCTCTATCGGACTATTGCATGCATTACGAAGATGCTGGACTCCGTCGTTCGGCGGCATCTGGCCAATTCCACTTCGGACGTGGGCATCGTCAACGCTCCCGTTACGGAGGTAGGAACTCCCATGGAAGTATCGGACTATCAGAAAATGAAAGCCCTCATCGATCCGGTTTGGAGTGGAGATCGCTCAGCCGAAGGTGAGTTGTGCGAATTCTTCGCCCAGCACCCGGACCTTTACAGTGTGGTTGGCAATTTCACCGACCACTTGGAGGAACTTTTACTCCAGGTGGTGATGCGTGAGTCGGTGGCGGGCTGCGTGGCCACCCAAATTGGACTTGAGCAATGGCGGATCATCTGAATCGCGAAGAAGCTTCTCCGTTGGAAATGCTGACTGACCAAGTCGTATGCCCCTATGTACACGTCAGTGTTATCCGCTTCGCATCGACGAATGCTCGGGACACACGAATCAGGAGTGGGTTTACACCGTATTCCACGGCCCTATGCTACCAGGATGAAAATCCGTTAGACAATCCGATTGAGAAATCGAGGGATACTATTGCATCGCTAGCAGCCCTATTGCAGACTCTGTCATCCGTTCTCGCCTCCAACTCCCCCCACAAGTTGGAGTGCGAAATTGGCAACGCAATTGAGCTTGTTCGTCCTCACTTCTGGGGTCCGATTCGCGGAGAAAGCCGGCTGGCTGACCTGCCCCAAAGAACCGTCATGGGGATTCAAAATGCCAGCCTGGCGCCATCAGTTCGACGACACCATTCACCCACATGAGCTGCGGTCGGTCGTTTTCCCCGCTGCAAGTTGCGCCGGAGCTGTAGCCTCCGAGGACGATGCATCCGCCGCGAGTTTGAAAAATCGCGAAATGCAGTCGGTGAGTCCACCTCTGCACTTTGAAACAATCTGTCGTAACTTGATTTCCGGCAGGAGCAGTCAAGGGCTCACACACATCAACGAATTCTCATGGCTAAATTGTGCTCATGACAACGAATTAACCACCAATCTCTCCCCCTCCATTCACTTCGGGGGAAAAGTCCATTTCGTGTGATCGTTCGGTTACATTGATGGAGATGTCTCTCATCAACCAGTTATGATCCCAAGAGCGCGCGGTATCCACATCCGAATAAGTGGAACTTGGCGGTCAAGAATTGGCTCAAACGATTTGGACGCGGGGCAGGAAGCGTCGCACTGCGGGGGCAACGGTCATCTTCACTTTCAGTTTTTTTCGGCAGATTCAATGACCTCGTGCATATGCCTTGTGAAGCCAATCCTTTTATATCAATTGATGCCAAATGACCGATTCCGAACACGACGACTTCACTGCACTTTACGTCGCAAATGAACAGGCGATCTATGGGTTTGTGTACTCATTGCTGCACAGTCGGACGGATGCGGATGACGTGATTCAGGAGACGATGACGCAGCTCTGGGAGCATTTCGGCGAGTACGATCCGTCACGGCCGTTTCTTCCATGGGCCAATCGTTTTGCGTATCGACAGGTGCTGATGCACCGGCGACGCGAGAGCGTGCGGCGAATCTATCTGAGTGAGGACGTGATTCGATCGTTGGCTCAGGACTATCCCGAAACCGCCGAATCGGAAGAGTTGCGGCGACGAGCACTGAAAACGTGCCTGCAAAAACTGACGGATCGGCAACGCGAGTTGTTGAAATGTCGTTATGAGGGCGAGGAACCGCTCGTCGAGTTGGCTGTTCGTAAGGGACGAACTGTCAATTCGCTTTACAAATCGCTACAGAGAATTCGCCAAATCCTTGTGGGCTGCGTCGAGCGACAATTGGCGACGGAGGCGGATGGATGAGTCAGGCTTTGGACAAAAATCGGTTGATCGCGCTTGTCGGCCAGCTTTGCGATCAGGATATCGACGAAGCGGATCTCGCCGAGCTGGAAGCCATGCTCAGGGAGAGCAAGCAAGCGCGGGATCTTTACCACTTGATAGTTGCGCTGAATCGCGATCTTGAGTTGTGTGAAATCGCTGGCGAGGGAAGCACGGAATCGCCCAATACTAGCAAAAGCGAATCGACAATTTGCCCGACTCGCAAGCGTGCGACGGTCACGGCACTCTCCCTGGCCCTTGCCGCCAGCATCCTCTTGGTGGTTTCGCTTGTTGGCTTCTACCTATTTCGCAGTGGGACCAACACGATCCCACCCACGAAGATTGCCATTGTAACGGACTTGATCGGCGTCGAGTGGGCTGAAGGGCAAACCCAATTCCAGTTGGGTGAGGAAATCTCGGCAAAGCGATTGAACTTTGTGACGGGAACGGTGTTTCTGACCTACAAACAGGGTGTCGTCGTTGCCATTGAAGGTCCTGCGGATCTTGAACTGGTGGCCCAAGACCACGCCATCCTGCACGAAGGCCAGTTGGTGGCGTATGTGCCGGAGGGAGCAGAAGGTTTTCGGGTCTCGACTGATGCCGCCAATGTGGTTGATCTTGGAACAGAGTTCGGTGTTACGGCTCGTCACGATGGGAGTTCGGATGTGATTGTGTTTGATGGCGAAGTGGAACTGACTCCGAAAAATGCCTCGCAAGCCGATCTAAGACGCGTTGTCGCCGGACTGGCCTATCGCGTTGAACGCGACGGAACAACTCGTCAAGAAGAATTTCGACAGTCCGGTTTTGAGGAGTCGCGATCGATCCTTCGCGGGCGGAAAATTATTCGCGAACCGTTTCGCAAGGATGAATTGTTTCCAGGAAAAGCAAGAAATGGTTGGGCAGGACCGTGGGAGTTCGATGTTGACAATTTCACAGTGGATGGTAACGAGACAGGCATCTACTCAGACAACCCGCTTGGCTCCGGGTCAAAGAACTACCTCACGATTGCGGGGCACAGTGGAGGCAATGGCAAACCGGGGAGTGTGCGGCTTTTCCGTCCGTTTGATTCGTTTGGTCGATTCGATGCAACGCAGCCTTACACGGTGGAGTTTCTGTTTCGACTGGAAAGCGACCCGACGGCGATTGAGCAGATTCACGTCTTTGGGGTTCAGGTTCCGGTCGATGTGGAAAACCGTCGTAGCGACTGGAGGACGGGTACCGCCCTCCGAAAGGAAAACGATGACCTGCGTTGGCAACTCTACCGACCGCAGGCGACCACCACGGACACGCTGGCCTTAGTACAAGGCCAAACATACCGTTTCTTGATTGAGGTCCATCCTCAACATCTTCGCTGGCGAGCATCAATTTCCGATGGTTCACATGCCATTTGGAACACCATCAAAGATGGCGAACCTCTTCGGCTTCGTACAGGTGAGCCGACCAATCACAATGTTCTTGGATGGGAAATTCGCACCGCGTCCGGCCAGGAACTTCGCTACTCGTTGGACGCAATTTTCATACAAAACAATCCGACTGCCGCGCTGGAGGCAAAACCTTGAAAGATCGAACGACTCTATTGATTTGCGTTCTTGGCCTTGTTTTCGGGCTTCCTCCGCAGACCTTTGCTGAAGGGAATGTGCGGGGGACGCTCCCAGATTATGCCAAACGCGTGAAGCCATTTTTTCAGAAGTACTGTTTCGGGTGTCATGCTTCCGACACTGCCAAAGGGGGAATGCGATTGGATCAGCTTTCCCCGATTGTGGCCGACGAGCATTCGGCAGAAGCTTGGCAGGAGGTGCTTGACGTGCTCAACGGTGCGGAAATGCCGCCCGAAGATGCCAAGCAGCCGGGACGTGACGAGCTTGCGGAAGTCATTGGGCACTTGACGGACGGACTTTTCGACGCACGGAAGCGATTGGTCGATAAGCGGGAAGTCACCATTCGGCGATTGAACCAACGCGAGTACGCCAATACCATCCGGGATTTGCTGGGCGTGCCTGTTGATACAAAGGACTTTCCCGACGACGGGACGGTCGATGGATTTGACACGGTTGGCGAAGCCCATTTCATGTCGGTCACGCAGTTTGAGAGTTACCTGGAACTTGGTCGCCAAACACTTGATCGTGCATTGGTTGCCGGTCGGATGCCGGAGCGGAGTGTTTCCCGAATTGACCCGGAACGGGATCGGAACAAAAAGGCCAAAGGAGACCCAATCGGCGAGGCCTATCTTGCACAACCGGCGTCGCAAACCGGTTTTATTCTGGACCTGACGCAGAAGCCGTTCGGCGGTCAGAGGCATGACAAGGCCTGGGTGGCATTGCCGCGAGCCGATCAAGCGGGGATTGAACCGAACGGCCTAGCAGCGGCGACAATTGGTCGTCCAATCGGCCGTTATGTGGCCCGCTTTCGCGTCGGCCTGACGTGCCCACCGGAACCAGGCCGCCGGCTGTATGTGGAACTGGTGCGAACCGACGCCTTTACGCAGCAGGTTACCTACACCTATCCGTTGGGGACTTTCGAAGTCACCAGCACGATGGATGAACCGCAGATATTTGAAATTCCTTTTGAGAACCTTGGGGAGACACGCGACCTGATCGCGGTGCAGGTGAGTGAACTGAATGCTGCGAAGCGGGGCGACCGGAAAAAGACGAGCAGGCGGGACAAGAAGGATCTTGTTCCTGATTCCAGTCGCATTGCGCATGTCTGGCTCGATTGGCTCGAAGTCGAGGGACCGTTCATCGACCAGTGGCCGCCGGCTGCCTGGAGACAGACGTTCTTCAAGGGACTCCCTGGTGAGTCGACCGATGAATCGGCATACGCCCGCGAAATTATCGAGCGATTCGCCTACCGCGCGTTCCGGCATCGTGAGCCAAGCAAAGTCTACGTCGACAAGCTGCACGCCATTTACGCGGGTCATCGCAAGGATGGGGCCTCGTTTGTCGAGTCGGTCAAGGAATCGCTCGCTGTCGTGCTGGCCTCGCCAAGTTTCGCGTACATGGTTGAGCGGCCAGCGGCCGGGAAAAGTTCACAGCTGAGCGACTTGGAACTGGCTTCGCGGTTGTCGTATTTCCTCTGGAGTCATCCGCCCGACGCGACACTTTATCAACTCGCCGAGCAGGGGCGACTCTCCGCCCCGTCCGTGCTCCGACAACAGGTCGATCGCATGCTCGACGATCCCAAGTCGAACGACTTTTTCGATGCCTTTACTTCACAATGGCTGAATTTGCCTTGGCTCGACATGATCGTTGTGGATACGAATCTTTATCCGGATTTTAACGAGAATTTGCGATCTTGCTTCCGCGAAGAGACCGTGCAATTTGTCCGGCACCTGATTTTGAACAATCTCAGCGTTACGAACTTGATCGACTCCGACTTTGTTGTGATCAACAGAAAGTTGTCCGAGTTCTACGGGATCAACACGCGCTTAGGAAATGGGACCGAGGCCGTCAAGCTGCCGGCGGACTCGCCGCGCGGCGGGTTGTTGGGGCAGGCGTCCGTCCTGACAATGACGGGGACAGGTGACCGAACCTCGCCGGTCTTGCGCGGCGTGTTTGTCTACTCTCGGCTTCTTGGGAAGCAAATTCCGCCTCCGCCACCAAACGTGCCTCAGCTGGAAATTGATAACGAAAAGAATTTGACTGTTCGCCAAACTCTCAACGCGCACATCGAGAAGGCCCAGTGTGCGTCGTGCCACCGCCGTATGGACCCCCTTGGATTTGGTCTGGAACACTTCGACGCGATTGGGCAGTGGCGAGACCGCGAACGCCCGTTGGTAACCGGAGGACGGCGTCGAAGCAAGAAGGCTAAGTCAGCCAATGACGGTTTGACAATCGATGCCACGGGCCTGATGCCTGACGGCAAGCGGGCGTTTGACGGGCACGAACAGATGAAGTCGCTGATTTTGGAGGATACGGACAGTGTGGCCACAGGCTTGGCGACATCCATGCTGACCTATGCACTCGGTCGGCGAGTCGGCTTTGCGGACGGCGACTTTGTCGAACGATTTCAAACGGATTGGAAAAAAAATGGGTACCGCATGCGAGCCCTAATCCATGCCATCGTCCAAAGTGAGGAGTTCCAATCAAAATAGATATCGTTTAAGGAGTGAATTCGCAGGTCAGCTTTGTCGACTGTTCGCTCAGAATGCCGTTCTGTGTCACGGACATCGCACGGAATTCACGACCGCTGGTAAATTTCAACGAACCCTGAACAAGTTACTCAAGGAGATTCTCCATGAAGTCTACGATGAATCGACGAACGGTTTTGCGCGGTGCAGGCGCGGCCTTATTTCTCCCCCTGCTGGGATCGATGTCGCGTGCGGGAGGGTTGGCGGCTTCAGGTAAACCGCCGGTCCGCCTCATCTTTCTCAACTTCGGCTTTGGGCCCTCGTTGGAATGGTACCCGGACACGGCTCAGGCCGGACGAAACTTTACATTGCCCGTTGCCATGCGACCGCTGGCCCGCCACCGCGAATCGTTCTCGGTCTTGAGTAACCTGACCAACATCCAGTCGACAGGCACCGGGTCGCACTGGGGCAGCACGACATTCCTGACGGGTGTGGACGTGCGTCGCACGCCCGGGCGTGAGTTTCACAACGCCATCTCGTGTGACCAGGTTGCCGCGCAGTTCATTGGACAGGATGTCCGCTTCCCTTCGCTCTCGCTAACCGGCGCATCGGGTGATGTGGCGGGGGCGGGGCCCGGGGCGTCGCTGGCCTGGGACACCCAGGGCAATCCAATCCAGGGGATATCGAATCATGTGGCCTTGTTCAGCAAGTTGTTCGGCGATGGCGGGTTGACGATCGAACAACGCCGGCACTTGATCGACCAAAACCGTAGCGTGCTGGATGCCGTTGCCACCGATGCCAAATCAGTCATGGGTCAGGTCAGCACGAATGATCAACGGAAGGTCAACGAGTATTTTGATCTTATCCGCGACATCGAGTTGAACTTGAAGCGAGACGAGGATTGGTTGGAACGTCCCAAGCCTGCCGCCCCCTTCAAGGAGCCATCAGAATCTCCCAAAGGGACGAAAGGCATCGAGTTGATGTTCGACTTGATGGTGGCCGCATTGCAAACAGACTCAACGCGAGTGATTACCTATCGCATGCCGACCGACAGTCTCCTCCAGGAATTTGGAGCAGAGTCCGGGAACAAGACGACGGGAGCCCACCGAATGACACACTCGGGCAAGGGAACGGTCGGTTACGAGCAATTGATTTGGCGCGACCACAAGCTTTGTGAACTGTTCGCGACATTTCTGGACAAACTGAAAGCCACTCTCGAACCCGACGGAAGCACCCTGCTGGACAACTCACTGATTGTGATGGGCAGCAGCTTGCGGTACGGGCATAAGCGTGAGAACTTGCCGATCCTGTTTGCCGGTGGCGGAGGGAGCGGTGTCCGCCAGGGCCAACACGTTGTTTACGAGGAGAACAAGTCCACCCTCTGCAACCTTTGGTTCAGCATGCTGAAGCACACCGGTTGCCCAGTCGACCACTTCTCAGATGGGGATCATGTCCTCAGTGAGATTTTCTCATAAGAAGACGGGCGATATTCGGTCCGCTGTCACTCAGCGAGGGACCAGTCTTGTTACGCAACGGTTTTGCATAGGACACCGCAAATGAAACGCATGATATCAATCACCGTGACGGCCGTCGCCCTCTCTAGCTCATTCGTGATAGGAGACGATAGGGGCCAGGCGATCCCGGGGCTGTCCGCTGGAACGAAGCCTCAGCTGATTTACAGCGATGCTTTCGAGCGTGAGCACCTCGCGGATCCGATGAAGTTCGCCGGGGCGTGGAGACCGGTCGCTAAAAAGGTCAAGAATGGCAACACAATCAAACTGAAGGACGGACGCCTCATCGTCATACACAACCCGGATGTCAAACATCCGCTTGGTCTGTTCTATAGTCTTCACAAGAAGGATTATTTGAAGGACATGGCGGTCTATGCACGATTTCGATTGACAAAAGTGGACGATTCGTTGGACATCGGCTTGACCGGCGAGAATTTCACTGAAGGCCATTCCCGAATCTGCGGTTTGAAAGTGACGCACACGGGATTTGATGTGACGGATACAACCGGCAAAGGCAAACACGAGTCCCGTTCGGTGAAGACCCCGATCGAGATGAATACCTGGCATACGGTGTTCCTGGTCATTCAGGGAACCAAAGCCAGCGTTCACATCGATGAGATGCCCCCGATGACTTTGGAATCCAAGGGCCTGAGCTGCGAAAAGCGAACGTTGAAACTGGGAACAAAGACCGGGTTTGAAGTTGATGAACTCAAGTTGTGGTCGTTGGCTGGACAGTCGCAATCCCCACCGTCTCGGACGAAAATCGAGTGACGGATCAGAACTGCCAGGTATTTCATTTGTTGCTCCTTGAAGTGTAGGGAAAACATAAGGTCACCCAGAAATCAGGCCGCGTAGGTCTGCTTGCCATCCATCCAGGTTTCCAACACCTTGATATCCTTGATCGTGTCCGGGTGGACTTGGCGCGGGTCCTTGTCGAGAATCACCAGGTCGGCAAACTTGCCCGTTTCGAGACTGCCGATTTCATGCTCGGAGCTGAGCTGCCAGGCCGCCTCTGAAGTTAGAGCGCGGATGGCTGATTCGACCGAGACCCGTTCGTCGGGGGCCAGCACATAATCGGGTTCCTTCCAGGTTTTGCGGGTCACCGTCATTTCGATCATGTGCAGCGGGTCGGGATCGGTGACGAAGAAATCGGAATGGACCGAATAGCGAATGCCCGCCTTCTCGCAACTGCGCACCCGGTCCAGCAGTTTCGCCTTGGCCTCGCCAAAGATGACATCGCGCATGGCCACCCCCCAATAGTGGACGTGCCCGATCAGGAAGCTGGGCGAGACGCCAAGGTCCTTCATCCGCGCAATCTGATCGTCGTGTAAAATTGAGCAGTGTTCGATGCGCGGTCGCAGTGCCGCGACATCGAGCCCTTCCTTGCTGGCTGTCGTCAATGCGTCGAGAATGTTGTCGATCGCCTTATCGCCATTTCCGTGGATTGCAAGCGGCCAGCCCTGACCGCCCCGTTTCATGATGAGGCGTTTGAGTTCTTCCGGGGAGTTGTAGGCGAGTCCCGTGCTAGTGGAATTGAGATAGGGCTCGCGCTGGAGTCCCGTAAAGCCCTGGTTGGATCCGTCGGCGATCAGCTTATAGCCTGCGATCCGAACCATCGCGTTGCCGTCGCCGGGTTTCACGCCCGCCGCATCCCACGCTTCATCGACAGTGTAGAACGGATAAACTCGCATCCGCGCGCGTAAGGCTCCGCTGGCGTCTGCTTGTTGGAAGGCCTGCCAGTCCTTGGCGGCATAGAGGCCTCCCATGCCCAAATCACTCAGCGTGGTGAGCCCCTTTTTGGCAAACTCACTTGAGAGCTGAATGAGCGATTTGACGGGGTCGGCATTGCCCAGGGCCGGGTAGTGCTGAAGCACTTTCAAGAACGCAACGTTGTTCTTCATGATGCCGGTCAGTTTTCCGTCCTCATCGCGGACGAACTCCGCTCCCGCCGGGTTCTCCACCGTTTCATCGATCCCGGCGACCTTGAAAGCGGCGCGGTTGGCATAGGCCAGATGTCCGGACGAGTTCAGGACGAAGATCGGGTGCCGGGTGGATACGGCATCAAGTTCCTTGAAAGTCAGCGCCTCGGGGCCGTCCTGCAGGGAAGGATCGAAGTTGCGGGCGACGATCCATTCACCAGCCATTCGCTTGGTAGCAAGCGAACGCAGATGTCCCAACACAGCGGAGGTCTTATCGAACTTCGCCACGCCGACATATTCCATCAGGCTGGCGATCAGTGATCCGGACATCATGTGGGTGTGCGGGTCGATAAAACCAGGCAGCATGACGCGGCCTTTCAGATCGATGACTTGAGCACCTCTGCCTGCGGCTTTGCGGACGTCAGCGTCACGGCCAACCGCGATGATCTTGTTGCCGCGGATGGCAATGGCCTGGGCGATGGAGAACTTCTTATCGACCGTCAGAATTGTTCCGCCGCGGAATACCCGTGTCCCACTCTCCTGGGCATGTGCCGACCTGGTCGCAAGGCCAAGCGAAAGTGACGCTCCAACGATCGCCGATACGCCAAGGTTGAAATCTCGCCGATTGATTTCACGCGCCTCATTCGCATGGCAGCCCTCATCGCCGCATTGACACGTTGCGGCGGCCATTTTCGACTCCAAATCTGTGCCTTTGAAAAGATCGGATACTAGGGGGCTGCAGCACAGGCAGCTGTAGGCATCATGAATCACGGAGGTGTGCTCCCGGAAAGTGGATACGGGCGAACTACCCTATGCACTGGTTTCGCAGAACGCAGTGGCAGTGGCTGGCATTGGAGATCTCTCCCTATTGTTTCATGTTAATGGTCGCGGGTTTCCTCGCCAACCATCGGCGATTCGATTGCGATCATCTCCCGCCGTGAACGGACCAGCGGCTACGAGCCTCCAGTCGGTCAACATGCATAGGTGTCTTAACCTCCGCGAGTTCGTCACGAGTTTAACTCGCTGAAGATGGACAAACCGCCGCGTTTTCAATTCGACGCTAATTCGCAGAGGTGGTAACGACCTCTGCAGCAGTGTAGTCATGTTGATGAAAGCAAGTTTCTGGTTAGAGAGGTGGTGTATTTCCCAACGCCGGGGACACAAAATTCGACGAGCTTGACTTTATATCTGCCCGACAGGGGGTGACGGACCCGGATCCACTTTCTAAATGATAAAGAAAATCCCCCGCCGCCCGGCCACACGGGGCCGGGCGAACGGAGGACCCAAAGCAGGAGGGACGATCTATCTGCGACCGCGACGCCATCGTCGGGGAATGTGATCATGGCCTCGCGGATTCGGTGAATTCTGCAGGCCCGCTTGGTAGCCGGCATATCCGGCCGCTGCAAACAGAGTAATTCCCAAAAGCAGTTCCATTGAACATCTCCTTTCAGGGGATGGGTTGTCCGTTGAAATCTTTGTCTGAAGTGCTCATCCACACCGAGGACGTCGGCGGGATTGACAGTTTTTTGGGGACGCGTGCCGGTTGGACTTGCGATCAAGCATCGAAGGCATGAAGCCATAGAGGGTCATCGCACTGAGAGCCCAGATCACAATCGCTCCCGGTCCGATGAAGGGCAAGACAATCAGGCACGCCACGCCTAGCCAGCTCACAGAATGGTGAATGGCTTGGCGATAGATTGAACTCAAAAGTTTCTCCTTCCGTTTGGATTGCGGAAGTTCAGCTCACGATCAACTCGCTGGCCAACAGATTGAGCGCCAAATCGCGATCCAGCGGCAATCCGCGCAGCCAACGAGCGAATTGATGAACCATCAAGGCCGCACAAAGATTGGCCGTGTAGATCGTGCTCCGCGCGGTGCAGCGGCCCGGTACCGCTGCCGCGGCGGGAAACAGCGTCGTGCCGTAATGTTGCCGATCTTGCTCGGATGAGGCGGTAAGAACCCGGATGGTCTCCGCGAGCATCCTGCCGTCCGCCCAGAAACGGCAGGTCCTCCCGACGTATCGCCAAATGGCTTCGCGGGCGGCGATTTTGTCAACACAGCAGAACACGATCTCGCCCGACTGATAGCGGGGGCGAAAACGATCCAAAACGGGCGTGACAACAATGTCGGGGTCGATCCGACCGATGGCCTGCTGCGTGGCCAGGACCTTCGGCAGGCCGAGATCATCGTACTCGTAGCCCTGGGTCGTAATGTTAGTCGGCTCGACATGGTCGAAGTCAAAAATCTGAAGCTGGCGAACGCCGATCGCCGCAAGCTGGAGGGCGAGTTGCCGGCCCACCGCTCCCACGCCAATCACGGTCGCCGTCAGTGTTTGAAGTTTCTCCTGCGGCACCAATTCGGCTTGGCGGTAGAATCGATCCGTCAAATTTGTATTCGTCATCGTGAATTTCAGTCCTCCCAATATTGGATTTCCTGAGACGGGAAAAGCTCCCAATCCTCGATCAGTTCCAGATAGTCCTCCAACAAGGCCAGTTCCTCCGTGTTTGAGCGCTGCTTTCCGGGAGACTTTTGCGGGGCAACGGGCATCACGCAGGCGTCGTATTCCGCCTCCCAAGCTTCCTGGTCGGTTCCGGCAAACGGCACATCCCAGGCGATCTCCACCGGGACCCGAAGCTCCGCCCTCGAACCGCAGCCGAATCGCAAACGGGCGTACGTTTCTCCGCCGCGAGCCAGAATGAACATCAAAGCCCAGTTTGCATCACCGAACGCCCTTGCGAAGGTCTCCTCATCCGTGCTGCTGGGTGCTGCGCTGTCACCCGGATGTGTATGAATCCAACAACGGCTGAATTGTTCCAACGGTCGCCCGAGGTCGACTTGCTCATCGAAGAAATCCGCGACGGCATCATCGTCGAACTTGACCGAAGCGAAGGTCGAAGACTGCTTGATCAACTGAAAATCTTCGATCAGAAACAGATCGTCATCCGAGCTGATGCCAAACCCGCCGACCTCCGTGTCACCGATGTCGCGTAAATAAAGCAGCTTGCTCCAGGCGTAGGGTGTGAATCGCAACGTCGGCACGGCGGAATCATCCGAGCGACGAAACCACCGGCGAGGGGTGTTCCACACTGACGGAATGTCCCCCGCATCCGCCAAGTGGCGTTTCGGTTTGTTGTTCGGATTGGACTTCTTCGTCACGCGTTTCTTGTTGGCAGGCATTGCAAATTCCTTCATCAAGGCATCGGTCGCAGAAATTCTCCTCGCACCGATGGCAGCGTTCGACGAGATCGGGGCAAAAGTCTTGATCGCAGTCGGAACAGGTTTCAGCACATTCACAACACAACGGATCGCAGGTCCGAGAACAACTCGTTCGTTCATCATCGTTGACGTATTCGCCGCAGGCGGTGCAGGAGATCCCCTGCCATTCGTCTAACGCGACATACGCCGAGCCGCCGTTGTAGGTCTGGAGGACTTGATCCACGATCTGGAAGAAATCCCCCAGTCGGCCTTCAGCGAGGGCGTTGCGGATGGGCAGTGTGCCTTCGCCTTCGCAAAGGCAGTTGTCACGGACGTGGGGATGCGTCACGTCTTCATCGTTGCCGGCAGGATTGGGGTCGGTAGCGATCACCGAGTAGCTCAATCCGTTTGTGCTGTTGGCATCGAGTTCAATGCAGAACGCGCCGAGGTCAACGTCTTCCAGCGTGATCGAATCGGTGATCACCGAAATCGTTTTGCTTCGGAGATTGCAATCGGCATTGGGATACTCGCCGTAGAGCCCCAACAGCTCTTTGTAGAGTTCCCGGAGCGACGGGGACACGACTGGCTTTTGGTTCTGGTTGGTCAGCGTTTGCGTCAAACAGGCTTGGAGTTCCCGCAGGGCTTGCTCCAGCCGAGGACGGATGCGTTGGGCTGCGGCTAACCAGCCCTTGTTGATGGCTTTTTCGTGGAGCCGTCCCAGGCGTTGGCACTCCCGCCATTCGGTTTCTGGCAACAGCAGAGACACGGGTTTTCCGGCCCCGGAGAGCCGTTGGTGCAAAAGCACGGCCATGCGAATCATGTTGCGGCTTTGCTTTTTTCGTTTGGGCATTTTTCATACTTTCCACATTAGGTTTGGGAAACGAAATAACGGAGGCTGCCAGTTTTCGGCTGAGAGCCTCCGTTGTGATGAATCGTGTGTCGCCGCGGAGAACTAAGCCGCTCCTTCAATTTTGCGCGGCGTGATGGAAACGCGGTCGCCGTCTTGCAGGATGTAATCCGCGGCGACCGGCCCGCGATTGAGGCGGATCAGATAATCCTGGGGCGAAGCGTGTTTGACGGTCTGCTCGAACAAGGTTTTGATAGTCGTGCCCTCGGGAAGTTCGACCGTGTCCGCGAAGCCTGCGCCTTGATTATTGATGACAAAAATTTTCATGGTGGATTCCTTGTGAAAAGAAAACGGGTAAGTGGGTGGTGAAGTGCGACCGTGACTTGCTGCGAGGAAGCAATCAGCCAGCGATAGCCGGCCGTTTCCGCTGCGGGAAGATGTTGACGTTGCGGTTCGCTTCGAGTTCGTCCCAGTCGATGGGCGGTTCGCAATCGCGGTCGAGGTCATCCAAGGACACGAAACCCCTGCGGGAAATCTCCGTAACGGTTTCGCCGGTCGAGTGGGCCACGGCCCGGTTCAGATCACGTTGAGTCATCGCTTGCTCCTTGGGAGGAATTGAGAGAAAGCGACCGCCCACCTCACATGGGGGCGATCGCGTTGACAGAAAACGCAATCGCCCCGTCCGGTGCGGGGCGAATAGAACTTGTCAGATCCTAGGACGCCGGGAGTTACTGAGCCCTCGTCTTTCGGGTTTTCTTGGATTTCGTCGACTTGCTCGTCGAGCGTTTGCGAGTGGGTTGTTTGGTCTCGTTTGCCGAACTCTCCAGCTTTGGAATCTCGGCTTCACTGGTGTCTCCTACAAAGCCATCGAGGGCTGGGAGCATCGACGCCAACGGTTTCTCGTTGGACAAGTTCATCGCTTGCCCTCGGACTTCGTCGGCCAAATCGTCGAGGCCTTGTTCCGCATACTTGTGAGCCTTCCGCAGGAGTTCTGCTTTGAGTTCGGCATGCTGATCGAGGAACTCGGCTTCCAGATCAAGCGCGGCATCGGCAATGAGCAGAGCCTTCATTCGCTCACGAATCTTCTTGAGTACCCAAAGCACGGTTTACTCCTCTCTGAGGGGGGACTAAAAGTGATTCGGTTCCCTGAGGAACCAGCCAGTTCGTTTCTAGCCAATTACGTTCGGCTTCCAATGCAGCGGAGCGATGGGGAAAGGGTCCTAATACGATCCCACCGACTGGAGACAAATCCGCCTTCCATCGGCCTTCGATCGAGGGTTCGACATGCGAGGCCCGGCGAATCGAGAGCGATCCCAAGGCATGCAGATCCAATTCTTCGCTATAAAGACATTGCAGCGTTCCACTGGGCATGATCACAATCTGCATGGTGATCACCGGGGTTTGCGGATGATGTTTCGACGCGGACGATCCACCAATAGATCATCCAGGGCATTTTGCACTCGTCCCAGTTGCTCACCGACTTGCTCTCGGAGCCCGAGGTTTTCACGGAGTTGCTGCGGCTGGATACCACGCACGATGTCCTGGGCCTGAGACACCAACTCGTCAAGTTGCTCGTTGGAGCGAATGTTGAGACGCCGAAACCGCTGGAAAAAGTCGGCGAGATTGGTGATCGAGGTATCGCGGAAGACTTTCGGTTTTCCATCCCGTTCGCCAGTTAGCCGTTCCGAGAGATTCGCGACGAGCCGGGTGAGTTCTTCGGTGAAGGCTTGCTCGGCCATCTGCACGGCTTCGTTGAAGCGGGCCTGCATCCGTTCACATTCCTGGCGGTAGAGTTCCGGCGAAAGCTGTTGGAGGTAATGGGGCGGTTCAACGGACGGAAAGTCCCAGGACACATCGAACAACCCATTCAGTGTGACTGGATAGTCGCTCTCGTTGTAAAGATTGCCCAGGCGTTGTCGCGCTGCGGCTTTCAATTCGTCGTAGTTTTGGTCGAGTTCTTCCACGGCATCTTCGAGTTCCGTTTTGAAACTTGCCATTTGCGTGTTGACCGCGGCGATGTCGGCTTGCCGGATCAAACGCAATCCTGGTTCCGGGAACGGCAAGCTGATGCCCTTGAAATAGGAGGTCGCACGCGTCTTGATGCTAGTTACGGCACGGAACTTCGGATGGGCAACATTCAACAGCTTTTTGCCAGCACTAAGATACTCCCCCTCCGCACCAAATGATTCGGCCGCGCGGGCTTTCTGCTCGGGGGACAGAGTCTTGCGAGTTCCGAACCAAGTGAACGAGAGCCGCATCGCGGCCATTGTGCGACGCAACAGATTGGACGCAGATGTCGTTTCTTCGGTTTGAGATGCGGGTTCATCCAAGAGTGTGCTCATCAGAATTCTCCAAATCGAGACCATAAAAAAGCCGAACCGAAATCCACATGGGGTCGGCTCGGCAGAAGAAAGTGACAACACGGGTCGAACGCTATTGCGTCCAGTCACCGTTTTGCCAGGCGAGCCGGATCGGAGTGTCCCGGGCGTTGGCCGCCTTCACAAAAATCTCAATGACAAGTGGCAGCGCGGGATCGTAATTTGGAAGCGAGAACTGAACGGTCACGGCATGTTGCTGGTTGGGACTCCACCTCTCAAAGCTATGGACGTGCGATGAGCTTTCTTTTGGGATGTCCTTACCATGAATTCTAATTGTGAGTCGTCCGTTCTTCAGATCGCCTTCATGCTGATGCCACACGGTAAGCGTGAATGTTGGGTCGTCGAAAAAATGTCCTTGGATCTGTCCCGATACACGGACATCGACGGGTTTCTTCTTGGGATTCAACAGTCCCGCGAGGAAGACCAGCCCGATTACGACGAGGACCACGACCAGACAACCGCCTTCGTACTTAGCAAATTGGCTCTTGGGTTCTTCGGTCATACATTTCCCTTTCACTTGAAGATCAAGCCGCGAGATTCACCGGAAAAAAAAGCGGCTTCAGTTGTTGGAGGGATCGCGACTGACGCGTCGCCGAGATCTGCCGCTACTGACATTGTGCTGATAGATGCCCGGTCGGCTGGCATCGAGGCAGCGGCCACTGGCCCAGGTCCGCAATCGCTCGACCGATTCGGCAGCGGTCACCGCCACCGGAACGACGTTCTGAGCCGCTTGCATCAATGGCACATCCAAGAGCGCCGCCAAACGGCAGCATGCCCGGATCTCAGCGCCGGTAAACTGGTCATCCTTAGGCCGGCACTGACTCGGCTCGATCTCGAACAGATTCAGATAAATGTCCCAGATCGCGTCTTTTTCCTCGCGAGTCGGCAGATCGACGAAGAATACGCCGTCAAACCTCTCGCTCCGGCTGAACTCCGGTGGCAACTTGCTGACGTCGTTGGCCGTGCAAACAACAAACACGTCTGACGAATGGTCGTTGAGCCAACTCAGGAACGTCCCGAACATCCGTGACGATACGCCCGAGTCACTGTTGCCGTTCACACCGGCGAACGCTTTCTCAACTTCGTCAAGCATGAGCAGGCACGGAGCCATCGCGTCGATGGTTCGCAACGCGTGCCGTGTTCGCTCCTCACTCTGACCGACGAGCGAACCCATCAGACTACCAACATCCAGAATCAACACCGGTCGACCGACTTCACTGCCGAGGGCTTTGCAAAATTGTGACTTTCCGCAGCCAGGTGGCGACAACAGCATCACGCCGCGCGGCCGCTTGAGCGGATTGCTGCGGCTCGGTTGCAACAGCGCCCGTTTTGTGAACGCCTTGAGTGCTGATAATCCACCAAGGCGGCTGAAGTCATCGCCGCCGCGATAGAGTTGAAGCGTGCCACTTTTCTTGAGCATCTGGGCTTTTTGTTCCCACAGCGTCGAAGCGGTCAGTCGGCCCTCGCGAATGAGCGACAAACTGAAAGCGTTTTCGGCTTCGTAACGCGTCAGCCCCACGGCCGCGTCCAGGATCGTTTCACGTTCTTGCCCCATCGGAAACTCACCTTCTTCAGTGGCGACACCTTCCGCGATTTCCGTCAGCTGCTCACGATCGGGAAGTTCGTGCTCCAGCACAACGAACAGTTTTTCCAGTTCGACGGGTAACGAAACCACTGGCGAGAGCACCACGATGATGGTGCGGTTCTGCTTGCCGGTGACAACTTGTTGGGCGAGGGCCTGGACGACCTCCGCCGATTGCATGAACCGGTGGAAGTTCTGAAGCACCAGAATCGCCGTCCCCTCTGGCGAGGCGAGTGAGTTGATTGCCCGGATCGCCGCCAGTGGATCGCTGGCCCCGGAGTCGGTCTCGGCTCCGGGGATCTTCAAGCCTTGGTCAATGTCCCAAGTTGCCAATCGCCAATCTTCCTGGCGACAGAGTTGGGCCATGGCAACGAGCGCATCTTGATGTTCGTGGGATTCAATCCAAAGACCGGTGAAGCATGCTCGCACATACTCCGCCAGCCGATCGGTCAATGTCATCGAAGATTCCTAGATTGAAGATGCGAGAAATGGATGAGAGCCAGTCCTGAAAATGGGAAGCTATTCGCCTTGTCGAATCTGTTGCTGGTTCGCCGCGGTCTGATGGAACTCGGGTTTGAGCAGCTCGTCGGTTTGTTGGCCGAGTGCCTTTTCGATGAAGCGGCTCGCGTCGCGACATTCACTGCCAACAAAGCCTTTGGTTTCGACTCGCGACTGACCGTTGAGTGCAATGATGATCTCGATGGTTTTGCTCATACTGCACCTCCGACATTGATGGTCAGCTTTACCGAGCCGTCTTCGAGCGCCTGCTCGGTCACGGTGTGGCCCTTCTTGCGGGCTTCGATCTTGGCCTTCTCGACCGCGTACCCCTGAAGGAAACGGTCGAGCTGGTTTTGATCGCCCCAGCGACCGCCGTAGTTGTCGAAGGCAATCTTGGCCGTGTTGACGTCGCAGACGATTGGAAAACGCCATTCGGGCAACTGCACAGCCCAGCCGGTTGCCGAACTGCTGAACAACTTCATCTCGCCAAAGACGGGCTCCGGCAAACGCAGGCGATCACACGCCAACCGGATGGCGACTGGATCACGAACTTCAGTCTGAATGGAAACGATGTGCGACATGTAGTCCTCCACAAAGGAAACTGCGGCGAGCTGACCATCGACTCGCCAAGAAACGAAAAAAGCCCGCGATCTCCGAACAACGTCGGAAATCACGTGGCAACAGGGCCAATCAGCGGCTCATGCGAGCTAAGCCAACGGCATCAACTTACTTGACGCGAAAAGCCCCTAGATTCAGCAGATCCGAACTGCCCGCCCCCGCGTTGTGGAAGGACCGGAAAAATGAAAATTGGTCGCTTTCGGTGCCTGGGTTGTGTTTGATACTCTGTGCATCCGCTCCGTATTACGGATTTTTGGGCGTTCACGATGATTCCGTAGCTGGGCTAAATCAGCGCATGAAAACCGCTGAGGAATAGCTCCTGCGATTCAGATTGGACTGTTCAAGGGAGAAGACCTGTCAGCGTCTTTTCAGCACCTTGAGTAACTGGCATCGGACAGACGGAAAAAAACGTAGGACATAATTGAAATGAGCGAGATCGGGCTCGAACTCAATCAGCTCTCAAATCACCTTTGGGAATCCGCCAACATCCTGCGCGGCCCCGTTGATGCTGCCGATTTCAAGACGTTTATCTTTCCGCTGCTATTCTTTAAGCGGATCTCCGACGTCTACGACGAAGAAATCGCCGAGGCACTCGCAGAATCGGACGGGGACCGGCAATACGCTCTGTTCCCGGAGAACCATCGCTTCCAAATCCCGAAGGATTGCCACTGGGACGATGTCCGCAAAAAGACGACTAACGTCGGCAAAGCCCTGGCTCGGGCGATGCGCGAGATCGAAAAAGCCAACCCCGACACGCTGTACGGCATCTTTGGTGACGCCCAGTGGACCAACAAAGACCGTCTCTCGGATGCGCTCCTCTGCGATCTGATCGAACATTTCTCTAAGCTGCCGCTGGGTAATAAAGCCGCCCGCGCCGATGTGCTGGGGCAATCCTATGAATACCTGATCAAGAAGTTTGCCGACGCCACTAACAAAAAGGCGGGCGAGTTCTACACCCCGCGGAGTGTCGTCAACCTCATGGTTCGCATCCTCGATCCGCGCGAGGGCGAAACGATCTACGACCCAGCCTGCGGGACCGGCGGCATGCTGATCGAGGCGATCCACCACGTTCGCGAGGCGGGCGGCAACATCAAGACCCTTTGGGGAAAGCTGTTCGGACAAGAGAAGAATCTGACCACCTCGGCCATCGCCCGCATGAACCTGTTCCTGCATGGCGTGGAAGATTTCCAGGTCGTGCGCGGCGACACACTCCGTCAGCCGGCGTTTCACACCGGCGACAGTCTGGCCACATTTGATTGCGTAATCGCCAACCCGCCTTTTTCGCTCGAAAAGTGGGGCGATGACGTTTGGACCAGCGATCCCTATGGTCGCAACTTCGCCGGCATGCCCCCGGCCAAGAGCGGCGACTATGCCTGGGTTCAGCACATGATCATGTCGATGGCGCCCAAGACGGGACGCATGGCGGTTGTACTTCCGCACGGCGCACTGTTCCGCATGGGGGCCGAAGGCAAGATTCGCAAGAAGCTGCTCGGCATGGACAGCCTCGATGCTGTCATCGGTCTTGGGCAGAATCTGTTCTACGGCACTGGGCTGGCCGCCTGCATCATGGTCTTCCGGCAACGCAGGCCGGCCAAGCACCGTAAAAAGGTGCTCATCATCGACGGCTCTCGCGAGTTCAAGAAGGGCCGTGCCCAAAACGAGTTGCTGCCCGAACACGTCGATCAAATCTATCAGTGGTACGAAGCCCGCGAAGATGTCGAAGGCGTCGCACGGCTCGTCTCGCTCGATGCGATCAAGGAGAACGATTTCAACCTCAACATCCCACGCTACGTTGAGCCAGTGTTTGAGGAAGAAACCATCACCGTCGCCGAAGCGATGGCAAACCTGAAAGCCAGTTTGGAACAAGCGTATGAAGCTGAAGACCTTTTGCGAGTTTTACTTTCTCAACAAGGACTAACGGAGAACTAGAAGATGATCGAGATCACGTACAGCGATTGGATGAGTGAAGCTGGTCCAGGTATGCACGGTACTCCACGATACGAGGAGCTACACAAGGCAGCTGAGGAAGGAAACCTGGTTGTAATTGATCATGAGGGAAATCGCCTTGTGCCGGTAAGGTTTGGTGAGAGCTGGAAGCTAGAACCAGAAAAGAAATGAGCAAACGCATCACCCAATCCCAACTCGAAAGCTACCTCTGGGGTGCGGCGGTTTTGCTGCGCGGGTACATCGACGCCGGGGATTACAAGCAGTTCATTTTTCCGCTGCTGTTCTACAAGCGGTTGTGCGATGTCTATGACGAAGAAGTTGCGTTGGCGCTGGAGGAATCCGGCGGCGACAAGCAGTATGCGCTGTTCCCGGAGAATCACCGGTTTCAAATCCCAGAAGACGCTCATTGGTCAAAGACTCGGCAGGTGAGCAAGAACGTCGGCAAGGCGCTTCAGGATGCGATGCGGGCCATCGAGACGGCGAACCCGGAAAAGTTGTTTGGCATTTTTGGTGTGTTTATGAAGATCGAGATTTTGTCGATCAACTGTGGCCAAGAATGAGGCCATACATTCCTGAACTCTCGCAGTTGTACGATGCTTCATTTCAACCCGAACCTATGCCGGTCTATCCGATAGATGCGTTTCACCCTCTCGGTTTTAATGAATTGTTGCGGTGTTACAAATACCGTCCAGGAGAGCAATTCCGACGACATGAAGATTTCGCACATGAATGGGACTCGACGAAGCGCACTTTCTTGACCGTACTGTTGTATCTCAATGATGACTTTACTGGCGGTGAAACCCGATTCGAGGAAGGAACGATTGAACCGAAAATTGGAAGGACCGTGATTTTCCCGCACGAGTTGGTTCACGAAGGCTGTCAGGTTTCGACCGGCGCGAAGTATGCGTTGCGTTCCGACGTCGTGTTCTCTGTTGGAAGTGAAGTGGGCTGATGGTCCAAGGGGAAGACACCGCCCTGGCGTGGCGGAAATCCGAGTTCGACTCTCGGTCAGTCCATTGATACGGAAGGTAACCGAACTGGCTTAGGAAACTGGTTGCTAACCAGTCGCCCTGGAAACGGGGTTGGAGGGTTCAATTCCCCCACCTTCCGCTTACGGCTCGATGGTGAAACGGACATCATGTCTCGCTTCTAACGAGAGGTTCCAGGTTCAAATCCTGGTCGGGCTACTGATAGAAAAAAAACGGAAGGGCAACCCGATTGGCGACGGGACCCGGTTGGAAGCCGGCTGAGCTTGACGGCCTTGAGGGTTCGATTCCCTCTCCTTCCGCTGAGAACTTGATGGTGTCCGTGGTGTACGCGGTAGGCACATCTGCCTGTGAAGCAGAAGGTATGGGTTCAACTCCCATCGGTCACCCTTTTTTGATGACTCGGTATCGTAGGAAGGCAACTATGGAAGCAAATAAGATAGTCGCCATGGTGTCGCTAGGAATGACACGCGAGCAGGTCATCGAAACACTCGGCGAACCGAATGCTACTGGCAACACGTCGCGCAAGTTCAAGACGCCAAGCGTTTTCAAATACGGTGACATCGAACTATGGTTTGAACCATGGAAAACTGGAATACTTCATGGAATCTGGGACGAGAACAACTTGAAGCTCTTGTCAGGAGAACCTCGATAGAACATTTCATAAATGCCGACGTGGCTCGACTGAGAAAGGCGTCCGTCTTGTAAGCGGAATGATGCTGGTGCGAATCCAGTCGTCGGCTCTTTTTGTATCAGGTTGCAGAAACGATGCGAACCGACTGTGACTCAAAACTGTCAATGATTGGCAGCCTGCAATCGCTGTATCGTTGATTACCCAAAACATGCCTTGCGAGTGTGATGGACGCACGGTGGTCTTCGGAATCACAAGACGGGGTTCGACTCCCTGGCGGGGTACTGAAATCAACATGTCCTGGGAGTGTGCTGGATTCGCACGCGAGCCCGCGAAGCTCGAAGATCAGGTTCGACTCCTGGCCGGGACACTTTTGATACTATGTGCGTTTGTTTTGCGACTCAGACACTCATTAGGATTTCGAAAATGGCAACGGACGAGGACTGCCTCGATAACGACGAAGTAGACGAATACGTGCTTCATTTGATGAAGCAAGTGATTCGGCAAGCCAACGAGTGTAGTGAGAATGACAGTGTAGCCCGGGCGTTGTTGTTCTTCCTGTTGCGCGTGGCCAATACCTGGCGGTCGATCCGCACACTGCGTAACAACACTCCCGATGAGGAAGGTTTCGCAGTTGACGCTGGAACTTTACTACGAGCTATGTTCGACGCCTACATCCAAGCGGAGTACATAGTTCACGATCCGAGCAAAGCCGATGAGCGGGCACGTGACTACTTGGATTTCGAGCATGTAGAGCGATTCAAGTCAGCAACATCCGTAATGAAGCACGACACACCATTGTCGAATCACTTGAAGGCATCGCCCAAGAGAGCAGAAGGCGAAAAGCGGTTGCAACAAGAATACGATCGCGTGAAGGAGCGATACTTCGTTGAGAAGCGACGCTCCGACGGAACGGTCAAGTATGGACCTGGGACACGAAATACGTGGTACGCGCAGAATCTATCCGATCTCGCGCGCACGTTGGGAAGAGAGGACGAATACGACAGCCTCTTAAAGAACTTTCACGGCTGCGTACATTCCAGTCCGATGGCTGTTAGACGTGGTCCAATGGTATCGGCAAGACATGTCTTGGATTGGGCGTCGACGATTGCTGCTCGCGTTGCGAAATTGAGCGTCGAACATCACAAGTTTGAGTTGGACGATCTCTATAGCCGGATTCTCAATGCCCTTTGCAAGCCGTATTTTTGAATAACATCGCGAGATAGCCTGTGAGACGCTTCGAGGCATTTCCAGAAAGTTGATGCTGGAGCCAGACGGCGAGGCAATCGGCTGCAACCCGATCGAAGTGGGTTCGACTCCCACCGGCGTCTCTGACCAACCAACTGCCGGTTTGGACTGCATCAGTCCATGAGGAAAATCATCCGAACCAATTCTTTGTTGGCTGGTCTACAAGTTAGCTCAACTGCCCGTCGAGACTACATCCCAGGCTGTGAACCTGGTGCCATGAGCACCGTCTCGATGACACTTCGTTGAGCACCTATTGAAACAACATGCCCAAATGCCTGCTAGGAGTCCATGACGGTCCTAAGGTAGCGATGCCGGGTGACCGGCTAGTGAATGGCGCTGGAGTCTCATTAGAGATCAAGGGGCCAGTCAACAGTCAGTGGTTTCGACCACTGACACGGACGGCCGTAATGCTGGAAGGCACCTCTTAGTAACCCTTCGTTTCGGTTGGCTGACGGACAAGGAGACCGAGAAGTGGGCTCCGGCAACCGAGGCCGACCTGCCGGCGCAGGTGCAAGGACTGATTGCGTACCGTCAGGCGGATTCCGCCGAGACGCAGTCGCTGATCGCCGGTGACCTGTCGGTGCGTTGGGACCTGTCGGTGCGTTGGGACCTGTTGGCCGATGCGGCTAAGAGTCCGCTCGTCTGGAAGGCGATCGCCCGCCAGATGGGACCGCAGGCGCTATGAATGAACCTCAACACACTGCTGCGTCACGAGGTGCTGAATGATCGTGAGATGGTGGATTACGTGGCGAGCCGCTTGGCGGACGGCGACGCGATCCATCGCTCGCGTCAGTTCCCGTACCAGTTCCTGGCGGCGTACCTGAACGCTGCGGCTGAAGTTCCGAACAAGATTAAGACGGCACTGCATCAGGCCGCCGAGATCGCCTGCGGTAACGTGCCGGAGCTGCCGGGGCCGGTCGTCATCGGTCTGGACACGTCCGGTTCGATGAGCTGCCCGGTCACGGGTTACCGTGGACGAGGCGACACGACGAAGATGCGCTGTGTCGACGTGGCGGCATTGTTCGCCGCGGCGATCCTGCGTAAGAACCCGGACAGCGTGGTCGTTCCATTCGACACTCGGGCGTACGACGTCCGCACTGATCCGTCCGACTCGATTCTGAGTCTGTCGGAGCGGCTGGCGAAGTACGGCGGCGGTGGAACCAACTGCTCGATCCCGCTGCGTGTAGCCAACACGAAGCACAGCAAGCGACAGTTTGCTGGCTGTGTGCTGGTCAGCGACAACGAGAGCTGGGTCGGCACAGGTCGCTACGGTTCGACCGGCGTGATGACCGTGTGGCAACGATTCGTCGAGAACCAACGAAAGCTGATGCCGCGAGATCAAACCGCCTGTGGCGGTTCAAAGCTAGTTTGCATCGACATCCAGCCGTACGGTTCGACACAGGCTCCAGAGCGTGACGACATCCTGAACATCGGCGGCTTCAGTGACGCGGTGTTCCATGTGGTCGCCTCATACCTGAGCGACGATGCCGCAAGGTTCGTCGCAGAAGTGGAGTCGATCGAGCTGTAAAGCGGCTCTGTTGTTGAAAACCGACGCCCCTTGTCTGAGCTATCGGGCCAGGGGCGTATTCGTAAGCAATACTCTGATCCGGAAGGCCCTCGTCATCTTTTTCGAGGATCGCCTTGCACGAGGTAGTTGAGCGTCCGCTGATACACCATCGCGTTCTTGAAGATCCCGCCACCGCGACGATTTCACCCAATGGGATTACGTCGAGCTCCCAACCAGTGAAGGCATCGAACGAATGTGGGGGAGTCAGCGATTTGGGTCGATGGCCAACGAGTCTTCAACATCACTCTTTATGGAGGCAGTGCGTTGGCATTGGTTGCTATGAGCGAAGACTATGCGCAAACTCGGACTCCATCGTGAGTCGGTAACTAGTCAATCACGATTGCGGTGAAAGCTACCGGTCAAAATGTCCTTCGTGCGGTGTTCGTGATTCGCCGGTCTCGGCATCCCGACCAATCTTTCGAATCAGCCTATCGACTGAGTTTTTCGTGCCCCTGCGCTGTGGAACACGAAGAACTTATACATCGTGTATTCCAATAATGGTGGCCGCCGCGGCAACCTCAACAGTGCCGAACTGCCGATCATCCCGATTTAGCAACTTACGGCATAATTGCCGTCGTTAATGAACCTAGGTAGCGACTCATCTCATCGAATTCGCGTCGGCTGTCAAAACCCTCATTGAGAACGCCGGCGTAACTGCTTGGGCGGCCATGTTCGATTCGCTAGGTCCGCAGACTCGCGAAGCCATCATGAAAATCAGCAGAACATCAGACACTCGTCAGCGTTATCGCATCGACGGATTAGCAAAAGGACAAGTGCGATCGATTGCTCCGCAAATAAGTGACACCGTGTTCGATACGGCGAAATTCGGCGAGGTCCCCAGTCGACTTGCCAGAGCGCGAGGATGCCTTGAGATTCTGGGATGCCATTTGAGCTTTCCGTACGACCCATCGACTCGTCGAAGATGCGAAACGCTTATGCCAACCCTTTTGTTTGGTCGCGGAGCGTTCTGAAATATGCTTCACCAGTCTTTCAGAGTCGTCACCGATGGTTCCGAGTCGGCTTCCGAAAGAAGCGATCATTCCAGCGTTGAAATCGAGCGTTGTTAAAGGAAAAACGATCGGCTTTGCTCGTCAAGCGATCCGGCTGATCGTCAAGAATCTGTGGGATTACGAGGAAATGATGTGACGTGGCCTCGTTCCGACCGAGAGGGAACTTCGTACGACAATGCGAGAGTTGGCAAGGATTCGAAGCATTACCGGTGAGATTGAACAGACAATATACCTGGAACCCCTGCTGCTCGTACGAAATTGAAGTCAAGTATCGCAGTCACATCAACCGAGAACGGTTCCGCGCGGTTGAAACCTGTTGCGGCTGTTCGCAAGTCCGCATTGCTCTCATCAGACCTTTTTGGCCTTGCCATTTGGACCGGCGCTTGCCAAAATTCTTGCCAGAAGCTGCGCTTGCCAAAAAACGGAAATAAAAAATCCTCGCAAGTCATTGACCTGCAAGGATTTGGGGATTGGAGACGAAGGGATTCGAACCCTCGACCTCTGCATTGCGAACGCAGCGCTCTCCCAACTGAGCTACGTCCCCTTTGTCCTTTTCCGACACGATAATCCTATTCAATTCCCAGATAGAAAGAAAGCGAATCGGGGTTCTATCGTGGTGAAAAGCTGGGGAAACCAAGTGAGTTGTGCTGGATCTGCTGGCAATTCCTTGACAGGCCTAAAACCTCAGACCACAATTTCGTTAGCGGGTTCGGTTGGCGTTCACTTTTTCGTCGTGCTCGTTTTCTTAGCGCCGGTTCTTCCAACCGACTTTACGCAGTTGTCATGGCAACGCTGATCGCCGAGCCACTCCCACTCCTCCATTCGAAATCTGCCATGCGGAGCGTCTTAACGTTTGACTGCCTCGTCCGCTATGGCGATCCGACACTTCATGCCGGTTTCCAGAACCAACCGCGGAACCGATCTTCATCGTCAGCACCACCGGAAACTTACAATCCACATAAGCCGCCGTAAGGCTTGGCGTTGATGGCATGACCACATAATTGCCGAACTCATTTCAACACCGATTAAGCAAGCACTCCTTGCCAAATTGCTTTTGGAGATACACGACATGGCTGGTGACTGGCTACAACAACTTGTGGATGATGGTTTGATCAGTGCCGATCAGCTTGCCGAGGCTGAGTCCATGGCGAAAAGCATGGGCCTGAAAGTCGCGGATGCCTTGGTTCGAAACGGCTATGTCGACCAAGAAACGGTCTGCCAGTACCAAGCTCGACAGTTTGGATATGAGTATGTCAACCTCGATGATATTCAGATTCCAGGCGAGGTCATCCAACTGGTGACCGAATCGATGGCACGGGAGAACGTGATTGTCCCGGTGGCCCTGCAAGGCGAAACCGCTCAGATCGCCTTTCACGACCCGATGGCTTATGACCTTCTCGAGCGATTGCAATTTCTGCTGAACCGTACCGTTGATATCGTCATTGCCCCGAAGGACTCGATTCAGAACTGCATCAACCGCCACTATGGACAGACGGGCACCGAGGAATCCGTCGATTCCATGATCCAAGAGTTTACGGAAACCCAGATCGACTTGACCCAAGTCGAGACTGGCGGAGATGTTGCGGACGAGGATGATAGTGCCCCGGTCATTCGATTGGTCAACCTGATCATCGAGGAAGCCGTCAAGATGCGGGCGAGCGACATTCACATCGAACCATTCGAGGATCGCGTTCGCATTCGGTACCGCATCGATGGCAGCCTGATCGAACGAGATAACCCGCCACGACGTTTGCTGGGTGCGATTGTTTCGCGTATCAAAATTATGGCGAGAATCGACATCGCCGAGAAACGACGACCTCAAGACGGTCGGATCAAAACTCGCGTAGGCGTGCTCGATTACGACCTGCGGGTCAGTATCATCCCCACGAACCATGGCCAAGCAGTGGTCATGCGTATCCTCGACCGAGAAAACATCAAGATCGGGATCCGCAACCTTGGGTTTAGTGAAGAAAAGTACAGAACTTTCCAAAACATCATTCGCCGCCCGAATGGTATCTTTTTGGTCACTGGTCCGACGGGGTCCGGCAAGACCACCACTCTTTACAGTGCTCTTGGGGAACTGAACAAACCTGACCGTAAGGTGATCACTGCTGAAGACCCGGTCGAATACTACCTGCCTGGCATCAATCAGTGTGAAGTGCGACACGAGATCGGTTTGGATTTCTCGCGGATTATTCGGGCGATGTTGCGACAGGCACCGAATGTGATCCTGGTGGGAGAAATTCGCGATTTAGAGACGGCTGAGATGGCGATCCAAGCGAGTCTAACAGGACACTTGGTTTTCAGTACTCTTCATACGAACGATGCGCCCAGTTCTATTACACGTCTGATTGACATGAATGTTCAGCCATTCCTCGTGGCGAGTAGTGTGATGGCGGTCATGGCTCAGCGATTAGTGCGTCGTGTTTGCAAGAAATGTGTAACCACTTACAAGCCGGATTCGAGCGAAATCGAACAACTCGAAGTGACCGAGGAAGAGCTCGCTACCGCTCAATTTGTTCGTGGCAAAGGCTGTAACGAATGCCAACACACGGGGTACAAAGGTCGAGTTGCTGTCTTCGAATTGATGACAATGAATTCGACGCTGCGAGAGATGACGTTCCGTAGCGAACCCGCCCAAGCTATTCGGCGACAAGCACGACTCTTCGGCATGAAAACACTGGTCGATGACGCAAAAGACAAAGCCCTACAAGGACTTACAACTCTTGCCGAAGTCTACAAATTGAAAACTAGTCGCGATTAACCTTATTGGAATGGCTTCCCGATCGAGTGCACCTCGGCTCAGGCAAACGGAAATGTGTACGGCACTGCACATTTCCGTTAGGTTGTTGACTCAAGAGCCATGTCAGAGGTTCAAGGCAGCAACGAACTTCTGGCGACCGCCATCGATTCTGTTGCAAAATGCAACACCTCAAATCTCGTCAACCGATTGTTTCGAATCGTGGTGAAAAGACGTTAGTAAGTGAATTGCTATCCGGTGCCGATGACCGAGAAGAGGTCAACACGAAAACTGATCAGACCAACCGAAAAACGACATTTATTTGAGATTGTTCGAAAATCGCCCCACAATGAGGGCACTATCGAGGAAAAACACGTATGGCAACAATCCAAATTGACAAGCTTCTCGAAACGGTGGTGAAAGAACGCGTGAGCGACTTGCACATCACTGCCGGGCAGCCGCCGGTTGTGCGGTTGGGGGGGCGAATGGTGCGGCTCGAGACGAAATCGCTCGATGCTGAAGACTGCACCGCGTTGATGAAAAGTATTACGCCAGAACGAAACCAACAGGAACTTCAAGAGGTCGGTGGGACCGACTTCGGGTTTGCCTTCGGTGACAAAGCTCGATTTCGTGTCGCCGTGTTCAAGCAACGCGGCATGATCGGCATGGTGCTTCGGCGGATTCCAACGGACTTCCTCACCTTCGAACAACTCGGTTTGCCACCGGTGATCGAAGATTTGATTCAACGACCACGGGGTTTGTTTCTCGTGACCGGGCCGACGGGTTCCGGCAAGACGACCAGTTTGGCGAGTATGCTCAACTGGATGAACCACAACCTCGATCACCATATCATCACACTCGAAGACCCGATCGAGTACTACCACGATCACAAATCGAGCACATTCAATCAACGTGAGATTGGTGTCGATGTGCCGACGTTCCCGGAAGCACTGCGACGGGCGTTGCGGATGGACCCGGACGTGATTCTCGTGGGGGAAATGCGGGACTTGGAAACCATTTCCGCAGCCATCACCGCCGCGGAAACCGGGCACGTTGTGTTCGGCACACTGCACACGACCGGTGCTCAAGGGACCGTCGACCGGATCATCGACGTGTTTCCGACCAACCAACAAGAACAGATTCGAACCCAACTTTCGACGGCGATCATCGGGATTTTGAGCCAGGCTTTGTTGCCACGGATTCCGAAAGGCTTGGTCGCTGCATATGAACTTCTCGTCGTGACGCCGGCGATTGCGAACCTGATTCGTGAAGGAAAGACCTTCCGGATCAACTCGTCGATCCAAACCGGACGGAAGTTCGGCATGCAACTTCTCGACGATGCCTTGTACAACCTCTGGAAAGACGGTTTGTGCGAGGAAAAAGACGTGATGTACAAATCGAACAATCCCGGTGAACTGAAAGTTCGCATCGAACGAGCCAAACGTGGCATGTTCGACGAGGAAGCTGAAGAAGAAGATGACGACGACGAATGGGATGATGAAGACGAAGACGAGGACTAAACCCACCAAGGCCTCTTGTGCCTAGGAATAGTAAGCGAGAAGGTCTTCGTTCTCCAACTTCGACAAAACAATAACCACGACAACGAAACCCGTTCTAACAAGTGCTTTGAGTTGATGATCTGATTCAAAGCACGTTTAGAACTGAAGCATGACGAACCGTTCGCCTGCAGAGTCGAATCAATTCTTGATGAAGATTCGGGGCGAACGTTGCGACGACAATTGAGGCTGGGCATCATGCATCCGATTCTGGACCGGCAGCCTCGACGATTCGACTCACGATATATCAACAGTCAACAACTGAAGTCTAACAAAGAGCGTTTCCATGGCGCAGCGTAAGCTTGGGCAAATCCTGGTCGATCTTGGCTATCTCTCGGAAGACCAACTCTGGGATGTTCTGGAAGAACAGAAACAAAGTCCCGGTGAGGTCATCGGCCAAGTTGCGATCCGCATGGGTCTTGTGACCGATGCCCAAGTGACCGAGGCTCTCGCCGAACAATGGGGCATGAGCGTTGTCAATCTGCCCGAGACGAACATCCCGCCGAAAGTGCTGGAAGTCGTCCCGCAGACAATGGCCGAGATTTATCACATCATGCCGATCTCGCTTAAAGACGGTGTGCTTACAGTCGCGATGGCGGAACCGCAAAACGTGGGGGCCCTCGACGACTTGCGGAACTTCCTTGGTTACGACGTTCGCGGGACGATCTCGACAGCCAAAGACGTCGAAGCCGCCATCGCCGAATATTATGCCGACCATCAAGACAGCATCGCTGATGTCGTCAGCAGCTTGGAAGAAGACTACGACGAAGACGACGAATCCAAAGGCTACAGCCTGGAAGACGACGGCGACAGCGGACCAATTCGCAAGCTGCTCAACATGGTGTTGCTGCTCGCGATTCGGGACCAAGCCAGCGACATTCACTTCGAACCGTTCGAAGAGGAATTCAAGATTCGTGTGAAAGCCGACGGCGTGCTGTATGAAATGGTTCCACCGCCGCGACACATGGCGAACGCGATTGTCTCGCGGATCAAAGTCATGAGCGACTTGGATATCGCCGAACGTCGTCTGCCACAGGACGGGCGGATTGAACTCAACGTCGGTGGCAACTCGGTCGACTTGCGGGTCAGCGTGTTGCCGACATTGTTCGGCGAGTCCGTCGTTATGCGGGTGCTGGATAAAACCGTCGTGCAACTCGACCTCAACAAAATCGGGATGGACGCCGGCACGCTATCCCGGTTTCGCGACTTTATTAAACGTCCCAACGGAATTATCCTCGTGACCGGACCAACGGGTTCGGGCAAAACGACGACTCTGTATTCCGCTTTAAACGAACTTAATACCATCGAGGACAAACTCCTCACCGCGGAAGACCCGATCGAATACGACATCGACGGCCTGATTCAAGTGCCCGTCAATCCAGACATCGACGTGACCTTCGCGAACGTGTTGCGTGCCTTCCTGCGACACGATCCGGATACGATTCTCGTCGGTGAGATTCGGGACCACGAAACTGCGGAAATCGCGGTGCAAGCCGCTCTTACCGGGCACCGTGTGTTTAGCACGTTGCACACCAACGACGCCCCGTCGGCGATCACGCGATTGCTCGATATGGGTGTGCCATCGTTCCTGATTACAGCGGCGTTGGAAGCGATTCAGGCTCAACGACTTGTTCGTCGAATTTGCACCGAATGCCGCACGCGGTTCGATCCCAGTGATGAACTCCTCATGGAACTTCAACTGCCGATCGAACGCGCCCGAAAATACAAATTCTATTACGGCAAAGGCTGCGGCCGGTGCAACAACACGGGTTACAAAGGCCGAACCGGGATTTACGAACTCATGGAGATCACCGATGAAATCCGCGACATGATCGGTGCGGACGCTTCGGTCGACGAGATGCGAAACGTGGCTCGTTCGCAAGGCATGACAACCCTGCGGGAAGCCGGCTTAAAACTGATTTTCGACGGTGTCACAACGATCGACGAGATCGTTCGCGAAACCGTGATGGAAGATATCGAATAACACCAGGCCCCACGACCCGCCGGTCGGGATCGGCGGTTTGGCAATCTACAACGGAAGACGGACCACTAACCACGGACAACGCTCATGCCAGTCTATCAATATGAGGCCATGGACAATACCGGCCTCGAGATCAAAGAGACGATCGAGGCGGCGGACGAGAACGAAGCCCAGTCTAAGATTCGCGAGAAGGGCTTCTTCGTTACGAAGATCCAAGAACGCTCGAAGAAGCAGAAGAAAAAGAAGACTGGTAAAGAAACCAAGCAGCAGCCCACCCGAAAAAAGAAAAAGGGCGGTGGGTTCTCGATTGGCGGGGTGAGCCAGAAGAAACTCTGTACGTTCACTCGGCAACTCTCGACACTGCAAGACGCCGGTCTGCCGATTCTGCGATCCCTGCGAATTCTCGAAGGCCAAGCCAAACCGGGCCCACTCAAGAACGCACTGAGTGAAATCATCGAAGACATCGAAGGCGGGAACACGCTGTCCGAAGCGATGGCTCGACACCCCAAAGCCTTCGACAATTTGTATGTCAACATGGTGAAAGCCGGGGAAGCCGGTGGGGCACTCGAAGTGATTCTCCGGCGACTCGCCGAGTTCAAAGAACGGGCCCAAAGTTTGAAGCGGAAGGTCAAAGGGGCCATGATCTATCCGTGTGCGGTCATCACGGTCGCCACGTTGATCGTCGGCTTCATCATGTACTACATCATTCCGAAGTTCAAAAAGATCTTCGAAGACTTCAACACCGAACTGCCCGGCATGACCAAAACGCTCATCGGCATGAGCGACTGGGTCGTGAATTACTTCTACCTGATCCCGGCCATCCCCATCGGGATCTGGTTAATGATCAAGATCATCAAGAAGAACAAAACAGGGGCGTTTGCGGTCGACTGGCTGATGCTCAGGATGCCGTTATTGGGGCCGATTGTTAGGAAGTCGATCATCGCGCGAATATCCCGAACGCTCGGAACATTGATTGCCTCCGGGGTGCCGATTTTGGAGGCCCTGATTATTGCCCGCGATACGGCGGGGAACGCGGTGTTCAAGAAAGCGTTCGACCAAATTTATGCAGCTATTCGTGAAGGGGAATCGATGGCGGTTCCGCTTCGGGAAACACGAATCGTGGACGACATGGTTGTCAACATGGTCGACGTGGGTGAAGAAACCGGGGCACTCGACGAGATGCTCTACAAAGTCGCCGATGTGTACGACGAAGAAGTGTCGGTGTTGGTCGAAGGTTTGATCAACTTGCTCGAACCGTTGATGGTCGTCGTGCTGGGTCTGATCGTCGGTTTCATCGTCATCGCATTGTTTATGCCTTTGGTGAAACTGCTGAACGACCTGTCTTAAATCGTGTCTGATCTGAACCCTCCATGCCCGGCGGTATTCCGTCGCCGGGCGGGTTCCACACCAACATTTTGTTGCCCAGCGTAAAAAACCCACGCCCCCGGTTCGCCCCTCGTGCCGGCAGATATTGAGATACCCAAGGAGTTTCCAACCATGAAAACCAACTCTCACCCGGCCAACACCCGCCCCCCACAGCGAACCGCCGGTTTCACCCTGATCGAACTACTCATCGTCATCGTCATCCTGGCGATTCTGATGTCGTTGATTTTGCCAGCGATCAGCAGCGCTCAGAAAAACGCTCGGGTGTCGGCGGTGGTGAATGAGATCAAATCCCTTGAGAGTGGTCTTGCGAACTTCAATGCCAAGTATGGGTTTTACCCGCCAAGCACAATCACACTTCATGAAGCAGCGACGGGCTGGAGCGGTGACTCAGAAAGCCGAGCCTTAATTCGCCGCATGTTCCCGAACTTCGACTTTACCGCTGCTCGTGATCTCAATGGTGATGGTGACGCGACAGATAGCATTTTATTAAACGGCAACGAATGTCTCGTGTTCTTCCTCGGCGGTCTTCCGATTCGTGACACCACCAGTGGCAGCACCGTGTTCGCGATGAATGGGTTTTCAAAGAACCCTGCAAACCCGTTTGCGACCGCCGGCAGCAGTCGGATCGGGCCTTTCACCGAATTTGATACGACTCGCCTTGTAGACGTTTACGCCGGTGCCAGCGCGGGTAGCAATGGCTTTCCGGAGTATGTCGATCCGCTGCCGAATCAAACCGCTCCCTATGGTTTCCTAAGTGCAAACAACGGTCGTGGTTACCCAGCAGGTTCGTCGCCGTATCGAGCGCCTGGCGAAGACGACAACCTTAATAATGTGTTGGATTCCGGTGAAGATGCCAACGGCAACATGGTGCTTGACCCGGGCCTACCTTTCAAACCCGAGACATATCAAATCGTCTCACCCGGGTTTGATGGCGACTATGGTGCCGGCGGGACTTATGACCCGGAAACTGCGAGTGCCAAACTCGGCTACGATGCTGAGCCTTCATCTCGTCGCGGCGATCGTGACAACATCACGAATTTCCATCAAGGCATGCTTGCTGACTAATCAAGTTCACACACGACCGCACAACTGCATAGAAATGGAACTCTCATGCGAACTCATCGCAATCGACGCCAACAACCGGTCGGGTTTACTTTGGTGGAACTCTTGATGGTCATTGGGATCATTGGTTTTCTAATTACGGTTTCCGGCTTTGTCATCGGCAACATGATCGGTGCGTCTAAGGAAGCCGCCACCCTCGCCACCATTCAAAAAGTGCACGGGGTGGTCATGGAACGCATCCGCGGTTTGGACATCGCGTTAGAAACCCAAGCCGAAATGCGAAAGCGTTCGAAGAACTTCTCAGTCACTCTAGATTCGAGTGCCGGATTCGTCGTCGGTGGGCCGATCGCATTTCGAAAATTACAGACACGGGCACTCATTCCGACACGCTTGGAAGACCTTCCGACATCAGGACGAACGGTGTTCCTTACCGGTACCGGACATGCCAATGTTGCGGCATATCGGGGTGCCTCGGATTGGTCCGCTGCGGTCGAGAGTTCCGAACTGTTGTTTTTCTCGCTGACGCAAGGGACCGCGTTCGGTGAAGCCTCAAGTGCAGCCGACTTGTTCCGCGATAGCGAACTCAAAGACACCAATGGCAATGGAAAAATGGAAATCGTTGATGGCTGGGGAAACCCGCTGCGATTCTATGGCACGCCAACACGATTACTACGTCCCGATGGTTGGAATGCCACAACCGACGAGCTGAACCCATTGAATCAATCGTTAATTACCGCCGCGTTCCCGTCACTAGCCGGTCGCGAATTAGCCGTCGATCCAGATGACCCCGGCAACGGATTTCTGAACACATACGTCAATGCTTACTTCTCGGCCTACGGCAGCACGGATGTCGACGCGGCAGTCTCATCTTATGAAGGCAACTTTCATACGCATGGCACCTACCATATTCCGCTAATTGTCTCGGCAGGCCCTGATGGCGTGCTAGGAATTGAAGAACCGAATACGTCTCTCGGACGACTAGCACACCCCATCGGTGGAGTTGCAAACGAAGACATTTACGACAACCTAACAAACTACCAAGGCAGCACCGACTAGGGTCACGAACAATCGGAGTGTCACCGAGTTTGCTAGTCAGCTCGAGTGAACTCCGAACAGGGAAGTACTAACGAAGCCAGTGGCAACTAGTCTTAGATCACGCGGTCGAAAACATCTTTTGAGAATCACACTCATGCAACGGACTCAACCACACAACTCAAGACGCGGTTTCACGCTAGTGGAAATGTTGGTGGTGATCAGTATTTTGCTGATTCTCTCCTACATGAGCCTATCCATTTACAATGTGGCTGCCGATAGCGATCGGATTCGTTCTTCGGCGCGACAGATTCAATCGTACCTGGAAGGTGCTCGTGACCGAGCGATCCTAGCCGGCCGGAACGACCCCGACACCTCCATCGGTGTGCGGTTCCTCGCCAACCCCAACGGCCCCCAAGGCTCGACGTCCCACGTGACCGTTAACAGCATGGTATTCGTGAAGAGAACCGAACCAATCACGGGCACATTGACCGCGTTCGGTACAGGTGATGATCCTAGCACTCCGTCGCCTGCCGATGAATCGCCCTCTAAACCAGATAGTCCGTTGGTCGACGGTGGTTCAAATTTTCCGGCTGTCGGCCGGTTGGACTTCGACGTTCCCAATGTGACGATTGCAAACCTCGTCTTACAAGACTTGTTGCATCTCGGGGCAAAACTGAAGGTTTATCGTGGTGCGGATCGCTCTACGATTCCACAAACTGTCTTTGTGGCCGACATCAAACCGGACACCTCAGCAACTCGCGGTCGGTTGATCACTAGCGAAGCGATCACATGGAACAGCAAAACCAGTCCTGGTGATTCCTCATTGGCTCAGTCCAACGATAATCACTTTTCCCAATTTGGTCCGTTTGCATTTGAGTTGGAGCTTTCTCCTTCTGTGATGCCCAATCAAGAACCGGCGAACTTGGGAACGGGGATCGCAATTGATGTTGCCAATGCGAATGGTGACATCAGCGAGTACCCGGCGGCTTGGAAGTCAAAACCTTACGACATCATGTTTTCGCCTCGGGGCACAGTCACTGGGTCAGCGGCGGCTTCGGGTTTGATTCACCTCGTGCTGCGAGATGTGGCGGACATTGAAAAAGAAGTCACGCTGGGCAACGTTGACGATCCGAACCGCGAGGGTGAAGAACTTATTGTGACCTTGTTCACACGAACTGGGCACATCTCTTCGCACCCCGTGCATCCGAGTGACATATTTCAATTTGCCGAAACCGGGCAGGTGGCCCAATGAGAGTTTCTATGCATTCTTCCCAACACATGCCGACTGATTTTCGCGGTTCCCGTTCTGGGGCCACGCTGACGGAGGTGTTGATTTCTCTGCTGGCGATGGGAATCGGTGTGGTCGCCGTGGCTACGATGTTTCCGATTTCCGTGCTGAAAAGCGTGCGAGCTACGCAACTCACACGGGCCGCCATTCTCAGCATGAATGCGAACAGCCAAATCCATGCGGATCAACGGTTCCTCAACGATCCTGATTTCTATCGTGACTCCCTCAGCGGTGCCCCCTACGACTCGGAATCCAAAGGCCCGTTCGAACACTTCTCGGAAGATATCAACGGCAACGGTCGTCTCGACCAAGGCGAAGACTTCGATGGTAACGGGGTGTTGAACCGTGGGATCTACATGGTCGATCCCCTCGGTTGGGCGTACAACAACAGTTTGAGCAACTCGATCATCGGGACCTTCGGCAACAATGGCCCATCGGGGGCAACTGGATTCCCTCGGTTTCACGGCATGTCCACGCTGGCACCAACTGAGAACGCCGCCCGTGACTTGGTCGGCCTACCTGATAGCTGGGAAACAGTCGGTGAAGATGTCCTGACTGCCATCGGGAATAACACTCCCTCTGAGAATTCGTCGACTCTCACATTTCCGAGCACCACCCAACTCGACTTCTCGGTAATCACGACAGGTGCGACTCCGCCATCACGCGTCATCTTGTTCCTATTTCAGCCAAACGGAGGAGCACAAGCGATTACCCGGCGGATCGCGGACTTCGATGATATGGCTAAAACCATCAAAGTTACTCCGGCGATTCCTGGGGCTGGCGGGGCAATCACCGCGGCCACAATCGACCGCGTCCGCGTGGAAACTCAGCAACTGCAATTCACATGGATGCTGACCGTGCGGAAGTCGCCACATGGCACGCCGCTGGCAGACGTGGTGATCTTCTACAACCGGTCCTTCGATCCCGATGACGAACGACTCTACGCAGCCGATTTCATCACCGCGGCCAACGCCGATGGTGTGACGACGCTCAACGATGTCGTCAACATCTCGTGGTCGACCGTGAAGCCAAACTACAAACGCGGCAACTTCATTTTCAGTACGGCAAACGGCGAATGGTATCGCATTATCAATGTGCTCGGCGAAACCGCGACGGGTGCAACATTGCAACTCAATCGTCCGGTGAAAGCCTTGCCAACCGCTTTGCCAGCGACTGCCGACAACGCAATTTTGCCACGCGGCGTGATCGACGTTTTCCCATACAAAGCCCCGTGAAATCCAGTCTTTGAACAGACTCGACGAATACAATTTTACTCCTGACGGTGCACTATGAAAACCGCCCGCCAATTCGATCAATCGCATCGCCCCGGCTTCACTTTGGTGGAGTTGATGGTTGCGGCGGCGCTCGTCGTGTTGATCATGTTCCTGTTCGCGCAAATCTTTCAGATTGCCACCGGAACCATGGTCGATATGAAAGGTCTCGCTGAGAACGACCAACGCGCCCGCACGCTTACGACTATTATCAAGAACGACCTCAAACGTCGTACATTCCAGAACCTCGTGCCCTGGTTGCCGAATGAGGGTGTCGGTGATGATGACCCCGATGCGGCTCCCAGTCAGCGGGTCGGGTACTTCTACATTTCCGAAAACGATCCTGACAACGACTCCGACGACGTGCTGCAATTCACCATGCGAGCCAAGTCAGATGAAGACCCCTTCTACGGGCGAGCCGGTTGGAGCTTGTCCGCGGCGGACGTCGCTGCAAATCGCGTCACGTTTTTGACCGATGGCGACAACGAGCCCGACCTCAATCAACCGGTTTTCTCGAACGGGATCCTCCAGGATCAAGCAGCGATCTCACCGAACGCCGAGGTCTGCTACTTCTTGCGAAACGGTATCTTGTATCGACGAGTTATGCTCATTCGTGACGAGGACAAGAACGATGCCGAACCGACGAACTCACCTGACACTGGCTCTTCGGCACCAATGCCGCCTAATCCGCAGATCGACTTTTTCGATCGCAATGCAGGGGAAACGTTCTCGTATGCCAATACGGTCGGCTCGTTAAACCCAGGGCAAAACCCCGCCTTCTGGCGTGACTTCGACTTTTCCGTCTATTACAACCCGGCGACTTCGAGTCAACGCTTGGAGTTCCACAGTACGGACGATTTGAGCAACGAACCATTACGTGGTTTCTTCCCGTTCGGCAAACCCCCGACACGATTTGGTTTCGACCCATTCACGGGTCAACCGCAGGAGTTTTTGCCCGACACGACTTCGGGGAGTTCTCCACCGCCGCAGGTTTTCATCGGGCGTTATACACACGAGGAAACTTCAAACAACGGATTCGTGTTTCCGCACCAAGTGACCCTTGGGTCGAACGGTGCGAACGCCATGAGTAACTCTGGCCCGTTTGGCATGCAAAATGGCACAGTAAACTGGCCAGACCGTGAAGTCGCAAGCAACTTCAGTGGGACGCGTCGAGCGGAAGACATCTTGATGACGAATGTTTTTTCGTTCGATATCAAAGTTCTTGATGAACGTTATCAGGAAACAGACCCGAAGGGCACGCCGACTGGGATTGTTAACCCGGCCAACGCTGCCGATCTGGCAAACGATGCCAACCGAAATGGGGTCTTCGAAAACTGGTCGAGTGGGTTGTCGGATCGTGTTCCCGTCTTCGCGGATATCGGGCACGCCGCCTCGGATGGTTGGTTTGCACAGACCGTCAGTGGTGAGCCGCATCTCGGTAACCATCGTCCGGGTTATGGGGACAACCCTGGCAATAACAACATCTTCGACACTTGGCATCCCGAATACAATTTCAGCGATCCGCTCGGATCGAGTGCTTCGGATTCGATTGTCACTTGGTCGCCGTTTACGAATGCAGGAAGTGAAGATATTCCGCCGTTCCCACTGCGACACAACGACACGGTTCCCACAAGATTCCCGCCAGTTGAGTCGGGTGACCCTGAACCGCTGAAAGCAATCCAGATCAAGATTTTGCTACACGACATTTCCAGCGACCAACTCCGCGAATTGACGATCGTTCAATCGCTAACGCCAGAAGGTGGTATTCTCGATTCGTTCGAGTACCAAGACTAACGCAACATTCGCGTGCGACGGATTTCCATCTATTCAACTTCGAGAGCCGGTTCGGGCCACGGCCAGCGCCTCGTTACCAGGATGAGACGACATGAAACGCCTGCACCATCACAGACACCACCCAAGATCGAATCCCCCACTTCCACCCGGCGGTGACCAACGTCGTGGAACCGTTCTGATTGTGGTCATGGGCTTGCTTGGCTTGCTCATGCTACTGGGTTTCGCGTTCTATACGTTCTCCCGTCAGGAGGAGAGCAACGCGGAATTCTTCGCTGCTGCAGAACGCGTTGGAGCCTCTGCGGTCGAAACGAAAAACATCTTCGAATGGGGACTAGCCAGCCTCATCAACGGCGGTCCGTCGGACCTGCCTAACAGCGCCCTATGGGGCGGGCGTCATTCGCTGATGGCCAACGCCTTCGGTCGCGACATTCACCCGTTCTCCGGTCGTGGAACACGCGTGGCCGTTGATCAAAACGGATTACAAATTATCGACCAAGACTTCGATCTATCAACAAGTGAATCCAATACGCCGTTCTATTTCAATGATTCACCGTCAGCAATTGCAGATTCCTCTCAAGTGGGTTTGACGTTTGTTGATCCGGGAACTGCGATGGGCAGTGAACCGGAACTGCCAGACTTCAGGTCCATGGCCGCTCCCGATGCCGGCTACACCTACCCCGATCTCAATAACATCTTTCTGGCCTACAACGGCTACGGCATTGATAGCAATGGTAATCCGTTACGAACAATCATTCCCTCATTCGACCGTCCGCAGTATTTGAGGGAAAACGTTGGTTCTGTACAGCCAATTCCAAACGACCAACGAAATCGTCGAACAGATACTGCTCAGCGCATCATGCGTGCTCACCGAGAGCACATGCATATCGCTCCTGATGGAACTGTCCTTGGGTACCGATACCTTCGTGCCGCATCAAGTGGGGTTGAACCGTTCGCCCGCTACGACGGAAGCACGGCAACCGATCTTTTTGACTTCAAAGGGACCGTAGACCCTATGGATTCCAATGTGGGGGTTCAGGGCGTCTGGGAATTTACCGATGCTACGCATGGTCCAGGCAGCATTCCCTATTACTCATACGACGTTGATGCCGATGGCGATGGAATCAACGAGGCCGTCTATTTGGACCTGGATTACCCGGTGCAAACCCTCTCTGACGGCAACGACACACGGTACATCCCATTGTTTGCTTTCACGATCTACGACGCAGACGGGTTATTGAACTTGTTGGCTCATGGAAACGTCGAAGGCTTTCGGAATGGTCAGCTGGCACGGTCACCGAACCCGAACACGCCGCTCAATGTTCTCGTCGGTAAAGAATTGAACGACCCGAGTAATATTTCGCGGTTAGAAATGTTGCACCGATCCAACTTGGGAGCAACTACGACCGAGACGAATCCTCAGTGGGGCCTGACTGCGGCACTTCCAAATCCGTCAGACAGCAACTACAGCACTGAAATCGCCAAGCTACAACAACATGCGTTTTACTTCGATCGAGACTTCGACGCCAATGCGAGCGGCATTCACGCCACTGAGACGGAAATTGCCAACATGGAATGGTTTTTCGCTCGGCACGGGCGAATCGAATACGGCAGCGAACGATCTGACGTGATTGACGAGTTCCCCGGAATCTACGGCGAAGATCAATATTTGATCGCCACCGCCACCGGCACGGGACCGTTCCAAGACACGACATTCCCGAAACCCGGTCGCACGTTTGGCGATGACAATGGCAACCGAGTCTTCGGCGAACCGATTGCCGCTAACAATCAATACTACAACTTCCGTCAGCCCCTTGATGTTCTCGGCAGCGGACGCGGGTACGACATAACGACTGCAATTGGCGGACGAAGAACACTCACAGCGTTGCCGACTGGTTTCGACGGTCGTTTTCCTGGCTTTATCGACTACCAAACTACCCAAGGTTTCGCTGGTTGGCGGACCTATTTTGGTGGGAACTTGATGGGCAGTGTCGACGTTCCAATCCCAAACCAGCTAATTGACGAAGCTTTTGAACTCAATGTCGATCACCCAACAGCAAGTCCGGATGACGACATTCTGCCGATCTCGGATATGACCTACCTCCAAGCCAGCACGGGTGACATTGATGCGGACAACCTCACCGCTCGTGCCGCCAACCTAATGCCTTACAACTTCGTCGAACATGACGAAGCCGAAGAAATTCGCAAACGCTTCACGACTCTAAGTTGGGATATGAAGAACTTCGGCATTGGCTTTCCGGAAGGCACGCTATCCAATACAGATCGAGCCTGGGAGTTTTCGATCAACGGAGATGGTGACAATGAATTTCCGCCCTACTTCAATACGGCTCAAGCCCAACGTTTCGATCCAACAGATCGTGGTGACTGGAATCCGTTATTTCCTGGAAGTAGGTATCCATCTAATGAACCATTCCGACTCGCGATCCGCTTAGCATTGCGAACCGTTGCAGGTGACAAGTCACGCGATCCTCTTCCGCGTCAACAACGTGCGTTGGCACTCAACGGTATAACGTGCTCGTATGTTGGCCCGAATCAACCTGCCATTGAAGACAACCGACGCGTGGCTTACACCCGGGAACTGACAGCACATGCCAGCGATCCTGGAAATAACGTGATTTCACCAGTTGCATCTGGCACAGATCCAGGGGAACGCCCCAATACCTTGACGAATGCGAATCGAGAAGCCTGGGCACGCTACGATCGTCAACTTCTTGCCCGTGATATTTACGTCATGCTTTATACGCTTGGCGGCGGTAGTACAATCGACGTCACAACGAATTCCAACGCGATTACTAGCAACGGTCCCGACGGAGTAGCTGGTGGTGGTGACGATCTCCGTGAAATCTATGACGATGTTCAGCTCAACGAAATGGCTCAGTTTGCCATTAACTTTGTCGATCGCCTCGACCCAGACAACGTAATCGACAAGTTCGAATTCGACCGCGATCTTTCTGATGGCTGGGATCTTGATGACGACCCGTTTGACGTTGGAGAAACACCAGAAGGAACTACGGACCGCGGTGTCGTCTATGGTATCGAGAACCAAGAATTGACCATTGTTGAAGGTCTAGCATTTCGAACGGAAGAAATTGACACCAACATGGATGGCCTAGGGGATCAAGATCTCTTGGCGACACGTCACGAAGAACTCTACCGGTTCTACTGGACGTATCTCGACCTCTTGAATGCTGCCCCTTATTCGTTGAACAATTTGGCCAACCGGTGGCAGATAGAGTTGCAAGTTGGGCCATTGAGCACACCAGTTGATACCCGCGTGTTTACATTTCTCGACAATCCAACAGGTGGTGCAGTCGGCGGTGCTCAATCATTTACGATCATGTCAGCAGGTTCGACTGAGGGATCGACGGGAACCGGGCAGAAGGTCGACGATAGCCGATTCATGGCGGATTTAGATTACGACGAAGCGGCATCGGCGATGGCTAACATGGGAATGGCTGCCGCCCCTCCGAACAGTGATATGGAAGTCATTGTTCCGGCGACAACACCGACCAGTAAAATCGACTTAGTGACTGATACAAGTCGCTACGAATTGGTGCTTTCCGACGGGACAACATCGGTTGGCCAGTTCCTTGACGATGTCAACTTCGAAACAGGAACGCCAACGCTGACCTTTACGTTGCGTCGACGACTGCACCTGGGACGGACCGTCAACACGACCGACCCGCAGTATGATGACGATAACCCTTGGATCGATGTCGATGTCCATCAAATGACTGGCTACACCGAGCCTTCAAGCATTCCTGCCACTCCGGCGAACTCGCGAAACGGCATCGGTGGTGTAGCCGCCCTCGCACTGGATCAGAACGATAAGAATGGATGGAACATCAAAGCGAAGATACTCAAAAACTCAGTGATTAGTTTGGAACGACTAGATCGACTGGACCGGCAGGATCGGCGACCGCACTCGGAGGCCATTGTGGCTTCAACAGGTGACTCTGTACAGGCTGACCTCGACCACAATGGAACACCAGAGACTTATGCCGACGCGGCAAACTTTCAAAATTACAAAGACGCCGCGAATAATCTATTCCGACTGAACTCGATTGGCCGCGCGAATCGCCAAGCAGAGTACAATCTGTGGCAAATGCAGTCCGATCGTTATTACCATTCGGTGAGCGAGATACTTAACATTCCATTATTCGGGCCGGAAGATGTAACGTTGCGAACTGAGAATGCTACGA
The DNA here is from genome assembly GCF_984380535.1 of Thalassoroseus sp. Lineage (NCBI taxonomy): Bacteria > Pseudomonadati > Planctomycetota > Planctomycetia > Planctomycetales > Planctomycetaceae > Thalassoroseus > Thalassoroseus sp. The sequence continues at coordinate 109,924 of NZ_CFHRBF010000008.1, forward strand.
CATCCGGCACGCTGCTTGCCGGCAACACGAAAATCTTGAGGCCGTTTGATTCGAATAGTTACGGGGCCAATGGTGCCGATGATAATGGCGGTGGCGACGATGACTATAGCCTCAACAATTATTGGTACCGCTTGCTGGAATTCCTGGAACGCCCCTCACCGATCTCTCGCGAAGGCGAAATTCGTGATCCGGGGATGATGAACCTGAACACGATTCGTTACCCGGCATCACTCGCGGGACTGGTCGATGATCCGTATGCGTTCAGCTTCACTGCTTATCAAGACATCAAGAACAACAATCTCGCAACCCAAACTAGCTATATGCCGGACTCGTATGAGAGCGGCCGCGATTGGTGGACGCAATTCCTGATGTCACGCGACGGTGGCTATAACTTCATCGATACCGATGGGAGCGGTACGGTCAATGCAGCCGACTCCAACCCGGTCCGCTACGACTGGACCACCGGCCGAATTCTACCAGGTGCACCGGGCGCCATGCCCTTCCGTCCGATGTCGCTCACGACAGCAGGGGCTGAATTCAGTCTCGAACACACTGCACTTCGGCATTTACCAAAGGCTTGGGACTCTGATCCTGGCACGACAGTTAACAACACATTCCCGACTCGGCGATTGTTCGAACTGCGAACCGACAACGAACCTGGCAGCAATATCGACGCATACGCGCCGTATCGGCTGTATTCGAAGATTCTCAATAACGCCACGGTGCGAAGTAACACGTTCTTTGTGTTCATGCAAATTGATTACTTCGAAGTATTGGAGATCGATGGGGGAGATGTCGATCCGGATTCCGGAACGACTGTACCCGCCGGCTACGTGTTGCAAAAGATCGGTCGGCAACTCGATCCGAATGCGGCTGCCACGCCGAAGTCACAACGCGGATTCTTTGTGATTGACCGTTCCAAAGCGTTCGGCAAATTGACAGAAGAGAATTTCGATGGCGGCACGAACCCGACGTTCGCGTTCTGGGGCGATCGTGCCACCAGCGACAACCCAGTCGAATTCGACTACAAGTCGCTAGTTGTCCACCAACACGTTTTCCAGAACTAACCACTAACTTTTTGTACACAGCCCCCCAAAACCACAGTTTCCTAGACAGCACAAACCCGTCGGTCGGAACCGGCGGGTTTGTTTTTTGTTTCGCGGTTTTTCAGACAATTCTTGATATTTTCTGTTTTTGTGGGAGAATCGCTGTTGATCCTCGCCGACCGAATGCGTTTCTAGCAGAGACGTCCGATACCTCTGCAGGTCGGCGTATCATTTCGCGGCGAAACTTCTCGCGAAACCAATCAAATGGCACCGCTCTCAGCCACGAATAGAACCTATTCTAGTACACACTCTCGGACCTTTCGTTTGAACCAAAGAAGGATGATCATGAACGTTTCTCGCCATCGCACCGCGTCGCGCCGTCGCGGATTCACTTTGATCGAATTGCTGGTGGTGATTTCGATCATCGCTACGTTGATTTCGCTCATCGCCCCTGCGGTGCAAAGTGCACGTGCTGCCGCCCGACGAACCCAATGCCTGAACAACTTGCACAACCTGGGCTTGGCGTTGCAGAACTTCGCCAGTTCCCACGGCGGCAACCTGCCTTACGTTCGTGACATGACCCAAGGCACTGAGGCCGAGCAAGACATCAGCGGTTGGCCAATTCAAATCTTGAGTCAGCTCGACAACGAAGCTGTTCAACGTCAATTGCGAACGAATGCCGCTGCTATCGGTACGACCGCTACGACAGCAACTTTGAATCCTTTCACTCCCGGTGCAACGACTGGAACCGCTCCTGTCGAAACCTGGCTGCAAGTTTTCACCTGCCCAGATGACCTCAATTCTTGGCAACAAAGCTACGGCCTGAGCTATCGTTTGAACAGTGGCTACTTGGGAACCGGCACAACTGGCCCAGGGGGCTTTGATCCGGGTGACCTGGTTGCGACAACGATGCTGGGATCTTTGGAAGCCTACTCGACCGGTGCGACATTCCAACGTATCGGCACTGGTGACCGCAGAATGAGTTTCGACTTCATCAACCAAGGTGACGGAACTGGCAGCACAATCTTGATCGCAGAAAACATTAACCCTGGTTTGGCTTCATACGGTTGGAACATCAATACGATGGAAGCATTGGTCTTCGGGGCCTATCAGGAAGACATCTTGAATGGATCGACACCAATCTACGACATGAGCAAAGCCAACCTGAACGACAACGGGTGTACAACGCTCGCAGACTCCGCTCCTAACTCTGCGGTTGGTGGTGCGATTGCGTCTTCAGGTCACCAAGACATTGTCCATGTGTCCTTCGCCGATGCCGCAGCAAAAGGCATCTCCGACACGATCGACCCGACCGTCTACCTCAAACTGTTGACCTCGAACGGCCAACGATACGGTCAAGGTATTTTGAACCAAGCTAACTACTAAGAGTCTGTTCACGGACTGAAAGCAGCATGCCAAAGCCTCACGGGAAACCGTGGGGCTTTTTTCGTTGGGAATCAGCGATGCATCCGGCACGGTTTGAGTTCGCTTGTGATCAACAATAGGATAAAGATCGTGAGTCGGCCGACGTTTTGAACAAAACTGTTTCGGGATTTTTGTACGATTGATTGGGCATTTATCTCGTTGTGCTTCACATTCCACGAGGCTTTTTCGATGCTGCGATTCCAAATTTCGTGTGGGTTGATAATTTTTCTGACGCTAACCGCCCGTGTGTCCGCTGAGTTCACTCACCTGGAACCCATTGCCGCTAAACTCGCGGAAAAAATTGCCGAGGATTTAAAAGGGCGAACGGTTGTCGTTGCTGCTCGCAGTCAAACGCCAGTTCCCTGGCCGATTCATGAGGCTATTGCCGTCGAGTTGACGGCTGCTTTGCAAACCCGGCGAATCAATGTGATAAGATCGGCGACTCATCCGGCGACAAAGTCACTCAGTAGCGATTCATCCCTGTTCACGTCCCGCGATGCTAAGCGAGTCAAGACTGCTGAAAGAGACGTGTTGTGCGGAGTCTATGTGACGCCGGCTAATCCAGTCCGTATTGACGTCACTCTTTGGCAAGCGAATGGGCACGGACCAATCAGTCGAGCCCAGGCGACATGTTCCTTGGCCAATGCGAATTTGGAGGCAAATGTGCCTTCACGGAATCGAGACGTGGTCAAGTTTTGTCAGAAAAACCTCGGAGACGCCGTTGGAGATGGCATCTGTGCAACACTGGCCAAAGAAGCTCTTCAAGCTGCCAACGCCGAAAGAACCGGGATTTACACGTGGGGGCGGGAAATGGATGGCCAGGAACCAATTATGCCGGGAGATATCCTTCAGTTGGAGTTGGTGAAACTGAAAGGGAATCGTTTCTCTCGTTCCTACCATCATCATACAGCCGTCGTCGAAACCGTCCGTCCAGACTACATCACTGTCTTGCATCAGAATGTTGCACCAAAAGGCAAAGTTGTTCAACGAGACACTTGGCCTACCAATGTGACTCGCGAGGGAATCGTTCAGGCGTTTCGACCTTGGAACGGAAAGAGTCCCCTCCCAGCGGTCTCGCCACGACGTCGTACGTCGGCACAAGTGATTCATCGGTCTGGCAAGATTGATCTATTACACACTCTCGATCCTCGTGCCGACTCCGTCCGAGGAATCTGGTTTTGGGAAGGCGGTGGCTTGAGATGGAATCGTGATTCGTACGCCCGTTTGCAAATCCCATATGCCCCACCAAAAGCATACACGTTAAATCTCAAAATCCGTCGGCTCGTTGGGGCCGATTCTTTCGGCATTGGATTGATTGTTGCAGGTCGGCAAACATTGCTCGCAATCGATGGATATGGAGGCACGTTCACGGGATTGAATTTGCTTGACGGTAAGAAGTGCAAGGACAATGAATCCACCTATCGGGGTACCGTATTGCCCGCGGACCAAGTCGTCGATTTGATCGTCCGCGTTCGACCAGATTCCGTATTATTGAAAGCGGATGAGAAGACAATTGTCGATTGGCAAGGTGACCCAGCACGTCTGAGCATGCAGGACGAGTACGCCGTCCCTCGAACCGATTGGTTGTTCCTTACCAGTTGGAATACGCACTGCGAAATCTCCGAGTTTACGTTGACGGAAGATTGACCGCAGATGGTAACAAAATCGAGCCCCCCTCATGGGGATCCTCAACATCGCTCGACATTTACGCTATAACATTCTTCTGGGCGTCGATTGCGTTGCAACGCAATCGACGATTTCCCTTTAGTGCTCAAACTCGTCGATCAACGAGGACTTCAATGAAAGACGCTCGCGTGCGGTGGATGTGGGTGGGAGTCGGGTTGGCTCTCAGTATGGTGGGTTCTGTGATGGCGGAAGACTTCATTCCGCGTCGGCAAAGCCAACCGCCAGGCCCGCCGCTCTCGCCGCAAGACGCGATCAAAAAAATGACCGTGCCGGAAGGTTTCTCGGTCGAATTGGTCGCTTCGGAACCGGACCTCGTCAATCCTGTTTCGATGACTTTCGACGAGCAAGGTCGGGTGTGGGTTACAGAAAGTTTCGAGTACCCCCGACGAGAACCCGGCCCCGGTCGCGACCGCATCAAAGTCTTGGAAGACACCGATGGCGACGGCCGAATGGACAAAACCACGATCTTCGCTGAAGGCCTAAATATTCCCTCCGGAATTGCCGTCGGGCATGGCGGAGTCTGGGTGGCCAACGCCCCGGACATCCTCTTCATGCAAGACACCGACGGAGACCTGAAAGCCGACACTTCCCAGGTCGTCGTCACTGGGTTCGGTCGGTTCGACACGCACGAACTTCCGAATTCATTCACCTGGGGACCGGACGGTTATCTCTACGGTTTGAACGGCGTTTTCAATGCGTGTCATGTGAAGTATCCCGCCGACTCGCCGCACGCAAAGAGCAACCCCGATGGTTTCCGCTTCACATGCGCGTTGTTCCGCATTCACCCGAAAACCTGGGAGTTCGAAGTCTTCTGCGAGGGCACGAGTAATCCTTGGGGTGTGGCGTTCAATCCGGTGGGTGATGCGTTCATCAGTGCGTGCGTGATCGATCACCTATGGCATCTCACGGAATCCGGCTATTACCATCGGCAGGGTGGTCCTTATCCGCCGCACACGTGGAAGCTGGAGTCGATCGTCAAGCACAAGCACCAAATGGCGGCTTACTGTGGAATTGAATACTACGATTCCCACGCCTACCCGGAGGAGTACCGCGGACACCTCTACATGGGCAACATTCACGGCGGTTGCATCAATGTCGACACCCTCGAAGATCGCGGTGCGACTTACTTCGCAAAACCTCGACCGGACTTCCTCACCGCCAACGATGTGTGGTTCATGCCGGTCGATCAGAAAACCGGCCCCGATGGCTCGTTGTACGTTCTCGATTGGTACGATCGCTACCACTGCTATCAAGACGCCAACCGTGATCCCGCCGGTATCGATCGCTTGAACGGTCGTCTCTATCGCATTCGCTACGAGAACACACCACGCGCCAAAGCCTTTGACCTGGCCGACGAGACGGATCTTCAACTCATCGAACGACTGAAAAGCGAGAACGGTTTCTTCGCCGCGACGTCACAACGGATTCTTTCCGAACGGCTCGCAGAGCCAAACACGCGAACCAGTCTGCAAACCCGTCGCGAGTTGCAAAAACTCGCTCTGACGGATTCTACCAATGACAAAGTTCGACTACGAGCGGTGTTCGCATTAGTGGGATCTCACCGGTTGGATCCGAAGTTTCATCAGCAACTGCTCTCGCACTCGAACCCGGAAGTTCGCAAGTGGGGCGTGCGAGCAGCAGGGAATTTTGGAGCAATCGCACCTAATGTGGAAGCCGAACTGGCGAAAATGGTGCACGGTGAAGAATCGCCACGCGTGCAAGTGCAACTCGCGATTGCCGCTGCGAAACTTGAGTGTCTACCAACGGTGCCAACGCTGACGACCGTTCTCGATCGATGCGGAGAAGACCAATTGATCCCGCACATCGTCTGGCAGAACTTACTGCCTCACTTGCAGCAGGACGCCGACGTCTATTTTACTCAGGCAGCACAGTCGAAATTTGCGGATTCGAAAAATGTAATCGCGTTGCTGCCCCGCGTGTTGGATGTGGCGATCTCCGATCGAACTCCAAATCTCTCGGGAGTTTCGAAACTCGTTGGCAGCTTGGTCCGTGCGGAACAATTCGACGCGGCTCGGCTGTGCTTGGAACGAATTGCCGATCGTGTTCAATCGGGAGAAATCAACGACCGCGAGCTCAATAATATCCGCCAAGACTTGCAGCCGGAATTCGAAACGATCTGGCAAGCCGATAACCACTCGTTGACATTCATCACGAAAGTCATTGCGACACTTTGGAAGGACCAGTCAGCGACGGAAGATATCCGCGCCATCTTTGCGAACCCGACCGCTCCGGTTCATCGCCGTGCCCAAGCATTGCAAGCGTTAGTCGCGGTGCAAGAATCACATTTGCCAAGTGATGTGGCAGTGATTTTGAATCAGCCGAAACGCAATCCGCAAGAGTTGCGGGAGGCGGTGTTGGTTTCACTCGGTCGGTTGCAATCGAACGAAATTGCCGACGTGCTGCTGGCAAGTTGGCCGAAATTGGAACCGGTTTTACAACCAAAAGTGGTTGAATTGCTCACGCAGCGGCCGAATTGGGCCAAACAGTTGTTAGCTGCCATCGGCCAGGAAAAGATTCCGGCCAACGTGCTCAACATCAACCAAGTTCGTCGCTTGATGGCCACCGGCAACGAGGAACTTGCCGAGAGTATCCGCAAGCACTGGGGCATAGTCCGAGAAGGGCGTGATCCGGCGCGTGAGCAACTCATCAACCAGTGGAAACAGAAAATCCAAGCCGGCAAGGGTGATGCGATCGCCGGCCGGGTCGTGTTCAACAAGCTTTGCGGTCAATGTCATCAGATTTATGGCGAAGGCAAGGAAGTTGGCCCTGACATCACGCGAAACGGTCGCAGTTCCTTAGAACAGCTCCTTTCAAACGTGTTCGACCCCAGCTTGGTCATTGGAGCCGACTACCGGGCCGTCACCGTGGCTACGGTCGATGGGCGACTTGTGACGGGTTTGCTTGTGGAAGACAGTCCCACGCGGGTTGTCCTCAAAATTCAAGGCGGCAAACAAGAGGTGATCGCCCGCGATGATGTGGCGGCTCAGAAAGTCAGCCCGGTATCGTTGATGCCGGAAGGACTGGAGAAACAACTGAAACCCCAAGAAATGAGGGACCTGTTCGAGTTTCTGATGCTCGACCGTCCCCCGGAAGACCCCAAGGCTAAACGGCTGCCCATTTCCACAGCGAATCGTTGACGATTCAGCCGCGAGTCCCGACGAATGTCAAAGGTTCGCGGCTATCAATAGTTTTTTCCGAAAAATAGCATTTTTCACCTGGGTGAGACTTGAATCGAGATGTCGCTGAATGATAACGTTTCCACGCACTAGAGGTCGCAGAGCGTTCTTCGTCTATCTACTAGGAGACCGACGCGTTCCTTTTCGTCAACGACCTGTTCCTTGACATCTCAAAGCCGAACTGCCTTAACAGGAAAGATGAGACCAATGAGTACCGTGACCGACGTTCCCAATGCGATCAATGGACAATCGGACGCGTTCGCAGAAACCACATCTGCATTGGACTTCATTGAGGAAATTCGGCTTCGTACCTGGGCACGAAAGAACTACGCCATTTCCAGCGAACGTTCGGAATCCTGGCATCCCGTCGTTTTGGATGAGATGAACCGTATTGATCGCGAACAAGCGTAGGCTCATCGTTCTTCAATTGATATTCTCACGCTTCCAGCTTTCTGGAAGCGTTTTTTTACGTCGATGCAAAACGGTTCATTCTGTCGCGTTTGAAGACGGTGGGCTGAGCCGAACTTCATATTGCCCATCGAAACCCATTGAGACCTCTGGGCGGCCTTCAAGCGTAAACGCCTTCGTCGATGGTGGCATCAAGAAATAGAGTTCGCCGGCATCACTTTCAAGAACGCAACGCAGGCGACTCTCATTCGTCACGGCTTCCGTCACGAATCCCAATCCGCTCTCGAATAGCGTAACCGACCGGTCGGCCCAACCTGCGGTGTCGAACGGCAGGTCTTCATCGTATGACCGTTGCAGTGAAGCCGCGAACTCTGTTAGTGTTTTGCCTGCCTCCAGACGCTGCAGACGTTCCAATTCACGTCGATGTTCCAACAACCAAGCCCGCAGGTTCTTGTCGGCATCGGCCGAGACACGAACGACTTCCGTTTGGTCTGTCTTCTGCAGACTCAAGCGAATTGCACTTTCGTTCGCGTCGATCACCAACCGCATCCGCTTCGGGATCAGTCCAATCGGTGGAGGATTCGTTCGAACCGATTCGACAAGCGTTTGGAACTCTTCCTCCGGAATTCCTATTTCCTCAGCTGTGAGCAACTTGGTCGGAATTTCGAAGTCGACCGCGAACTCTCCGGGTAACTTCCCTGATAGATTCGGTCCTTGCTCCCAAAGCAAAAAGACCATCGTGCCGACAACGACCGCAAACATTCCAACCGGCGCAACGATCGACCAAAATCGCGAACCCGACTTCCGACCACGACGCGAAGACCGAGTCCTAGTGGGGGACGACTCGCGCACTGAAATCGATGGAAAATCAGTGCTTGGAGGTTGTTCTGTGACTGGGGTTGGTCGCGGCACAAGCAGTTCCCGACTGCATTGTGGACACTTTCCCTTTTTGCCGGCAGCGGCCTCGTCAACACGAATCGCGGCATTGCACGAAGGACATTGGAATTGAATCGGCATTCAGATCTTCTCTGTAACAATCACGGGATTTCTAACAGACTTCCGCTCCGAAATTCTTAGAGATTTTGCTCACGCGGTCCAGAGTCTAAGTCTCGAAAACAAACTCACCTGGCCAAAAACGCAGAGAAATTGCCCTATCAAACCGGTATCGGTCCTTCTGCTTCGACAATCAACTCGGGATTGTTGTTCAACTCCTTTGGCGACGGAATATCTTGCAGGAAACTTCTCAACTTTGGCAGACGTGGCTCCTGGCGGCAGAGTAACCCGCTGACTGACTCTCGTTCCGAAGAACCAACGTCGGCGTCGATCAGCCGAAGAATTCTTCCGACTGGCACGTAGGGAAAGAAGTCGTTGAGCCGACTGTGGGGAGTGACTGAAATCAGTTGCAACCCGGCGGACGCCATCGCCTTGCGAGAGAGTCGCAACATCTGTGTGATCCGATATTAATGCCAGTCCGTTTGAACCGCCGCTGCGAACGGCTTGCGATCGTCGAAATGGTACTGAGATGGTCCTGGGATGCGGTCGAAATCCTGCGACGCAATCCCACCCCGTTTGCACTGCCGCATAAAGTGCTTCAGTGGCAACCGCGAATCATGTTCGATTCCCCGGTTTCTGGCGAAGTTTTTCTGCTGGGGCGAAAGGCGAATTTGCATTTCGCAGCCGGCCAGGTAGATGATGCGAAAGCCAAGGCGATAAAGAAGATCGATAGCCTGGACCAACGAATCTGCCCAATCCAAGATTCCCGTGGCCAACGGTGAAACGAACTCAGAATAGCCGCGTTTTTGACGATCGAACACCAGAACGTTCGGGCACTCGCAGACTTTGAAAGTCGAGTTTGGAACGATCTCCATTGCTCGACGCCGGTGAACAAACTTGGTGATTCCCGGGTCGAGATAAATACTGCGGTGAAAGCGGGCAGTCGGATCGTAACTCGTCCAAAAGTTTGGGCGGAGAAGCCGTATCCCGGCCAGGTTGATCGACATCTTTGGCAACGCGGAAGCGGCAATTCTTCGCGTCGGTAACATCGATAGCGAAGGACCGCCACCGATGAGCCAACATGCCGATGGTTGAGGCCCGGCGTAAAGGTCTTCCAGTCGCATAGCTGTCTCGTTGCCATCCGTTTCCAAGCGAGCAAAAAGCGATTTCCCCATACTTGTACCCCCGGAGACTTCTTGCGTTTGATTCGAGTCGCGACTACAGACTATCCACGCGAAATTCATCGAATGCATGCGGAATGTTTCCGCCGGAAGCTTCGTCGTAGTCGGCCCACATTCCGTGTGATGTTCCGGTCGATGATGCGGAGTTGTAACTGACGCTCCAACTTGTTTCTTCATGCGTCACTTGCCCGACGACCGCGGTACCATTGAGCGTGGCCTCGAAAGTCACGGTCGAGCCATCCACGATGGAAACACCTGTGCTTGCTCGGACCGTCGGTATACCAGCAGTGACTTCGACCAGCTCAAGCGTTTGCGACGACTGATTGACGATGAGTTTCCAATAGTTCAACGGATTGACCAGCCGCATCACCAAACCACCATTGCCTGGTGAATTCCCACCAGCTAACCGAACCCGTGCGGACACGATGGCATTGGAGATTTCTGTATCGACAACTGCCAGGCCGTCGGGTCCATCCGGGGAAACCGCGTTGGCAAGAAACGAACCGATCGACCACGATGCATTCCAGCGGTCCCATGACGGCCCGATGTCTGGAACGTGATTGACAATCAGCGTGCCTTGCGTATCCGTGAATTGATCGAACGCGACAACATTTCCGGAACCATTCGAACTCGTTTCCGACGAGAGCGTTATCTCCCCACCGCCAAAGCCACTCTCGGCATTTCGCGGCAATTCGCCATGGTGGTCATTTTCAGTCATCGACCAAATCTGGCGGGGATCGGTTCGTCCAAGCTGGAGTTGAAATCGTGGAGAATGATCGAACTGCACACGGACGGTCTCTGCGGACGCTGTAACCAACTCCTCACCGTCGCGGTTTTCGATTCGCACGGTTCCGACCCAGGGACGAAAAAGTGAGTCTTGCGTACCGGTCTCCACCAAAAACCGTGGCGCCGGTTCGGCATACAATCGAAAAAACTCCTGCGCAAGCGCTCGAGAATCGTTTGTGGTTCGAATCCAAGGGACGGTCAATCGGATACTGCGTTCGCCGTGGGTATTCTGACTTTGCGGCTGCACATAGTGAGCTTGCCATCGATAACTCGACTGCGTGCCATCCGAGTTCGCAGAGTAGATGCGATCCCCAACGAGCATCATCCGATTGAACAAAAATCGCCGGTCGTATGTTTCTTCGAGTTTCGTCAAGTCACTCGCTTCTCGCCAGATGGCCGCCGGTATTGTGGGGGCCGGTTCGAAAAAGAACGTACCGGTTTCGTCGACACCCCAAACAGCACCGCGTGCACGAACTGCCAAGTCACGCAGCAACGCGGTGACCGATTCCGTTCCACGAACTTTGAGACTGGTGACATTGGATGCATTCGGCGGTTCGTCGATACGATCAGCGTCGTAGAGAATGTTCGTGTTCGGAACGACGTAGTCTTGAACGAGCACGCGAACGACATCCGCTGGCCCGCTCACGGTATCGATGGTTTCTTCCGAGTAATCTGGATCGAGCGAAAACAAGTCGGCTTGGGCGAACCGATGCGGCGGGATTCCGTTGACCGTTGAACCAAAGCCGCCCGGAAAAACATGGTCCAACTCAGACGCCATGCCTTCCAGTTGAAGCCTGATCGTCGCCGGACTTGTCGCTTCGCGAGAGATCACGCGTCCGAGATACCAACGATTTCCAGAGCCATACTCGAAAGCCAACCAATCGCCGATGGCAATGGTTGCACGATCCGTAAACGCGTCGTGCAGCCTCACCTCGCCGGCTCCGCAACCGCCCTGGCGATGAAGTTCGAACCACGCTCCCAGAATTGCTCGCTCGGAAAGTTCCTCGGCAGAGTTTGTCGGAGAACCGGAGTAGTGCAGGATACGTCGCATAGTGATTGATCATTTCTGAGGGAATGATGTGTGTCGGCGATGATCGCTCAATACTCGTCCGCACCGTAAATCACGGGATCGTCGGCGTGCAGTTTCAAAATGTATGCCAACAGTGACGGATCGGAGGCGTCGTAATCCAAACGGACGACGGAACAATTCTGGAAATAGCGATTCGAAAGTTCGTTGTGATGAAGATAGAAATCGAACTGCCCGTCGAGCATTCCGTGCAGGGTTTGGCGAAGCGTTTCGATCTCTGCAAAAACATCGAGTGTGGTGTCGGCCTCAGTCTCCGATGCGATCCTCGCCCGGATCTCAATGTCGACACCATTCGGCGTGAGGCCGGTTGTCACATCGCCACTTTTTAGTGGAACCTTGTAGCGTTCGAAGTCCCATGGTTCACCGACGCGGATCGAGTTGATCACCCCCGGCAGACTTGTGTAGGACACGCCGTCGTACAATGCCGGCCGGAACACCGAGACCGCGAACCAATCCGATCGGAATGCACGTGCGTCCGCGTTCAGGATATCATCGAAATCACTCACGCCTCGTCCTCCGTTTCGCCGCGTGAAACCGTCCAACTTGGCAACGAGTTCAGCAGTTGTTGGTAATGCTGGCGAGCTTCGAGAAGTGCCCGGAGATTCGCCGCCCGATCGGTCATACGCCCCTCGCGACTGCCCACCGAGTATTTGAGCGCCGAGAGTTTGCCATCGCGGAGCAAGTTCGTGATATCCAAATCGATCTGAGCCAGAATGCCGCGGATTTGGTCTTCGCTCAGTTCGTCACCACTGACCGAGGACAAGTCATCGAGGTCGCTCATCGTGTTCCCCTTTTGAAAAATGATGATGTGATGAGGTCGCGAGTGATGAGGTGATGTGATGAAGGCGTAGAGTCGTACCTCATCACATCAGACCTCATCACCCCATCATCCGATGACTATGCCCCATCGACCTTGGTCACGAAGGCGGTGTCGACCGCGGAGACGCCGCCGTAATGCCGAACTTTCACGCGAAGGACCACATCTCGTTCAAACGACGCCACGCTATCACCGCGTTGCAAGAAGGTTTGCACCGGCCAGATTTCACTCCACACGAATTGCTTGCGGAAGTCGCCGATGTACCAGTCGCTCGCGGCCTGTCCGCCTTGTTCGTCGATGAACGGTGAACTGAGGACTTCCACCAAACCTTGAACCGGATTGGCTACCCGGGTTTGGTGATCGCCATCGGTCATCGTGACTTCTGTCGAGTTCACAATGCTGTGAGCCGTTCCCCGCAGGGCTTCAGGCACAAGCAATTGCCGGACTGGTGCGACGATCGGACGTGGCGTACCGTCCACACGATCGTCGACAACTTCAGTGGCTCGGTAATACATCGCGGTTTCGACGTCGGTCCAATCGACGAGAGGAACTGCGGCATCGAAGTCGGTACTGGTCGTGTTACCGACCCCGATCCAGTTGCGGTTCGAACCGTCTGTGGCATACAGCTGAGTACCGCTGCCACTGGGACGGTACACGTATTTGCCGCTGCTTGCGTCGGCATCGGTGACGGCTCGCACGATCGTCCGTTCTCGTTCTTGTCGCAAGTAATAACCAAGTGCCCGAGCGCGTCGATTGATTTCGCCGGTTTGATCGAAAGCCACGAGCTCTTCATTGATGGAAAGAATTCGGCCCTGTTTGGTTTCTTCGGTGGTGACGTACTTGTCCTCGAAACTCGACTCCTCGTAGGAGTGTCCTTCGGGCACATCCGTCGGACCGGCTAGCGCTTTGAAACCAGCGATCTTCTGATTGCGAAGTTTGCTGGACATTACGGTGACGAGTTTGTCGCCGATGAAACCAGTGCTGTCTTCGTAACCGGCGATGACTTGCCGACCGATCAGTTCGGCTGTCACAACTTGGAACAGATTCGTGCCAACGCCCGGGTTGGCCTCCGAGAGCAACGCAGACACGTGAGCGGTCGGCGAGAGCGTCTCATTCATCGACCGCAAACGCGGCAAGACTCCACAAGCATCTGCCAGTTCGTAGTAACTCACCTCGTCCGATGAAAGCTGCCCTTCATTGAGCAACGTGCAAACGCGGTCATAGAACCCCATCGGCCCGAGGGATTCGATCAACATCGAGAGATTGACATTCGGCATGGTTTTGTCCGTTGTTGGTTGTGAATTGTCCGTGGTGACTGACCGAGTCGTGGATGGAATTGATGATGTGAGGGGCAAGTCACGGTTTCTTCATCATCACGTCAGACCTCATCACATCATCATCCGCGTCTACGCTGTGGCTGCGTGGAAGGCGGATTTGAATTGCACGCGGAGTTTCGTGGCCCCAGAAGTTTTGTACTCGGCGGCGAAGGCGATTCCCGTGGCCCCACTGCCGATAGCTTCGAGTTGTTGATCGTTCAGCGTGGACGAGGATTCATCCGGCCCCAATTCATCGCCGATCTCGTAAGCTCCGCTGGCGACATCCATCTCGTAGACTGAGAGCGGGCTGGTATCGACAGAGATCGGATCCGTCTCGCCCGAGGCACTCGCTTCGTGGGCAATGCCCAAGAACACCGCGGCGAACGCGGACTGCGTGGTGGCAAGATTGGTATCCCAAGTAAAAGCGGACGCGGGTTTGACATCGTCGGTGTCGAGAAAAACCAAGTCGCCAACTTCGATCACGGTGCTTGAATCCACCCGGACTTTCCGAAGCGACATCTGGCCGCTACGGAATCGAAACTGATTAGACATGCTGTTTCCTTGGTGAAATGTGTGTTGTGTTTTCGTTTGGTGCGTGGCGTTTCGCTCCTCGCACCCTGCGACTTATCTTGTGATCGCTGCTTCCTGAACTACCGGCGTCGCAACGCGGAGAGCACTTGGGCGTCAGTCAGTGTCTCGGTGTAGGACCGTTGGCGTTCGCCGCTCGTGGGACGAATCGGGGAAACGGTTTTGGGGACAGTTCGTTCGGTGTGCAGATGGGCAATTTGCTCGCGGATCTGACTTAGCTCTTCGATGATGCGATCGGAGAGTGTCAACGATTCGCCCGTTTGATCGTCGTCGGTCGGTGAATGACTCTCGCGAAAGGTGACGGTCGAAGCCGGGAAGACGACCGCGTCGACGCTCACCACTTGTTCCAGCCGTTCGACGATGGTGCCGTTGACGTTTCGTTTCGCGAGAACGACGTGACTCATGCCCACTGACGGCCCATCCGATTCGGCCAATGCCAGAAATGTGCGACCGGCTTCGGTGTCGATCACGCGGATGTCACCCCGCACACGACCGTTTTCGAATCGCGGATTAACGATCGAACCTACCAAATCGCGTGTGCTGCGATGCGTCGCACGAGAAGCCGTCGGAGCATGATCGAGAAACACCGGTTTGTTGCGATACAGGTTGGTCGCCTCTTGCAGTGCTTGTTCGGTGTAACGGTAACCGTTCTTGGAGACAGTCCCCGCGAGTGCGACGTTCCGCACATAGCGGTTCTCGCGATCGACGATCAAACCATCGCTCCGCCAATCGCGGATCTCCTCGGCCAACTGTTGCAACGGCGGTTCCGATATCACAGTCATCGCTGATCCTTTCGTTCGAGTGAGTGACATGCGTGTTCAACCTAGGCGGAGTGCGTTGCGCGGATTTTCGTAAGGTGTGTGCAGCGAAGCGAAACGTACCAATCAGTTTGAACATCGATCACACAGTGCGTTACGTATTGCTCCTACGATTTCGCACCCTACGAAACAAAAAAGCCGCCGGTGGGGACCGACGGCACTGGGAATTCACATCAGCACATGAGACCTCATCACGTCAGCATTCTTCGTCGGCGATCTCTGTTCGCATGGTGGTCGGATTCGTACCGTCGCGACGGGCAACTTCGGCGCGGCTGAGGATTTTTGCATTCGCTAGTTTCACGTCGGCTAAGCGATCTTTGTTGCGATCCCGCGCGACGAGTTGTGGGAATGTCCATTCCGGTTGGACGCGGTCCAGCGTATCGCTTGGTAACTCTCCTTGCGTGATCGCCTGCCGAATGACCCATTCCCAAAGGCGTTCCAACTCTGCCGCGAAGAATTGTTGTTCGGCCTGGAACAGTTTCACCGCCGGTCCTTCGGCAACCATTGTCGAGGCAAAGTTCCCGTTGGAGGCATCGCTGGTCAACATGAACTCCGGCAACCCGGAACCCGCCGCCGTGCACAAGAGCAGTAACCGTCCTAACGGCACAGCGTCTCCGAAGTTGGTATTCGGTTGCAGATACTCCAACTCCGTGCCCTGCGATGTCGTGAGGATCGTGCCCGCCCGAAATCGCTCTCGACGTGTCGTGCTACCGGCTTCGTAGAGTGTCCCGGTTTGAGAGGCATCGGCGATGGAAGACGCACGCGACGGGCCGCCTTGCACCTTACGCCACAGGACAATCGACGCCTGCAGCTTGCGAGCGGTGAGTTCCGTATCGAGCCAGTGATCGAACTGGGCAAGCGGTTCGATCAGCGGTGCGAACCAGGTCACACCACGTCTCTCGTTTGAGTCCACACCGCGTCGCGTGTGAATGACATCGGCAGCGGGAATCTCAGTTTGCAAACTGCCGTCGGTGGGATCAATCACCAAATACAGAAGCGGTGTTTCGACATCGGTCGGCTCGGTGACAATGCCCTGAGTCCCGGGGTGATGAGGCGGTTCGCCGATTTGCTCGGGGTCGATGAATCGCACCGTGGGCTTTTCCGCATCGAACAACCGTAGAAAACACTCTCCATCCCGCCATACACGTCGAGCGAATTCCCGAATGCTGAAATGTCGCCGGTTATCGCGTAGGAATCGGTTCCAAATGCGATCGACCGATAGAGACGATTCCGGTTCGTCGTTCGGATTGATCCGAGCCGCATTCAATTGAAAACCTGGTCCGGTCACATAGATTTCGAGAAGCCGCAGAACGTTGCGAGCGTGGGGATTGCTTTCCACCAATCGTCGAGCTTGAGTTCGCAAGTCCTGCCGTTGTGACTCCGATAAACCGCGTTCGCCACCGAGCAACATCCAATCACCAGGATCGTCCGCAACCGGCAGCGGTCCATCAGCTTCGGTGAGAGAAACAAGTTGTTCCTGCACAAGTCGACGATACCGAGCCCGCAAACGAATCGTGTTCCATTGATCCTGCAGAAAACCGAGCATGGTTCGAGTCCTTTCGAGATGAGTTGGTTGTTAGTCGTCTTTTGCATCATCACACGAGACCACATCACATCGTCTTGCTTTCACGCGATGAAGCCGTCGAACCGCATCCAATCCAGCGGCATTTCTTCATCGAGCAGATGCAAGCATGCGGCTCCGAGGGCAAAGCTGCGGTCATCGTGGTGACGTCCGTCGTTCCGATGATCGATGCGAATGTGCCCATCGGATTTTTGTTTCAACAGTAGCGATGCAAGTTCGGTTTCGAGATCGTCGCGAGTGTCCGTGTCGATGCGTTGTCCGCATTCGGGATACCAAGTGAGTTCGCGGTGCAGGATGAGTTTTCGCAGCGTCGTTGCCAGTCGATGGTTGCCATGTCCGCCGCGAAACGGGAACCGCGTGACATCCGCCCGCGTTCCCCAATGTTGAATCACGCTGACCAACTGATAGTCATCCAGCACAAACCGCACGTGCGGAAAACCTGCCAGGATTTCTTGCATCCATTCATCGACCCAATCGACACGCGTTGGTTGATTCTTGTTAGGAGCAACGACATCCATGCGGTCGACGACGAGGCGAAAACCTCCTTCAAAGTCTTCGCGATGCACGACGACTCCGACCGTCAAATCGTGTTTCTCCGCATAGTCAACGGCGGCGACATATCGGCGATTCGCGTCACCGACCGTTTGGTAGATCAATTCATCATCTCGGCACGATTCCGCTTCGGCGAGGGTGATGAACTCTCCATCAGATTGTTGCCAACGATTGAGCCATAATCGTTCGTAAACCTCTGTCGGCAGCAAGTCTCGCTGTTCTTCTAGGTGCCGCGGATCAAGCCACGGGGCTTGAATGCCATCGAGACTCGAAAAGTGCCAGGTCGGTTGACGACTCCGGGCATTCAACCGAGCAGCCTCGCGAAGATCCCATTGCCAACCCTGTCCGACACCCGCGTTCGTCAGTACGGCTAACACACACTTTGGACGTTTCGCGGCGGAGGACACCAGCGAATGCCACAAGTCCGGTTTTTCCCAGTGACACAGTTCGTCGCAAATTACGAAGTCGGGGAGCACTCCATACGAACTCGAAACATCCGAAGAAATAATCTCCAACCGACTGCCGGTCCCTCGATGCTCGACCCAATGTCGACAAAATTTCAAAGGCGAAAACCATTCGGGATTCGCCAATGACAATCGTAATAATGCATCGCGAATCAGCGTGCCTTGATCGCGATCGGCCGCTGCGGCCAAACCCTCAATACGGTGTTGCGAGAACAATAGAATCCACGCCAACTGCAATGCCATGTCCGCCGTCTTCCCATGACCGCGCGGCCGTTCAATCCAAGCGCGGCGAATGGAAGTGTCGACATCATGACCAGCGAGCAACAACCAAGCAGGATCGAGAGCGGCAAAGTCCGTGGCTTGCCAAGGTTGAATGAGTTGGCCAAAGGGTTTGGTGGCGTCTTCGCTGAGTCGCACGGCCGAGCGGAACAGGGTGGGGGAGCGACTCGCTTGCCGTCGGTCATGCGTGGTCTTTAGTTTCGTGCGGCAGATCAACGCCCATCGCACGGGCCAGTTCAACCAGTTGGTCATCGGTCAACGTCTCCAAGATTTCGTCGAACGTCGCAGGCGTGGGTGGTTCGCGGTTGTCGATCCGCGAGGGGAACAACTTCAACCAGGCTTGTTGCGCGGAGACATTGCCTTCCATCGCCGTGCGATACAACACCGCCTTGACGTTGCCGCTGAGGACGTCAGTGACTTCGATTGTGCGTTCGTGAAACTCCGCGTTCTTGATCGCCGTGCGAAGAAACACATCAATCGACAATCCCAGTTGTTGCATCGCCCCCGCCGGACTCGCCCCACGTTGCAACAATGCCAGCACCGCCGTCTGTTGATCGTTCGAAAGTAACGCCGGCTCAGTTGTCGTCTCCGGCTCTGGTCGCTTCGGGGCGGTTGTCGAAGATGTAGTAGACCGGCTGCGCGTGACGGCTTTTTTCGTGGGTTTCTTGGCTGATTTTCGTTTGGCCATTACGGTTGCCTCCGTAGATTGCGGAATGTCCTCGGCGAGATTGATTCTTCGATTGCGTCACGCCTACGCGGACGAACCCGGCTTTTTCAAAGAACGGATTGAGGTGCCCCATCTGGGCGAGCGTTTCGATCCAAGACCACGGGCACGCCCGGCAACTCTCGCGAATGAACCACGCTGCCAGCCCGGCACCGCGATAACTCGGATGCAGAACCACACGCGATAACGTCACCAATTGAGAATTCAGCGCTCGCAGCGGTGTGCGGGACCACCTTCCGTGCAAACCGAAAAACTTGTTGCGTTGTGACAGGGAAATCGGCGGCGAGGCGAAGACGCAGATGCCGATTTTTTCCTCGCCATGCCATAGCACCGAGACGCGTTTCACGAGCCCCAAATGATGGCTGCGATAATGCCAACTGGCAAACGCGGGCCAATCGACTTTGCTGCCGACGGTGATTTTGAGGTCGTCAAAGAAACTGATCCTCCGTGGCAACGTGGGCGACTCGTTACGTGTGCATTCCGTTCGCCCATCGAGTCGACACACGACGTGCAATGACGGATCGAGATCGCACGTGACATCGTTGTGAGTCGTCGCCAACAGAAAGCCCGTTCCTGTCCGGTCGGCGAGCCGACGAATGTTGAAGGCGACGATCTTGGCGAGTGTACGATCGAGTGTGGCGGTGAACTCATCCGCGATCACCCAATCGGGATGCTGAGCCAACGCAAGTGCGAGTCGAAACCGATACCGTTGCCCATCACTGAGTTCTGTGGGAGTTCTCAACAACAATCGGGCTTCCGCCAATCCACACGCTGACAACAACGCCAACGCTTCATGGACCGGAACATTTAGTGCATCGACCAGCACACGATCCGAAAGTTCCAGCTGCTCCACATCGACCACTTTCGTCTCAGGGCGGTTTCGAAGTTGCGTGGCAGTTGCCCGCATCAAACTCGACTTACCCGAGCCAGACGCCCCTGTGAACAACACCACGTCACCCGATTGGATTGGTAGTTCAAAATCATCGGCGATCGTGTGCTGACCGGTTTCGAAACCAATGCCGAAGCCGTCCATCACAATCGAGGTATTCAAACTCGCCTGTTTGGGACAGAAATCGTAGGTGACGCTTAGTTGCATGATGATGCGATGAGGTCTGGAGTGATGATGTGAGAAGCCGACAATCAAGTGAAGTGGGCTCCGTCTCTTACGACGAAGGCATTCGCACATGGACTTTCAAATCGAGTTCCGCAATGAGAGCATCGAAACGTTCCCGCAACGTCGCCCAATCTTCTTCAGGAATTTCAAAAGTGACCTGCACGATCGGTTCGGTTTCGGGTTTGTCCTCGGACATCTCCGGTTCGAAATTCGGATCGGGAACCAGAACGAGATTCTTCAACTCATCCGCGTCGAAGCCGGTGAGCGTGGCGTCGAAGTCGTCTTGCCCGTTGAGTTCAGAAAGCAAATCGACAAGTTTCGCCGGGTCCCAATCGCCGCCGACATTCGCGTTGTTCAAGGCAACATTGAGTGCCTGTTCCCGTTCGAGTGAGAGCGACACCACAACCACAGGCACCTCCGTGACGCCACGATCTCGCAGGACCGTCAATCGCTGATGTCCACCAACCACATGCCCGGTTTGTTCGTTCCAGACGATTGGCTGCACGAGTTCGAATTGATCCAATGAACGAGCCAATCGCTCATACCCTGGCATTCCCGGCCGAAGTTCGATCCGAGGATTGTAGGGCGCCGGTTTGAGGTCTGTGATCGAAAGTGTGCGTAATTGCATCGCCAAGTGTCCGATGTGAGTTGAGACTTGAGAATTGAACGTGGAGAGCCGATGGGATTGTCCTTCGACATTCCCATCATTCATCAAAGCCGTCGGCACTGAATTGCTCGCAGAGTTCGGCTTTGACCTTTCTCAAGCAACGACTGACGTGGCCGCGAGGATGCTCGAAGACGAGACCGATCGTATCCAGCGGCCAACCACTGTTTTCCCGCAACGCGAGCATCGCCAGATACTTCCAACGAAGCGTGTCGTGACCGGCATAATGGTCCATCACCGTTCGCCAGAAGCCATCGGCTCCGGACCGAGGCAGAAGAATCTTTTCGTTCCGTGAATTCACAACCGACATTCGCAGGTTCCCTCCCAATAGGCTTTCACTTCATGTGAACAAAGTTGCGCCATTCTTGGTGAGGTTGAGCCTGCGGGAAAGTGCAAAACTCGCCATTATCGTGTGCGAGATGTGCCCTAGTTTTGCGACAAAACTGGCGGCTTCGATTCTAAGAAATGCTTCGCACCACGCCGGAGTAAACACGCTTGGTGCCGACCGACGTATCAATGAGCAACGCCCCATCGGAGTCGATCCCCTGACAAAGTCCGTGGGTGTTCGGTTGGCCGTTTTCAACTTCGACGGTCCGTCCAGTCAGATAACACCAGCGGTCCCAACGGCCGGGTAAATCGGGTTCGGTCGATAACCCAGTGAGTTCCGCCGCCAACTCATCCAACACAGCGAGTAAGACGTCATCCGAGTTGTGATCGTGTCCGGTTTCTTGGCGAAGTGATGTCGCTCGAGCCTGAACTTCCGCCGGTGCGGCTTCGAAGTCCGTATTGACATTGAGCCCGATGCCAATCACCACGCGACCCGAACCGGCTGACGCCATCTCAATGAGGATGCCACAGAGTTTGCGACCATCGATCAGCACATCGTTCGGCCACTTGAGAGCAGGGCGATTCGGCTGAAGGAACTTATGCGTCGCTTGGCAGATTGCCAATCCCACGACGAGCGAAATCTTCGTCCATCGTTCAGGTGGTAACTGAAATGCGTGGGCATCGATGACGAGTGAAAATGTGAGTGTTCCTTCGTCGGCCCACCACTGATTCGCCCCGCGACCACGCCCCGCAGTTTGTCGCTGAGCCAAAACAATAGCCGGCAGTTGCAAGTCGTCTCGACCCGCCAATTCCAACGCCCGGTCGTTCGTCGAAGGAAGTTCTGCGTGCAATTCTACAGTTTCTAGAAACGAATGCTGCAGTAGTCTGGAACCAAGTGACTTCTCGCAAGCTTCGTTCTCCTCGGTCACTGTCTCCTGACTCCCGTCTTTGGATTCCTGAGTTTTGTCACGCGATCGGCGGCCCATGATGGTTAAGCCGGCGATGGTGAGTCCGAAGCCAATCAACAGCCAAACGGTGACGGCTTCTTGAAAGAACATTACGCCTGCAAAAGAACACAGTGCGGCCTGCGATGCGTTGATGAGGTTCGCCCGTACGACCGGAATTCGTCGAAGCGCCGCTCCGAGTGAGAAGAACGCAATCGCGTTGAAGACGCCCGCGGTGAGCATCGCGAGCAAATCGACCGGAGTCGTTCTCATCAATTCCGCAGGGCCAAGTCGAACTGCGCTCAATGTTCCCAACACGACGACGCCGGTAGTATTGAAGAACACGAGCGTCGCCGAAAGCGGCAAGTCACCCCGAAGATGGCTTTTGATCAATACGCCACCCGACCCATACGCCGTGCCCGCGACGATAGCCGCCCCGATCGCCACGAGCACTTCTGATGGGCTGACCGTCTCCAGCACGGAACGTGCCGATTCCCCACTCCCGGCACTCAAACTACAAATCGCCAGGATCAATAGACCGATCGCAATGAGCGTTTGTTTGTTGACCGGTTCGTTGAGAAAGATGCGTCCGAGAATCGCGCTCGAGAGCAAAATCGTCGAGAACGTCATCGGTACGGTCAGGGCGAGTCCGATGAACGACAACGCCCATTGGAACATCACGTTGCCACCGATTTGCATCATCAAACCGCCGGCAATCAGCACACCCCACGTTCGCCGCGGCGGCAACGCGATCTGTTTTCGCGAGAGGTTATAGCCGATCAAAATCCAAGCCACCAAAGCCGCTGGCACGCTCTTCCAAGTCGTCACCCAGAACGCCCAGTCCATACCGCCGCTCTCGCGTGCCAGAAACCGAAGCGACGTATTCGCCCCCGTATACGCCAGCGCCGCCAACACGCCAAGTAGCGTGCCCACAGTTAGGGGATTGAGAGAGGAGAAACGTTTTGAGGCGGGCATTTTGGGCGGAGAGGATGGAGGGTCGAAGATGAAGGATGGCGAGAGGTAGTTACGGAAGAATCCAAAACGCAAAATACCAATCGAAGGCAGCTTCGCACCACTCTGAATGGTCGTACAACAGAATTAGAGGAAGGTAAACCATTTCGCCAAGCATCTCTACTTGAATGCTTGACAAGTAACCGCGATCGACACACCAAACATACGGGCCAGTGCTAAGTACATACAAGACAAGGAAGCCTAGGATGTAAATCGCAACGAAAATCCACTTCGATGATTGGTTTCGATTGTCGTGAAGAGCGGTCACTTCGCCAATCCGCTGAATCGGAGATTTCTCACATCATCACACCAGACCTCATCACATCATTATCTGCACTACATCACAACCCGCAAATGAAACGGCAAGGTTTCTGAGAGGGCTTCACGCAGGGTGTTGCGGCAGTGTTCGAGTTCGTCGATCAGCGTGTTCCGACTCTCATCATCCGCGAGTTCTTCGGGCAACGACGACACCGGTTGGTCGTGCAGCGACGCCAGCACCGCTTCCACAGTTGTCAGCCCATCCGCAGCGGTGAACCACGCCTGATCGGTTTCCGGGAATTCATCGTCGGCAGCGAACTCGGCTTCCAAGTCGGAATGGTCGTAGAAATTCGTGAGTTCCATCACGCCGATCTGTTCGCAGAGTTCGTCCACCGTCTCTGCCATCTCAAAGGCAATACTGTACTCTCGATCACCCTCGACGACTTGACCGTCGCGATACATCCGAATGCGGAGCGTCATGCCCATGAGTCGTCTTTCTGTTGAGGGCGATTGCACCCGGTTACGGAACGGAATTAATGCGACGCTGGCGGATTCTCCGTTGTGTTGCTGGTTATAGAATTCTGAGAAAAAACATGCTAGGGGTATGTTCCAATTGACTGTCGAAAACCGGCTTTCGACAGCCTCACGCAACGATTCGGCGTTGATATAGGAACCACTCGAGGCAAATTCCGATGATGCCAGCGAGCGCCAGATAGAACCACAGCGAATGCCCGCCCCAAACGGCACTCGTCACGGGCGGTTCCGGGAGTTCGGAATTCGGCTGCAAGTCACTCTCGGCGGGGTTGGTCAGATTGACCGCGATCGGAACGAGATCGGCAGAGAAGGCAGCGGCGTCATCGATTTTCGCGACTTCCGTTTCCGGACCGGCCCACCACAATCCGATTTCGTCGAACGGACCGACACGAACGGACTCGCCAACCGCCAACGGCTTGATCGAACCACTCGGCGATCGCAACACCCACGACGACTGCTCATTCGGAGAATGAACGGCTGACGGACTTTTCGTCTCATCGGTCGTCGTCAACTCGGTGACGGTTGTCGCTTGGGAGCGTCCGGTGTTGATTTCCGTGGTCTGTCCGGTCGCAATTGCCGGTCGCAATTCGCCTTTGCCGCCGAGAAACGAATCAAGAGCGTTCTTGATCATCACAGGAAACGCGATCCGTAACGGCAAATCGCCGTCTTCGAGTTTCACTGCCAGCACCACCACATCACCCGACGATCGAGGCAACTTCGCATACAGAAGTTGTTCGCCAGGACTTTCCAAAAGCGATTCCGGTTGCGACACGAAGTTGATCTCCTTCGCGCCGGGGAACATCACGTTCTGCAGCCGAATGTGAGCCAACAACGGTGAGTCTTTGGCTTGTTCGACCACGATCGGTTCGGGGATGGATTCGCCGACTGTCCACAGGTCCGAATCCGATTGCGGATCGATCACGATCACCGAACCACTCGGAATCGTGTCGATCTGAGTTTGATGCAGCACAACGATCGCATCCGGCGGCAATTCATCGGGAAGCGACTCGGCAATTGTGAGTTCGACATTCGGGATCGCTTCGAAGACGCTTTGCAGAAATAAACTCCCAGGCGTGACGACAACCACGGGAATCGGATCTTGCGTTGGCAGGACAGCAAGAGCTTGGTTATCGGTGGCGAGTGCGTCTTCAATGTTGAGTTTCGCGATTAACCGTCCCCCGGCGGGCGAAATATGATCAAGCGTTTCTCGCCACGGTTTGTGCGGTTCGAGCGTGAGCGGAATGACATCGACGACGCTCTCTTCCAACTCCAATTCCAATCGACAATCAACAGTTTCGTCACCAAAATTCGTGACTTCCACAAGGACTTGAAAACTCGTGACGTCAGTAATCCCCCGTCTCACCTGGAACGCGGTGATCGCCGTGTTCTGGGCATCCGCGCCAAACCGATATGCTGTGACGTTGTCAGCATTCGCAAGTTCGTCACTATCTCTCTCAGTCCCGTCGGTGAGGATGATGATCTCAAAATTGCCGTCCCGGCTTTCGGCGTTTAATCGTCGAGCAAGTTCCACCGCGGAGGGAAGTTGACTGGGGCTGTCGGTTGGTGAGATTTGCTGAACCGTTTCGGCCAAGCGACGGACATCGCCGGTTGTACTCATTGCCACTTTCGGCAATCCCCCCGCAGTCACGATGGCGGCAGTGTCGTATTGACGCAAAGTGCCGATCATTCGCTTGAGTGTCGTTTTGGCTCGCTCCAATCGCGTTCCGGTTTCACCGTCGTCGATTGCATTCATGCTGCTCGAATTATCGACGACGTAGATAATCCGCCGAGCGTCGCGTTTCTGCCAAGACCACAATGGATCGACGAGTGCTCCCACGATCAACGCCAGAAACGCCAACTGCAACAATAACGCCAGCAAGTTTTTCAAGCGTTCCCACCAGGCTCGCGGCGGATGCTCTTGCAGAAGTTGGTCCCAAAACAACAGCGTGGAAACCTGTCGCCGACGGAGTCGGACTTTCAAAATGAACAACGCGATGATCGGAATCGCCAGCAATGCCCACCACAATCCCGCCGAATTCGCTAGTTCCAAGGGCATTCGATTGGTTCACCTTTTTCGTCAGCGGGTTCTATCTCACAGATACGTTTGCAACGCTCGTTTTCGAGGATCGAGGATGGAAGATCGAGGATAGCAAATCTCTTTTAAGCGATCCTCAATCCTCCATCCTCAATCCCAAGTGCGGGTTGATTTAAAAGTCGTGAAACTGTTCTCTCCGGTTGGCTCTGAACAACTACTAGCTCATTACTCCCGCGGCTCGCATCATGCGGAGGATGAGTTCATCGAACGGCACATCCGTCGTAGAGTGCGTGCAACTTAGGCCGTAATTTCGGCAGTAGATTTCAATTGATTTCAGAAACTCAGCGAACCGCTTGCGATATTCCTTGAGCCGACTTTCGGTGATGATGACTTTTCGATCCAGCCCGGTCTCGATGTCTTCGAGTTCGATCTCGCCGAGCAAATTCGGATTGGCTTCCTCAGTGGTGTGGACTTGGATGAGATGTGGTTCAAACCGTCGATGACGGAGCAAATCCACGCCACGTCGGAAGCCGTCTTGATCGTACAGATCGCTGATGATCAACACTAATCCCGTGCGGGGCGCCCGGTGGAGTAGCGTTTTGGCGACCGCTGCCAGATCCGTGCGACCGCCGCCGGGTTCCAATCGATCGAGGAATCGCAGGACGCCGAGCACTTGGTCTTTGCCGCGGGTTAGTGGTTGCCAACTTCGCACGGCGTCGGCGTACGCCAAAATGGAGACGCGGTCTAAGTCGGCCAGTGCAATGTAGGCCATCGCGGCTGCGATTTGACGGGCGTAATCGAACTTATTCGGCTCCCCCAAATTCATGCTCGGTGAAACATCGAGCAGAATGTAAACGTGCAAATCCTCTTCTTCCTGAAACCGCTTCAACAACACATCGCCATGCCGGGCGTAAATTTGCCAATCGACATACCGCAAGTCGTCGCCGGGGGAATACTCACGATGGTCGGCGAACTCAATGCCTCCACCAAGTTGCTTCGTCCGTCGTTGAGCCAGAAGCCGACCACGAAACACTCGCCGTGAAATCAGCGAAAGGTATTCCAATCGAGCCAAAAATTCCGGTTCAAGAAGCATGAGTGGAGTCGTTTATCTCATGGAGAGGTTGATGTTCATTGTCCGTCGAAATGTGATCCACATGTTTTGAATTCGAGAATCGAAGATGGAGGATCGAAAATGGCAAGTAGTAACTTTCAACGTTTCCCGCCAACTTCCATCCGCCATCCTCACATTGAATACCAAGATCGCGTCAAAACCATCAAACGGCGGCCGTCTCTTTCGACGGGCGGGAGGCGTATTCCAATACGTCTTCGAGGATGGCATCGGTCGAAACGGCTTCGGCTTGGCCTTCGAAGTTGAGCAGCACGCGGTGACGTAAACAGGGCAGGGCGACGGTGCGGATGTCGTCGCGGGCCACGTGATATCGGCCGTCCATAATCGCGTTGATTTTCGCTGTGAGAATCAACGCTTGTGCTCCGCGGGGACTCGAACCGTACCGCACAAATTGCCGAACCATCGGGCTGGCGGCTTCTTGTTCGGGGTGCGTGCCCATCACGACGCGAATCGCATATTGTCGAACTTCCTCCGCGATCGGAATTCGCCGCGCCAGTTTCGACATCGAGAGAATGCGGTCCGGTTGAAACAACCGGGAAGTGGTCGGTTTTTCCACCTCGGTCGTGCGATCGAGAATCGTGCCGAGTTCGGAACTGCTCGGAAACTTTACGAGGAGTTTGAACAGAAAGCGATCCAACTGCGCCTCGGGCAGCGGGTATGTGCCCTCCATTTCTAATGGGTTTTGTGTGGCCATCACGAAGAACAGACCGTCCAGCGGGTACGTGGTCCCCGCGACGGTGACGCTGTGTTCCTGCATGGCTTCGAGCAGGGCGGATTGCGTTTTCGGTGTGGCTCGATTGATTTCGTCCGCCAGCACAATGTTGCCGAACAACGGCCCGCGATCGAAACGAAACTCGCGTCCGCCGTCTTCCGCCTCGACCAACACGTTCGTCCCAATCAAGTCGGCCGGCATCAGGTCGGGGGTAAATTGAATCCTTGAAAACCGCGCGTGCAGGACATCGGAAAGCGTTCGTACCAACAACGTTTTCCCCAACCCTGGCACACCTTCCAGCAGCACATGACCGCCGGCGATGAGTGCGTAAAGCACACCTTCAACGATCTCGCGTTGACCGACGATCACCCGGGCAATTTCTTCCCGCATCTTGTGAAAGTCTTCCTGGAACTGTCGCACGTCCGCCTGAAGTTCATCGCTCGATTCGTTCATGAGATTCCCGTAGAGCGTGGAGAGACTGATGGTATATCCGCAAACTATCCGTTGACTCCAGGTGGCTTTCTACAGCCGGAGCTCACATTGTCGCACTGAAGTTGAGAACACCCGAGAATGGTATTTGTTTGCGAAAACTCGAGTGAAAGTCGGAAAAACTACAAAGGAATTCGACGGCCAAGGTGTCCTTATGGTGATGCTCACGGACTGGTAAACGCCGCACACATTGAACAGAATACCAGCAACGATCCTATCCCGAACATTCGTCAAGTTCCACTCTGGACCGCAATTGGGGTTGGTGTAGTGCTCGGCAAAGGCGATTTCTTAAGGAGACCGACGATGCAGTTGAAATCACGCACGCTGCGATTCATTTTTTTGGGCTGCATCGCAATTAGTTTGGTGGGCTCGGTCTGTCCGCGTTGGTTGTTGGCTCAGGATCAGGCACTTTCCGATGAAGAACGCCGCGAGCAAGTTGCCACCGAGCGATTCCTACAACTTCTTCTCCGACGCCCGGCAACCGGCACGGCACTCGAACGGGTGTTTGGTTATCACGTCGCGCGGGGGACGCTCGGCGGATTGATTGATGGTCTCACGAAAGATGCCGAAGCGGCGGTGAAAGACGGAGATGATCAAGCGGCCGGAAATCACTGGATGGTCATCGGACTCCTGCAACTCCAACGCGGCGAAGAGTCAGCAGCAGACGTGGCACTTGCAAAAGCAGAAACGCTGCTGCCGGAGAATCCGCTGACTGCTTATCATCACGGCGAAGCGTTGTTGCTTCTTGGGAAAGACGAAGCGGCAGCCGCTGCGATGCAACGGGCAATCGATCGCAAGCCGCCGCGTCGCGATTTTCTCAACATTGCTACTCAGCTCGGTCGGCTCTACCAACGCAGTGACCAAGCTGAGAAAGCGATGGAGATCTGGAAGCAACTCGAAACCAGTTTCCCTGGCGATGACGGTGTGCGTCAGCGAATCGCTCGGGCACTCGCCGACGAAGGTGATTACGCGAATGCGTTGAAGCGTTACGAAGCGCTCGCGAAAGAAGCTCGGTCGCAGAACGATCGGATTGTGTACGCTCTCCGCGCAGCTGATCTGCAAGTGCAGCTCGGTCAGAAAGATGCCGCTACGAAACGGCTGGAAGAACTTTTGACCCGGCTTCGTCCCGGAAGTTATTTGTACGCCGAGGCGCGACGGCGGATCGAAAATGCATACCTCGGCACTGGCGATTACGCGGGCTTGGCCGACTACTATGAGAAGTGGATCGAAGCTCATCCCGATGACACCGGAGCCGTGCTGCGGTTGGCGCGAACGCTATCGGTGCAGGGGCGGGGTGCGGAATCACAGAAGTGGTTGGAGCAGGCCATCGAACGTTCGCCGACGGACTCCGCTCCACGGTTGGCATTGATCGACAATTCCATCGCGGAAGAGAAGTTCGCGGAAGCCGCCGCCCAGTACGAGAAACTCGTTGAATTGGAACCGAAGAATCCCGATCACCTCGTCCGTTGGGGGCAAGTGATTCTGGAAGACCGCAAACGTCCTGAAGCGGAACGCAAAGCGGCAGCGGCGAAGGTTTGGCAACGCTTGGCCGATGCACGTAACGACGAAGCGGCGATTCAATCCCAAGTGGCAGACTTGCTGCGTGGAGCGGAACTCGAAGATGCCGCGATTGCGGGCTATCGCAAAGCGATTGAACTCGCACCGACGGAACCGCAATACAAGGAGTATCTCGGCGAGTATCTGCACCGTCTCGATCGACATGACGAAGCGTTGCCCGTGTGGCGAAGCATCGCAGAAGGCGATCAGAAGACGCGTGAAAACTTGGTGCGGTTGGCGGAAGTTTTACACCAGTTCGACGAGCCTGACGAAGCCCTGAAGACAATGGCCGCCGCCTGCGAGATGAATCCCACGCTCACCGAACGTCTGCGGTACGCGGAATGGCTCAGTGATGCCGGTGAGTACGACAACGCCCTCGAACAGTTAGAGTTGGCCGACGAACAAACCGACACCGTTGACGATCGCGACAAGGTTTTCGCAGCCGAAGTCCGCACGTATCAGGCATCGGGCCAATTAGCCGAACGCACCGAGGAAGCCAAGAAGCAAGCCGAGGATGCAGAGACCGACGGCGAACTCTGGCGACGTCTTGCAACGCTTTACGATGCCGGCAACCAACCCCGCGAATCGATGCAGGCCATCGAAAAAGCCTTGGAGCATTCGCCGGACTCGATCGAAACGCTCGACGTCGCCGCCCGAATGTACGAGAACGCCGGTCAGTTGCAGACCGCGATTGAAAAACGTCAGGAACTCGCCGACCGCGATCAACGATTCCGCTCCGGTCATTTGCAGCGGCTCGCCACGCTCTACTTGCGGATCGGTCAGGAAGAGAAAGCCATCGAGACCGGGAAACTGTTGCTCGCCGGCGGAGGCGGGTCGCTGGAAAGTTTTCGTTTCTACGCTGATTTGTGTGGTCAACTCGGTCGCATTGACGAACGTCTCGACACGTACCGACGCTGCGTGCGGCTCAATCCCCGCAACACCGATGCTCAACAGATGCTCGCCAACCGGTTGGCCTCCGATTTCAAAACCGATCAGGCGATCGAACTCTATTGGAACATGTTCGATTCAGCCACAGAACTTGATGCGCGGCGTGATGTCGTGCGGAAATTGACGGACTTGTATTTGCGATCGAATCGGTTGGATCAACTTATTTCTCGCTTGGAGATCCGCGGACGAGAATCTGGGGATCGTCGTGGGACGGTCGATCTCGTCGCAACTGCCTACGAACAAGCGGGTGATCTCGGATTGGCGAGAGAAGAACTGGAAGGTCTGCTCCGTGAACAGGGACGTGATACGTTGCTGTTGGAACGACTCGTACTCTTGGCGGAACAGTCCGGCGAAATGGAAGAAGCCGTCGGGTTGCAACGTCAACTCATTCGGCTGGCGCCCAATCGGCAAACCGAAGCGAAGTTGGCGACGTTACTCATCGACATCGGGGCGATTAACGAAGCGGAAGCATTATGGCTGCGTCTCGGTCAACAGTCGGGCAACACGCAGCAAACGGTGCGGAATATCAATCGGCTGTTTTCCTCCGGCGAAACGAAACTTGCGATTCGCCTCACGGAAAACTCGTTGGAGACGAACCCGAACGATTGGGAGATGCTGTTGCGGCTAATGATTCTGCAAGCCTCCGAAGGCGAATGGAAAACCGCCGTCGAAACAGCCGAGAAGTTGCGTGGTCTCGACATCAAGGAAACCGAGTTACCCGAAGGCGGCAAACCGTATCAGCAGACCGTTGTGAGTGGCGGACGAACGTTCCAACAGCCGCCGTTGCAGTTCATGCGAAGTCAGCGACTGTACGACTTGTACCGCGTGCTCGACGACCGTTACAGCTACAACCGCGTTTATGCGTTGCCCACGCCGGTGGACTTCGGGCACGCCAAACTTATGGCCTTGTGGGTCGTCTATAAAAACGAGCAAGACGAAGGCCGGCTTAACGAGCACATCGAAGCACTCGCGAAAAAGGCCAATGCAGATGACGCGACCACCGAGGACGTTTGGGACTGGTACATTTCGATTGCAGTCGTCTCGCGTGTCGACAGTAACTTGAACATCGACTACCGCAATCCAAAGTCGTGGGAACCGATTTGGCGACTCGCGGAAGTCGATCCGGAATCGGGACTGTATGCCTTGTCCAGCCCGCTCTATAGTCGCTGGAGCAACTCCATGCGTGCACGTGGTGTCACGCTAGAACCGCTCGCCGAGGATAAACTGGAGTGGCTGGCCGAACGCGCGAAATCGAATGACATGGATGAAGTCACGTCCCGATATGGAAGTAACTTCAACTGGACTCTCATCTATAACACCGAGATGACCCTCGCGGGGAATGAAGCGCAGGCTGAGAATCATATCGAGCAGCAGCTTGCTCAGGCCGTCGAATCGAAAGATGTGAAGCTCGCGATTCCCCTTCTCACGTGGGCCACTAATCAGGGCAGTGACGATCAACTTTGGCCGCTGATCGAACTCATTCGCAGCACGCCAAACAACCCGGCCGTGAAATCGCGGTTTCCAACTGGAATGGCCTCGGGGTTGTTGGGTTTGTTCACAGCACAAAGTCGGATCGATCAAAACCTGTCCAAAGGCCCTGCCGACGAAACCTATCGCACGCGAGTATTGACGCTGCTCGATGAGGCCATCACGGCCGAAGCGGCGAAGACCACAAAAAGTCAAACCATCCGGCTCAGCAGTTTCGGTCAACAACGCTCGACGTACATGGTGAGCCCAAACGGGAATTACCAGCAAATTACCATTCCGTTTCCTCCACAGGGGCTTGGACCAGATGACCTGTTCGTCCAGGCTTTGTGGTTGCTGAATGAGCAGTTCTCAAAGATCGACAAAACTTGGCTCCAACCGATCATTCAGACCAACGACAACGATGAACCAAAGCTTGAAATCCTGAAAAAAATCACAGCGGGAATCGTCTTACAATGGAATGATCAAACTGAGCAGGCGATCATGGCCTTTTCTGATGCGGTCAAAATTGCCCAGATGGATCGTCCGCAAATCGAGCCGGACTTGCGATTGATGTGGGTCGATTTACTCCTTCGAAACGGCCGCAATCGGCAAGCACTTGAAGTCATCGACGAACTGACCGTTTACGACCAGAACACGATGGCCGTTCGCGAGTTTGCTGCCGCGAAGTTGGCGGCGGCTTTGGGCGACAAAGACCGAGCCCGTGCAGCAGCCAAGCGGTTGTTCGGCGTTCGGTTGGATACCAACACGCAGATTGAACTTGCCCGGCTGATGCGATCTCTCGACATGCACGAGTTGGCCTCTGATATGGTGCGAAGAATGCGGTCGCGTGGCGGCAGCAGCACGGATCAACTGGCAGCACTGATGACCTATTTCCTCTCCCAAGACGACAAAGCTCAGGCCGCCGAAGTCGCCATCGAACTGCTACGCCGAAGCGTGCCCACGCGTCAACGATCATCGAGTTCCACAACCGCAGCTCAAGCACAACGACGTTCCGCACTTCAAACATTAGCCAGTGTCGGGCGGTTGAATTCGCTGATCACATCCACCGAAGAACGGCTGGAACGCTCGCCAAAATCGCAACGTCTTCGCAGAGACTTGGCCGAGTTATACAACGCCGCTGGTAAACCAATAAAGGCGCAGGAATTATTGGCCGATTCGGTCAGCGAGGGATTGAGCAGTCTCAGGGCATTGGAACAAGCCGCCAAGCAACTCGCAGCGGCCGGCAAAATGGCTGAGGCTTGTGATGCGTATCTCAAAGTCCTGCGACGCAAACCCGAGATCTTCAGTCAAGATTATTACGAGATCAAACGTCCGTTCGAGCGAGAAAAGCGAATGGCGGATCTTGCGAAACTCATCATTGACGTCGGTCCGCAAAAGTTTCAATCGTACCGTGTCGCCGAGCTTTGCGAAAACCTCTCCGAAAGTGCCAGCGGCAAGGAAGTGTTCAAACCGTTGTACTTGGCGATGCTCGAAACGGCAGGCCGAACCGGGAATTTCTCGAACTCTCTGAATTCCATCGTCGATTCCCGCAGTGAGGTCTTCAACGACCCGGAGCTCATTCAGGTCACGCAAGAGGCCCTTATCAACGATTCTCTGCGGAACCCATCTGACTGGAATACGCTATTCAACGGCTACTCCACCAGCAGTAACGGTTTTCATTCCAATGCCGCCACGCAGTTCGCGATACAAATCGCCAAGAAACCCGACTCCGCGGATACCTTTGAAGAAGCCATCCGCGAGAAACTGAACGAACACAACGATTGGCACGTCGGCCGCACATGGCTCGGCGTGTTGCTAGCCAACAGGCAGAAATACGACGAAGCCAAAAAGCTTCTCGAACCACTGCTCGACGAAGACATCAAACCGGCCCCGGGGTATGAAGTCTTTTGGCTCGTCGGTTGTGCAATCGACCAAGAAAAACCCATGCAAGACTTGGCCGCGGAACTGTACTTGTACTCGCTTGGGAAACACGACCTTGAGGCGATGCGAACCGGTTCTGAGTTCCAGTACACGATGGCCAATCGGGCGTGCCAATTGCTAACCGAGATGAAACGCAACGATGAAGCTCGGACCCTGCTTCTCGAAAGTGTCGCACTCCGCGAGAAAAACCCGAGAACCTACAGCAGCAATGCCGACTACAACGCCTACCGCGCAATCCTGAATCGCATGTCGGTCGTCCAAGCCCTCCAGAAAATGGAGTTCCCCGTCGATGCCCTGCGGATGGCACGCAAAATGGATATGTCGCTGTTCGATAAAGCAGGCCGGTACGAAAACGGTTATCGCGATCGGTTCGTCAAACTTCGCGATGGTTTGATGAACACGGTCCGTGAGATGGGTGGTTTGACGACTGTCGAACTGATGATCGATGAAACCACATCCGGTCTGCATGCTGTCGACTTAGGTTTTACGATTGGCGAGAACCCATTCACCGATAACGGACTCGATAGCCTATGGGCCGAACTTGTCGTCTCAGTTGCTCAGAAGGACGAAACAGAAACCGGTCTGAAAAGTCTGGTCACAAAGCTCGAACAACTTAGCCAGAACCGTCCCAAGGACGATTCTGCCGCGTTCGGGTCGGCATTTGTCGCAAGCGTTATTGGAGATTCCAAACCCCTAGAAAAGCAACTGACAGAATGGGCAACAGCCGACTCCGACGAACAAGCTGTTGCACCGAAGTTCAGACAACAATGCATGATCATCGGACTGACGCATCTCTCTCAAACCGACTCCGAAACCAACCGGCAGTTCGTCGAGCGATTCGTTTCTGATCATCTGCAAAACTGGGACTGGTCCACACGAACATTGCTGTTCGCCAAGCTAGGTCGGGCTGCGATTGCTCGCAAGAATTCTGAGCAAGCAAGTCAGCTGTGGTCGAAACTTCTTGAAGACCCCCAAGGCCAATGGCTTCTGCTCGACCTGGCTCATGCCTGTGCTCAAGCAGATTTACCGAAACTTTCGATCGATGCCGCCGCTGCTGCGGTAACGGCTTCGGATCAAAAACTGACCCCCGTCGACCATCACACCGGCGGTGCTTCCAACGGCCTTGGTGCTTTGCTTTCGAGTCCGGACCGATCGAACAGTACGTCGTCCTCGAACAACAACGAACCCGATTCCGCCGAGGTACGATTCGCCAAGCGATTGCTTGAACTCGACGACGTCTGGCAGACCAAACAAGTCACGCCCAAACGCGTCTGTGAAACGCTCGCAATGTTTGTCTTCGGCAAAAACGGAGACGCCCCGATCAATCCGCATTGTGTTTCAGCGACTAGTAATAGCAGTAACAACACCATTCAAATCGACAGTGTTTTCAACCGCATGGCCCGGCGAGCCAAACCGACGGGCATGACAGACGATCTGCTGTCACGACTCAAAAAACAAGATGTCAACTCGCATCTTCTCGCGGGTCTTCTACTGCTCACAGACGGCCAAAGTTCCGCTGCAGCTAAACGGTATGCAGCGGTCGATTCAACCAGCCTCACCGCTGTTCCGAAGGAAACAGTATTACAAGCGTTGTTGCCGGCATTGGAAGATGATGCCTGTCGCGAGACCGCATTGAAACTCGGGAATGCATTTGTCGACCAGAACAAACCAACCCAGCGATACCAAGACGTCGATCCCTTCGACAACCTGACCTTGATCATTGCGAAAGCTGCGATCTTGAACGGTCACCACGAACTCGGCATGACAGCCATCAACGATTACCTCGAAATCAATCAACACCAGAACAATCGCTATTCGGGCACGTACGGCTTGGAACGTCGCATCGATCAGTTGAACAAAGTCGCGCGGTTACTGCTTCAACGAGGACAAACCGGCAAGGCACTGAACTTTCTCGGCATGCGACAAAGCCTCTTCGAAATGGGGCTTGGCGACAGACACGATACCGTCGCCGCCTGGTCCACCCGACAACTCTGGACGAAGGCCAACCAAGCGAAAACCTATCAACTGCTCGCCGATTGGACGTTCGCCGGCGACGGGCCACTACATCTCATCACCGGCCTAGCACATCGACAACCCTTGCCCGCATGGATTCCCGAATCGGTCAGCGGAAAGCAACACCGGTTTGCACCGTTAGCCACACCAGGTTTTCCGATTGTCACAACTTGGCAGCTTCTCGCCAAACTTGCCCAAGCCGCGAATCAGACGGACGATTTGATTGCTCGTCTCGAAGAAGCCCATCAACAAAAACGAAGCGGTGCAGCCGTGGCTTTGGCGATTGTCCGAAAGGTGTGTCAGCAACCGCTATCAGAAAGTCTTCTGAGTGAAATCGATCAACAGATGGCGGATATTGCCCCAGGCAAAAACAACGGTGAAACGATGTTGCCCTTGCCCACGATGCAGTTAGCAGTCTTGCTAGCCGATTCCTCCGAACACACGGACTGGGCTCGCAAGACAACCGAAAGTTTTGCCGCCCACGCTGGCCAATCGAAGAATGCGTTTGTCAGGCCTTGGCTTCTCCATTTTCAACACCAACAAGGATGGACGGAAAACGAAGATCTTCAGAATGCCTCGGACCTTCCAAATTGGTTGCCATCCAGCTTGGCTCCCGTCGGCACCTATGTGCAAGGCTTGCCCTCCCCGGTTTGGCTCACCGATGGCCAGTCACAAGTGAACCATGTCTACGGACTGAAAGACGATCGTCTCTGGTTCCGCTTACCTCTGACCGGCGACTTTGAATTTCAAATCGAGATTTCCGAAGGTCAGAACAGAGGCATTGCACTTGTCGCGAATGGCGTGCAATTCCTGACCAACGCATCGGGCAAATACATCGATATTTCGCCGTCGGACCGTCGTGAGTGGATACGATACCGCACCAACACCCTCAAGCCCAATCAATGGCATCGACATACGTTGCGGTTCGCTAGCGACACGTTCACGTTCTTGATCGACGACACGGAGATTTACCAAGAGCCCCGGAACACGAGCTCACCGTGGATTGCTCTGCATGCCCCCGGCCCACAAAACTCCAGCAGCCGAAATCTGAAAGTCACCGGCGAGCCAAGCATTGCTCGGGACGTTAATCTGCTCTCCGGGGACACTCTTCGCGGATGGGACGCCCAATACTTTGGCGAACCACTACCGACGGCGAGTTTGAATCGAAAAGCTATCGAGAAAGACGTGGCTGACCCAAGCATCTATCGCACGGCTTCAAATCCTGACGAGTTATCCCAGCTGGCTTGGACCGTGAAAGACGAAGAACTCATCAGCGGCCAAATGAAAATTACCAATCAAATCGGCCCCGCATCGCAAAGCGTTATCCGCTACCAGCGTCCGCTTGGCGAAGGCGAAACGTTGTCCTATCAGTTCTACTATCAACCTCAGGAATTCGCCGTCCACCCGGCAATCGGACGAACGGCGTACATGCTTCACCCGGACGGACTCAAACGTCATTGGATGATTGAATCCGGTAACCAGTGGAAAGTTCCAAAGGACTTCGAAGCCCCCGTCGAAGGCAGCGAGAATCTGCCATTGAAGGCGGGCGAGTGGAACGATGTTTCGCTGAAACTTGAAGACGGTCGACTCAAAATTTCGCTGAACAATCAAAGCATCTACGACGAACCACACGAACCGCTCCCGCAGGGAAACATCGTCGGCCTCTTCCACTACGCCAACAAAACCAAAGCCCGAGTCCGCAACATCACCCTCACCGGCAACTGGCCAGAAGAGATGCCTGAGAACTTATTGAAAAGCCAAAAGTAATCCGGCAAAGTTCTTCAAAAGGCGAATCTCGAACTGTCGAGTTCTTGCTTCGTCTGTTGACTCACTTTCAACCCTTCGCATTCGATCAGTTCAATGGCAGATTTTTGCGAAAGCAGTTTGACACCGCGATCTCCGACCCGTGTTCGCGAAATGTTGAGATAGCGAAGACTTGGCATTCGACAAAACGATTCAACGGCCGCATCGGTAATCTGTGTTTTATCCAAATAGAGATATTCGACTTGACTGAGCGATTCGAGTGAGCTGGCCGTCTCGTCATTCAACGCACTTCCGTCCAGATTAAGGATTCGGAGCGAATTCATGGCATCTAGTCCAGAACCGGCCACCGCATGACAATTGAATAGAGATAGTTTTTCAATCGGCAAGCCGCGTAGTTGCCGTAATCCCACGTCGGTGATTCTTGCATCCCATAGACTCAAATGAGTCATGTGTTTAAGCGCCCCGATTGCAGGCATCACTTGATCGGTCAATGGTGAGCCAAGGATTGAAAGGGTTTCGAGTTGTGTGAGTGAACCGAGATTTCGACAGCCGGTATCTGTCAGCAGTGTCGATTCAACGTCTAGGTGGGTAAGTTTTTTAAGCCGGCAGATGGATTCCATACCCCGATCGTCAACCGGCGAATCGTAAATCCCGAGTCTCCGAATAGACTGCCCCAATCGGTCTAATCCCGCACCACTGACTCTGGTGCTCACAAGTCCTAGAGATTCAAGCTGTTCCATACCTTCCAAGTTTTGAATCGATTCATCGATCACCCCTAGGCCCATCAGGTCAAGACTTTCGATCGTGTCTAATTCTCGAAGGAATTTGAGGTCGTCTTCATCAACATCCTCAAGGCTCACATTCACGAGAATCTCTGGACCCCATAGAAGTTTTGTCAACCAATTCGCGTCTCGTTCTTTCAAATGCAGACTGGTTGCGTTCTCCGTCACAAAGTTGAAAGCGGCACGGTACTGTAGGATGGGAAACACCCACCCGGTGAAACCGATGCACACCGCGAGAAATACGGCCAGCACCACCAGTCGGAATCTCCATTTTTCGAGTTTGCTAGTCATCTTGATTCTTCAACACACGTTCTGGAAACCGCACGGCGAGCCAGCGGGTGGCGTGGTTGGCGGCGTGTTGCCAACCGAGGTCTTTGTAGATGTCCCGTTGTTTTTTCAAACGCCAATAGTCGGGGGCTGAGTCATCCAGATCCCGATTCAAGATTTCAAGGGCTTTGCCATAACGTTCGTTGCGACGCAGCCAGCGGATGTGTAGCAAGTCCCATTTTTTCTCTGTCGTGTCGACCCACCGAGCAAGCTCTTGAAAGTTCACTTCAAAGGCTTGGTTGAGTGCTTCGGGATCTTTGACAGGGAATTTCTTGATCACATCCGGCAACTCCTGATACCCAATGGCTCGCCCTTTGCGGTAGAGCGTGTCGGTGAGGGTGTCACGAAGTTTCTCGAACTTCTTGTGTTCTTTGACGGCTTCTGGGTCGTCCTCGTTTACCCGCTGCCCAAAGTGTTTCTGCAGCGTATCCGTGTCGATCTCCGCGAGTACTGCATCAGCTGCTTCCACAACTTTCGGCAGATGTTCTTTGCGACGTTTCTCGTTATCAAGCCGATGCAAACGAGCCAACAAGATCGGCAACTTGTCTTCATGAGACTTCAATAATTTCGTCGCCAACTCTTCGAACTCCGCATCTTGCTTTGGTGCGGAGAGCGACTTCAGATACGCGATCTCCGCCTCCCGCAGTGTGCTCGCGAGGTCAGTTGATTTTGTCCCGGAGGAATTCGATTCCGATTTCCCGGAACTCTTTCCGTCCACAGGCACACCACAAATGATCGGCCAGCCACCCGGTCGCTGCCCAGCCGATGACGATGTCTCTTCCTGACCGTAGTCAATCGTCCCGAGTAACAGATCACCAGGTTGCACACTGTCGGGAACCGCACCCAAACTTGGAGCAGCCACAAATATCGTCACCGTCTCGCCAGCTTCCAAACGTGTCGTGGAGATGCTGCCACTTTCCGCGGCAGCGGCAGTTCGTGAGGGGTAAACCTTCAACGAAATTGCAGAACCTAATTTGCGTTCGATCGCGAGTGGTGCAGCCGACAATTCTTCCAATCGGTCAGGGTCCGCGTCGTAGAACTTCGCAATCAGCGTGTGCGAACCCTTTTCGAGTTCCACCGACTCCGGAAAAATATCATCCGACGCCACCACGCGTTCGCCGACATCCTGAACACTCCACAAGTGCGAAATGATCGGCGAATCGTAAAGTAAATCGTCGGTCATTGGTAAACGCAGCGTCACCTGTCCCGATTTGGACTGCTCGAACTTGTAGGTGACTTCCGCTTCATAAAGTCGCTGAGAATCGTGTGATTCCGCGTCGGACCACGGACGGACAATCGCATCGCTGGGCGTGACGAACGTCTGATATCGATCCAACTTCACGGACGGTTTCAAACGTTCCCCACCCGTCAACGCGGTTACGGACACCGGGCTGCCCAGTGTTCCTGCGGTGAGTGCCAGTTCCGCATTGTCTGGTCGCAGACCATGAAACTCGACCTCCGCCAATACGTTCGATTCCCCCAAGCTGGAATAATCTTGCACGAGACTCACATCGAGCACTCGGTTTCCAGCGACGGCGATGGAAATCTCACGGGATTGGCCGGGTTGCAGGAGCAAATAATTCCGCTCCATTCCCTTCTCGAATGTGCGACCGGGCGTGAGTTGCACGGTTTGCACCAGAAAGCGTTTCGGTTCGACCGGTTTCGTGCCAGACGATTCCTTGCTGAGAGTCAGCGAGATCTTCGCCCATGTCGCGTCGGCGGGGGCGGCGGCGAACAAACGTCCGATCACCCCCGGAGAGAACGCCATCCGTTGTTCGACTCGCGCTGCGTTGCCCGTCTCACCGGGCGTGGGAATGACGACACTCACCGGAATGCGAAACATCGCCGGGCGGTCGGAGTGAGTGGCATCGAAAGCAGCAATGAATTCGGCGTGAGCACCGGGCGACAGTCGCGTGGGATCGACATGCACGTCGAGCGTGCCTCCGTCACTGGTCATCAGCATATGACGACCACAGGTCAGCCAATCGGCCGACGGTTCGAAATTGAACTGCATACTGAAGTCGACCTTCGCCTGCGGAGCCGTACTTTCCGGAAAGACAGGTTCGATATGCACACGAAATTCCTGGGCGGCATCGGTTGTGTTTGCTTCTCGCAGGTAGATGCCGCGTTCGTGATCGCCACCGGACACGGAAACCTGAAACGCCAGGTCCTCGGCATCGGCGTCCGCAAACTTTGTTAGATGCTCATAAGCCAAGTCGACTTGAACCAAACCGGGACCTTGAGCGAACGGATCGATGGTGCGGATCGGTTCCGCGGTGCTTTGAATTGCCCGTCGTACGCTGTAGGGCGTGTAGGCGATGTCGTCGGCTTTCAATCCGCTGACGAGCAGGGCGATGGCACCACAGGCATTGGGGGACGCCATGGATGTACCGTTCATTCGCTGCGTGCGGTTCAACGTCCATGGCGGAACCGGCGCGATGGCTCCGCCGGGTGCGAAAATGTCGACGCCGAAATCACCGTCGGTTGTCGGCCCACGACTCGTCCACGAATACGCACTGCCGGGAATTGGTTCTCGAATGGAATACGCAGTCGCGGCCATCTCCGGTGACAGATACGCTCCCACCCCGATAATCGCCGATGACGTGCCGCCGGGGGCGCCGACCGTCGTCAAACACGGTCCCGAATTCCCGGCACTCGCGACAAAAATAACGCCCTTTTCGTTGACCGCTTTTGAGAAGACGTCGATGAGATCGCCGTGGTTTGGTGTGCTCGTCGGTTCGCCGTAACTCATGTTGATCAGATCGCAGTCCAAAGCCAACGCTTCTTGCACGCCACGTACAAGGGCCGAACCCGTTTCCATTCCATCCAACCGAGAGTCGCCAATTTTGACGGAAACGATTTGTGCTCCTGGGGCGATGCCGTTGAGTTCCGGTTGATCCTCAAAATGAGCGGCCACGATTCCGGCGACGTGGGTACCGTGCGATCCGCTGGCGACCACCAACGAAGCCTGCGAACAATCACCGTCAAACCGCACGGTAAAATTCAGCAGGCTGCCGTCATCGAACGTGTCGTAGCCGGGTTCATCACGGTAGTTGGTCAATACGTCTTCGTTGGTCAGATCGCCGTCTTCATCGGTATCGACCACAACTCGCCACTGCTCGCCATCGTTGAAGGCAACTACGTCGTACACCGGACCGGGGTCTTCGTAATTCTTCTCCAAGTTTTGCAACGCCTTCAACTGAGCTTTCTGATCGTCGAGGTGCAGTTCTTCCGTCGGAGTGAGCTTCAAACCGCTGTCTTCCCAAGCCGACAATCCCGCACGCAGGTCGGCCTCCACAAGGCGATGTTCCTTGAGAAACTCTTTCTTGCGTTCCTGCTTCAGTCGGCGAACCAATTCAGACGGAAACAATTCGTAAGCCCGTTTCATTCCGCGACGATACTCGCCACTGGGGTTCTTCCATTTCGGGTCGATTTTCAACGTGCGACCCGTTAGTCCCGGGATCGTATCGTTTTGCGGTTTGACGGTGTCTTGCAGATCGACATCACCGCTGCCGGTGGTATCGATGAAGTCGATAAACTTCGGTTGGCCGGACGGCGTGGTCTGCAAACCGACGGCACCGGGATCGACACCCGTGTCAAAGATCGCCACTCGTACACCGCGACCATCGTATTCGGGGTGTTCTTTGAGAAACCGTAATGCCCCGATTTCTGTCTTCGGCATTAGCCCGGTCGTCGGGAACGAAACAGCCAACGGTTCCGCCGAAGCCGATGAGGACGACGCCACCGCGAAAATCAATATCGCAGGGAACCAGTGGGCAAGTCGGTGAGTGATCATGGTATGGAAATCTTTCGACAACGTTGGCTTCATTCTCGTCTCGGCGAGCTTCGATTGACTGTGCAAAATACAGCATACGGTGCAACTCCAACGACCGACAACACCGGATATCGGGATTCCAACTCTCAGAGCGAATCCTCACGAGGAAGAAACACCTCTTTTCGCGTGACAGACTTGATAACGCCTCGTAATATAAAGATAGGAGCATTTTGGAGAGTCGAAAGGAATCGTGAGCGAGTCAAATTGATAGACGTTCCTCTCACCATATCCACAATATCCGGTGACAGGTTCTGTTTCGGTCTGGGCAGCACTTATGACTCATGAAACGGTCGGGCGACCGATGGATATCTTGTTGGTGGAAGACAGCGTCGTTGCCGCTCGTCTGACCATCGGTGCCATTAAGAAGGGCGAGGTCGCGCATCGGCTGACGTGGCTGAGCGACGGCGAGGACGCACTGGAGTTTCTCGACCGTCGGGGCAAATATGCTCAAGCGCCGCGACCCGATTTGATCTTGCTCGATCTCACGCTTCCCGGACGCGATGGTCGGGAAGTGTTGGCGGAAATCAAGGCCAACGAATCGCTCAAATCCATCCCGGTGGTGATTCTCACAGGGTCCACGGCTAACGAGGACATGCTGGAAAGCGAACGCTTGCAAGTCGAAAGCTACATGACCAAGCCGGTCGACTTCGAGAAGTTCCTACAACTCCTCCGCGACCTAAGCCGATTCTGGCACAAGGACATGATTCTGCCAGCTGGCGCAAAATAAGAGCCGTCGATCGTTGAAAACCGACGGCTCTTTCTATGGATGACTCGTTCGCTTACGCGTTTGCAGCGTATTCGGCGAGTTTCTCTTTTCCTTGTCGGTGACAGAAATCACCGAAGCTCTCGCCGTTTTGCCGGTCGGACTTGAAGAACTTCAACACCGGGTCGAGCCGACTACTGATTTCCGTTTGCGGCACCAGATCGTCATAGACGAAAGCCAGACGTGTACACTCGGCATTGCCGCCGAGA
Organism: Thalassoroseus sp.; assembly: GCF_984380535.1. Lineage (NCBI taxonomy): Bacteria > Pseudomonadati > Planctomycetota > Planctomycetia > Planctomycetales > Planctomycetaceae > Thalassoroseus > Thalassoroseus sp. Next base: position 153,696 of record NZ_CFHRBF010000008.1, read on the forward strand.
TACAGCGTATATTTGTTCTTGCCTTTGCCAACGAGACCGACATCGGGAGCGTATGGTCGAGCACAACCGTTCGGGCATCCCGTCATGTGAAACGCGATTCGCTCGCCGATCAGGTCATGCTTGTCCATCACTTTCTCGATGTCGGCGAGAATATCCGCTGCCACCCGTTCGGATTCCGTAACCGCCAGTCCACACGTCGGCAACGCAGGACACGCCATCGCGAACCGCTTGAGCAACGTGAGGTTTTCCGCCAACGGGACATTGTTGTTCTGCAAAATCTGCGTGATATCGTCGCGGTCTTTCGCATCGATGTCGCAGAGAATGACATCTTGAAGTGCCGTCAGCCGGGTTTCCATTTGGTATTTCTTCAGGATTTCCCGAATCGCGGATTTCATATGAACTCCGTTTTCGTCCTGAATTCGTCCGTTCGGAACGCAAATCCCGAGGAACCATTTGCCGTCGCCTTGTTCGTGCCAACCGAGATGGTCACAAACATCGGTAACGTCAGTCGGGTGCGGTTCCGGCAAATCGCCGCCAAAATACTCTTCTACTTTGGCTTTGAACTTGGGGAGTCCCCATTTGGCGATCAGGTACTTCATCCGGGCCTGTTTGCGGTCGGCTCGGTTGCCAAAGTCCCGCTGAACCTTCACGACGGCTTCGGCGATATCCAGTACACGATCCGGCGTGACAAATGTCATTCGCTTGGCAATCGCAGGGAAGGTTTCCTTCTTTGCAGGCGTCATGCCCATGCTTCCACCGACGAGAACGTTATAGCCGATGATCTTTTCGTTCTCGACAATCGCTAGAAACCCGAGATCCTGCGAATACACATCGATGCAGTTGTCTTCAGGCAGTGCAAAACCGACTTTGAATTTCCGGGGCAAATACCGGTCCCCGTAAATCGGTTCTTCGACGGGAACGAACTCCTCGACTTTCTCGGACTCGCCGGTTTCTTCGTCTTTGAGCCAAATCTCGTAATATGCGGTCGTTTTCGGTTTGAGATGCTCGGCGACCGCGGCGGCCATGGCCTGCATCTCGTCGTGAATCGCATTGTTCTTGATTGGAGCCGGGCAGCACATGGTGTTCCGCGAGACATCGCCGCAAGCTGCGATCGTGCTCAGCTTCGTCCGATTGATCCCGCGAATCGTTTCTTTGAGATCCTTCATCAACACGCCGTGAAGTTGAAACCCCTGACGCGTTGTGACTCGGAGTGTGTCGTTGCCGTATTCTTCACACAGATCGAGTTCTTTGAGGAAATCGTCTGCCGTGACACGTCCGCCGGGAATTCGGGTGCGGACCATGAACATATATCGCTTGCCGATTCTGTTTCCCTCGGCATCTTTATCGTTCCGCCGATCGCGATCGTCCTGTTGATAGCTACCGTGATGCTTCAGGAGTTGCAGGTTTTCTCCGTTGAAACATTCCACGCCCGCTTTCAACTCCTCGGCGATTGTGCCTCGCAGTTGACGGCTGCTTTCTTTGATGTGTTCCAGCTTGCTAAGTTTGCCTGCATCCGGCGTGGACGTATCGGCCATGAAAAAATCACTCCTCACATGAATCGCGTTCACCGCGTCGACTTTCGGCCCGACCGATCGCATTGCTAAACTGACCGGTCCAAAGGGATTGTTCGGGAGTTGGCTGAGAATTCCCTCCCTTTGAGACAGTCATAGCGAATTCCTGGTTCAGGGGGAAGCGGACTTCTTCCCCAGTTTGACCATAGAACTCTGAGTGGAAAGAAAACGACCGTGTCCGCAACCATCATCGACGGCAAAGCCATTGCAGCGCAGCGACGGGAACAAATCGCGAACGAAGCCCAAACGTTCACTGAAAAAACGGGAATCAAACCGCATTTGGCCGCGATTCTTGTCGGTGACGACCCCGCAAGTGCCGTCTATGTCCGCAACAAACAGCGAGCGTGTGCGCAGGCGAATATTGAAAGCACGCTCCATCGTTTGCCTGCGGAAACGACGCAGGCGGAACTTTTGAAACTCATTGCCGATTGCAACTCCGCTGCCGACGTGCATGGCATCTTGGTGCAACTTCCGCTGCCAAAACATATCGAAGAGAAAGCTGTGCTAGATGCCGTCGTCGCTACAAAAGACGTCGACGCCTTTCACCCGGAGAACGTCGGACTCATCGTGCAGAACCGTCCGCGATTTTTGCCGTGTACGCCGGCTGGTGTCCAAGTTCTTCTCGAAGAAAGTGGCACGGAAACGCAGGGAAAACATGCAGTGGTCCTCGGTCGCAGTGAAATCGTCGGCAAACCCATGGCGATTTTGCTCATGCAACGCGGACCGCTAGCGAATTCCACCGTGACGGTGTGTCACAGCCGAACGGAGAATCTCGCAGAAATCACACGCACCGCCGACATCATCGTTGCTGCGATTGGACAACCAAAGTTCGTCACTGCGGACATGGTCAAACCCGGTGCGACCGTGATCGACGTCGGCACCAATCGCGTCGATGGCAAACTCGTCGGCGATGTGGACTTTGAAGCCGTCAAAGAGATCGCTACCGCCATCACTCCAGTCCCGGGTGGAGTCGGACCGATGACCATCGCCATGTTACTGAGAAACACATTGACCGCCGCACAACTCACAGCAAACTAAACCGTGCAGCATGTCTCATGCATCGATGCCGGCAATGAAATTGAAAAAAGTTTGATTGCCCAGTCTTCATGAGACTTAACCGCATTCACATCCAAACAAATGGATATCAGTTTTTCTTCAGGATTTCCGTTTTGCACATATACTTTTAACTGGCAGCGTTAAACTAGCACGGCATCTTTTCACCTTCTCGATCAAGGAGCCGGTTGTCGTGCCTTGCCAATTACTGTTTCACTTCACGCGTGTGTTGCTGTTCGGCCTGTGCTTGTTACTTGGTGCATCGTTCGGCAATACCGCGTTTGCTCAAGAATTCCGCGATCAGCGATCCGACACCGTGCTGCCAGCACCCGAACCCGCATTTGCTGGCAAGATCGGACTGACGTACAAAGACTCCACAGCCGTGAAGCCGGAGTTAAAGATCCCTGCATCATTCGGCTTGAAGGACTCGCCAAATATTCTGATCGTGCTGATCGACGATGCAGGTTACGGACAGTTCGGCACGTTTGGCGGTGGAATCCCGACACCGACGATGGATCGCATCGCCAAGAACGGATTGAAATACACCCGCTTCCACACAACCGCACTGTGCAGCCCCACCCGAGCGGCGTTGCTCACCGGGCGGAATCACCACTCGGTTGGCAGCGGAGTGATCGGCGAGGCAGGAACCGGCTTTCCGGGGTACTCCGGCATTATCCCCGCTTCCACGGCCACTGTGGCTGAAGTGCTTCGCGAATATGGCTACATGAATGCCTGGTTCGGCAAGAACCACAATGTGCCGGACTGGGAAACCAGCATCGTCGGCCCGTTCGATCGTTGGGCCAGCGGACTCGGGTTTGACTACTTCTACGGTTTCGTGGGAGGCGATACCGACCAGTTTCACCCGGCAATCGTCGAAAACAAGAAACGCATCGAACCACCAGAGACGAACGAAGACGGCTCTCCTTATCACTTCACCACGGATATCGCCGACAAGGCCATTCGCATGATCCGTGCCTCGAAAGCAGTCGCGCCGCAACGACCGTTTTTCGTCTATTTCGCCACCGGAGCAACCCATGCTCCCCACCAAGTTCCGAAAGCCTGGATCGAGAAGTTCAAAGGGCAATTTGACGATGGTTGGGATGCCTACCGCGAAAAAACGCTCAAACGGCAAATCGAATTAGGAGTTGTGCCCAAAGGGACGCCACTCACCAAACGACCAGACTCACTGCCAGCCTGGGATTCGTTGCCGGATGATGAGAAAAAGGTCTTCGCGCGGATGATGGAAGTCTTCGCCGGTTTCACCGCTCATACCGATCACGAAGTCGGTCGCGTGGTCGATGCCGTCGACGAGTTGGGCGAACTCGAAAACACGCTTGTGATCTACATGGCTGGCGATAACGGATCCAGTGCGGAAGGTGGTCTCAGTGGATTGTTAAACGAAATGACGTTCTTCAATGCCATTCCGGAACCGCTCGACAGGAAAATCGCCGCCATCGACACCCTGGGAAGCGACAAGCACTACAATCACTTCCCGGCGGCATGGGCCCACGCGATGGATACGCCGTTCCAATGGACGAAGCAGATTGCCAGCCACTTTGGCGGCACCCGCAATGGACTGGCGATCTCGTGGCCGAAACGAATTAAAGCTCGTGGCGAAGTGCGTCATCAGTTCCATCATGTGATCGACATTGCCCCCACAATCCTCGAAGCCGTGGGAGTCGAGTTTCCACAAACGTTCGATGGCATCGCTCAAAAACCCATCGAAGGAACCAGCATGGTCTACACCTTCGACGATGCCAACGCCGAAGATCGCCGCACCACCCAATACTTCGAGATGCTTGGCAATCAAGGGATGTATCACGACGGTTGGATGGTCAGCGCAATTCGCGGCGTGCCTTGGCTGAGTGAACCGGAACCCGGCGATCTGTTACACATGCCCTGGGAGTTGTATCACGTCGAAGAAGACTTCAGCCAAGCCAAGAATTTGGCTAAAGACCATCCCGAGAAGGTTAACGAACTCGTCAAATTGTTCTTCGCCGAGGCAGCCAAATACAACGTGTTGCCTCTGGATGATCGCAAGACCGAACGGCTCAATGTGGAAAACCGCCCGAGCCTGACCGAAGGTCGCAAAAAATTCGTGTATCCGAACCTTCTTCGACTTCCCGAAGGTGCCGCCCCCGACTTGAAGCACCGAAGCCATACCATTACGGCCACAGTGTCCATTCCCGAATCGGGGGCCGAAGGCATGCTCGTCACGCAAGGCGGCCGTTTCGCCGGATATGGATTGTTCGTGAAAGATGGAAAATTGATCTATCACTACAACCTCGCCGGTGTCGAACGCTTTACCATCGAATCGAAAGACCGCATTCCCTCCGGTGATGTTTCGTTGAAAGCGGTCTACAAAACCGATGCAGACAAACCTTTCGCGGGCGCAACGGTCACCATCTTCGCGAACGACAAAAAAGTTGGCGAAGGTCGAGTCGAAAAGAGCATTCCCAACCGTGTCACGCTCGACGAGACATTCGACGTCGGCTTCGACACCGGCACACCGGTTATGGAAGGCTATGACATGCCTTTCGATTTCACTGGGAAACTGAGTCGAGTCACTATCGAACTCAATTAGTCGATCCATCAAAATGTGTTTGCTGTCTATCTTTACGTCTATCGGGCCGCAGGAGTTACCAACATTGAGAAACCCCCGTATTGTCTGCTTGCTAATTGTGACCTGCGTTTGCTGGATCGGTGCGACGAATGTCGTGGCTCAATCGACGAGTCCAGAACTCGGAAGCCAGCTACCAGAGCCCGACCCAAAGTTTGAGGGCAAGATCCGTGAAACCTATGACAAATCCACACCAAGCTATCCACAACCGGTGAAAGCTCCGGCGGATGCACCGAATGTTTTGATCATCCTGTTGGATGACGTGGGCTTCGGGATGTGCAGCACCTTTGGTGGGCCCGTTCCAACCCCGCATATGCAAAAGCTCGCAGACAGTGGTCTGTCTTACACACGGTTTCACACAACAGCCCTGTGTAGCCCAACACGTGCGGCGTTGCTCGCAGGCCGCAACCATCACAGTGTGGGTACAGGAGTGATTATTGAAATGGGAACCGGGTTTCCCGGATACACGGGCATCATCCCACGAAGTACTTCGCTCGTGTCGGAAACCTTGAGTGCCAACGGTTTCGCTACCAGCATGTTCGGAAAATGGCACAACACGCCAGAACCCGATATCAGTCCCGCCGGGCCGTTCGATCGTTGGCCCACCGGCTTCGGCTTCGACTACTTCTACGGTTTCAATCAAGGTGAAACGCACCAATACTACCCGACCTTGTATAGAAACACCGTTCCCGTGCCCCAGCCCAAGCAACCAGAAGAGGGCTATCATTTCACAGCGGATATGACCGACGAAGCCATTGCTTGGATCAGCAATACGCGAGCGGCTGCTCCGAACAAACCGTGGTTTTGCTATTTCAGCACCGGAGCCGTGCACGCACCGCATCATGCACCACCGGAGTGGCGTGAGAAATACCGAGGCAAGTTCGATCACGGTTGGGATAAGCAACGCGAACTCACGCACGCCAAACAACTCGAGATGGGAATTATCCCCCAAGGCACAAAGCTGACTCCACGACCGAAAGAGATTCCATCGTGGGAGAGTCGTTCGGCCGTCGGAAAGAACGTCTACACCCGACTCATGGAGAACTATGCTGCCTTCATGGCCCATACCGACCATCACGTCGGGCGGCTGATCGATAGTTTGGAGACCTCCGGCGAACTCGACAACACCTTGATTTTCTACATCGTCGGCGACAACGGAGCATCGGCCGAAGGTGGTCTGGAAGGCACATTCAGCGAGTTGGCTAGTCTGCTTGGCATTCAACTTGGCCTGAAAAGCACAGTCAATCGGCTTGACGAAATCGGCGGACCGACAAGCGAACCTCACGTGCCGGTCGGTTGGGCGTGGGCGATGGATGCTCCGTTCCAGTGGACGAAGCAAGTCGCCAGCCACTTCGGTGGCACGCGAAATCCGTTGATCATTCATTGGCCCAACGGGATCAAATCGAAGGGCGAACAACGAACGCAGTTTCATCATGTGATTGACGTGGTGCCAACAATTCTCGACGTCTGTGGAGTCGCTACTCCCCAAGAAGTCAACGGCATCCAGCAAAAACCGATCGAAGGCGTCAGCATGAAGTACACCTTCGACGATGCAAACGCAGAAGGCCAACGCAAGACGCAGTACTTCGAAATGTTTACCAACCGGGCGCTCTATCACGACGGCTGGGTCGCCTGCAGCCACTTTGGCACACCATGGGACACAACAAGTCGTTCGGGAGACTTTCTCAAGTCGCCATGGGAACTCTACAACATTGAAAATGACTTTAGCCAGGCCGACAACTTGGCTTCGAAGTATCCGGAAAAACTCAAAGAGTTGCAGGACAAGTTCCTGGAGGAAGCCATCAAGCATGACGTGCTCCCGTTGGACCCTCGGTTCGCAGAACGAATGGATCCCAAACTTCGTGTGTCCGGCGAGCAGCCGACTTCTTGGACTTACTACGGCAATCGCGTTTGGCTCCCGGAAGCGGTCGGGCCACAACTATTTCCGCGGGGCTTTACAATCACCGCAGACCTTGAAATACCACAAACCGGTGCTGAAGGCGTGGTGACCTGCGCGGGGGCTTTCTCAGCAGGTTGGACACTCTATGTCCGGGATAACAAACCGCAATTCCGCTACCAATGTTTCGAGATCGCTGATGTCGAAATCCCGGGAACAAGGGAAATTCCCAAAGGCAACATCGAACTCAAGGCGGAATTCACACCCGACGGTTCGAAGCTGGGCGGGGGCACATTGGAACTGTTCGTCGATGGTCAATCCGCAGGTCGTGGGAAACTGACGCGGTCACTTCCTCGTCACGGACTCGAACCGTTCGAAGTCGGCCGTGACTCCATCACGTCGATCGACCCAGCTTACAAAGACAAAGGGAAGTTCGAATTCACCGGCAACATCAAGCAGGTATCGTTTGAACTGAAATAGTTGAAAGCCGAACGAACAAGTTGCGAACGTGATCGACGTCGGCACCAACCGCGTCGATCAACGGAACCAAGACCGTTTCTTACGCAACTGCTTGCAGCGATGGGCAAGCGTGAGAGGGTTCGCAACGTTCGGTAGTAACTCTTTGCATTCCGCCTCGATGGCCTCGGCCGTTTCCAACAGGTTAAACCCCGGAATTTGCGATTCCAGCGACTGCAAATCGGCTATGCCTGTCGGTGTTTGCTTGAGTTGGCCAGGAATGAGACCGGCAATCGCGACGGCTGCCACCGCCGTTTGGTTCAAACGGCGATCTTCCAAAGCCTTCAAACCTCGATGATGAAAACCGACGCAACAAACAAGCTCCGGGGGAAAACTCCAGCCTTTGAAGATGAGTGCCGTCGCTAAAGCATGATGCCAACCGAACTCTCGTTCTTCGAAGTCGATAATATGGCTGGCCACATCGCCGCGTTGCTCTAAGAACCGGAAGTAGGTTTTTGTCGCGGCATTCGCGATCACAGGGAGCAGACAGTCGCATAGCAAGCCACCGGCAAAGGCAAGTTCCTTGTCTAACCCAAGTTTCCCAGCGACGGCTTTCGCGAACAACCCTCGTTCCAAATTCTCCCAATAGAAGACCGGCATATTGATCACACGCGACTTCGAAGACGCCAAAATCTGCTTCATACCTTCGGTCAGCAGAAACAAAACGCTTCCCCGAATTCCTAGCCGAACGATGGCTTCCTGAGCAGAATTCGCTTCAGTCTTCAACGCCATCGATGCCGCATTGACTCGTCGTAGCAACAAACAAGTCAATGCCGAATCGCGTTCGATGAGAACGGCCAAGTCCGCGGCATCGGCATCGGGTTCTTGCGCCTTCTTAACGAACTCGGAAATCGTTGAAGACAAGCCCGGCAACTTCACCCATGGCGGCAACGCACCTTCCTTGCGAGTGCCAAGAAGCGAGTCCTCTAACTCGTTCCAATCCACTAAGACGCACGATGACTTCGACATCTTTCAACATGACCTTTTGACCAAAGTCTCTCGCCCCGTAAAACTTGTGGGGTTCGATACCGCGATTCCGCTGACAGGTTGTGAACGCTTCGCCGGAGGCGATCAAACAGACTCAAGAAAGTCTTCGGTCGGCAAACCATCGGCCCCAACGGTTCGCCCCCACAAACATTAGTATTTCGAAGTCCGCCTCAACGAATCCTGTCGAGAGAATTCCGGTTTAATCGCAGGTCATTCGACAAGTTCTGCCGATGAATCCGTCTCACGCGGTCGCACACGATACGCACATTATGGGGTTTCGATCGGCACCAACTGATCGAGACGACGACAGATGCGACGTTCATACCCCTGCCGGGGGTTCCCAAAGTTCGACTTTGTTGCCTTCCGGATCGATCACCCAACCGAATTTGCCGAACTCGGACTCTTCGGTTTTGTCGTCGACTTGGCAACCTTCGTCTCGCAAGACGGCTAACAACGCGTGCAGATCATCGACGCGAAAGTTCATCATGAAGTCAGCTTTGCTGGGTGCGAAGTATTCGGTCTTCTCTTTGAATGGACTCCACACCGTTGTCCCAACGCCTGTGGGATTCTCCGGCGTCACCCAGTGGAACGTCACGCCGCCCCAGTCTTCGACATTCATCCCAAGATGCTTACGGTACCAGTCACCAAGTGTCTTGGGATCTTTCGCTTTGAAAAAGATGCCGCCGAAGCCGGTCACGCGTTTCATAGTTCTATTCACTTCCTAGGGCGAAAACCTGACGAATCGACGGCCGTTGGTCACTTTGCGTTTCGCGATCCATTCCAAATTTCCATATCGCCTATGCTGTCTAGGGAATAGAGTCGCGTGCCATCGGGACTAAATGCAACGCGGATCACAGCGTCTCGGTGCTTGTCGAGAACCAGACGTTCGTTGCCCCCCACCACACCCCAAACCCGCACGGTATCGTCGTCACTGCCGGAGGCGAGCAATTGCCCATCGGGACTGAAAGCCAGATCGCGAATCATGCGAGTGTGACCTTGCAGCAGTGTTGTGCGAATCGGGTTGGTATCGAAGTTGACGCACACAATCATGGCGTCTACGTTTTTCGACTGCCAATAGTTTTCCCGCATCTTCTTCGGGCCGAAAAAACCAGCGAAGGCAAATTGATTGCCCGATGGCGAAAACGCGGCGACCGGCGTTCCGTACCAACGTCGACCGTCCAATATCTCATCCCGACCGAGTTCGAGTGTCGAAAACCTTACCCCCGGTGACCCCGACAACTCGATCAACTGATAACCAGAGTTGAATTGAAAGTCGTCCTTGTCTTGAGAAATCCGACGACGGAACGGCACTGCCATCCAATGATCGGTCGCCGACTGTAGGACCGTTTCCTGACTGATCTCATTCGGAGAGATTTTGGAATCGAGTTGTACATCCAACGATCGGCTACTCACATTCCATCGCAGCACTCGCACGCCATTTGGCGAAGCCGTCGTCCCGATGACATGACCACCGTCACTGGTGAACGCCAAGTTCGTCAGCAATTCCGTATTCGTCACCACCGGGAACTGGCCAACGTAGCCGCTGATGTTGGGAGTCGAGACGTACGGGTCCAACTCAGCCGTCGTAGTTCCCGAGAAGAACCCGGCGAAGTTGGCTGTTGGCGGAGGATCGACAGTCGTCACCGTCAACCCATAAGGTTGAGTGAGCGATGGGGAAACCAGTTTCTTGTTGTTGGGAGAGATCGCCAAACATCCGTTGAAATGCGAAAGCCCACCCGACCATTGAAACCGAGGCTGCGCCGCTTCGACAAAGTTAAACGGTGCCTGACCGACTCGCCAACGATCGAGCCGATAACCCGACTGCAACTGCGCTCGACCAGGACTGACCACAAACAAATCCGCATTGGTCTTCGACAACGCCATGCCATGGATGCCATCGGCATAACTAACCGTTTGCACGGCTTGATCCGTCGGGAGTTGCATGTCGAAAATGCTGACAGTCGTCGGTTTGGCCAACACAAGAAATCGGCCGTCGACCATACGCACGCCTTTCGCAAATTGCATCGAGGCACTTTGGTTGTTGGCGTTTGTATTGTCTTCAATGTACGACTTGAACGTGGTACGGTCGGTGTATCGTCGATTGACAGACCCGGAATTCTTCCCGTTCTGAATCGAATTCCACAAGTAGAACCAATCGAACCCACGCACATCGGTCTGCCCGTCTTCCGGGATTAATGCAGAGAGATGCGTTCGCGCTAACGATACATTGTTTTCATCCAACGCGGATTGTGCGTTCTTGATCGAGAATTGGTACGTCTTCCAAAGAAGTTCGGTCTCGCGTTGTTCGGCCTCGGCTTGCAGTTTTTGTGCGAGTTCCGTTTGCTTCTTGGCAACGGCGGCAGCCTGAAGAGCTTTTCCCCGTTCGATCTCCAAGTTCTCTGCGTTTTCCTCGGCTTTAATGCGGTTTGTCTCTGCCAACGCTTCGGCTTCACGAGCTTTCTTCTCGGCGTTTTTCGCCGCTTCGGTTTGCTCCTTCGCCGTTCGCAAGCTCACTTCGAGTTTCTTGGCATTGTCATTCGCGATGGCCAAATTCGCTTCGGCAACTTCCTCGGCTTTGGCTGCTTGTTCGGCATTGCGTTGAGCGATTGTGAAGTTCGTCTGTGCCGTCTTCCACTGCCACAAGATTCCTAACAAACCCAAGAACGTGACCAACATCACCGCGCCGATCAAACCGCTGATCGTCGGGTTGTGTCGACTCCATCGCACGAACCGTTGTGGCAACGAAAGTGGTCGGGCAAGAATCGGTTCATCTTGCAACCAGCGTTCCAAGTCGGCGGCCAATTCACCACAATCTGGATAGCGGTCCTCGGGTTGTTTGGACATCGCTTTCAGGCAGATCGTCTCCAAGTCGATCGGCACACGCGATTCGATGGAACTCGGGCGTGGCGGATCTTGAGACAACACATTCGCAATGACGACTTGAGGCGGACCGCTAAATGGAATCTGCCCGGTCAACATTTCGTAGAGCACAACCCCCACGGCATACTGATCGGTCGGCGGACCGACATCATCCTGGGCACCCCGTGCTTGTTCAGGAGACATGTATGCTGGGCTGCCGAGCACGCTGCCTTCCCGAGTTTGCTTCTCCGACGTTTGTTCCAGCCGGGCGAGACCGAAGTCCATCAACTGAGGTTCGTCACGTTCGTCGATCAACACATTCTGCGGCTTGACATCCCGGTGAATGATGCCCATTTGGTGAGCGTATTGCAGAGCTTCTGCGATCTGCTGGACGATTCGGGCGGTGCGTCTTGGCTCAACAGGTTTGTGATCGATGTGTTCATCAAGCGTGCGTCCGAAGATGAACGCCGACGCAATGTAGTACAGCCCTTCCGCCGTCTGACCGGCCTTGAACACCGGCACGATATGCGGATGCCGAAGCCGAGCGGCCGCTTTTGCCTCTCGCAAGAATCGCTCACGAGCCTTCGGCGAGTCTAGCGTGTGTGCCTGCGGGAGTTTCAACGCAACCGATCGTTCTAGCTCGGGATCAGTCGCTTTATAAACCGTCCCGAATGCTCCCTGTCCCAAGACTTCATCGATCTGGTACCCACCGACAAGCTTCGGCGGTGGACCAGTCGGAGTTCTTTTCGACCGTTGTCGACCGGGCGACTGCGGTCGAGGTTTCTCGGGTGACACAGTCGATTCGGCTGCGTTCCCACCGACCGTACTCGCTGCGACTTCTGGGCCAATTACACGACCACAAAACCGACAACGGACGCCCCGCTGCAACTGTGCTTTCGTAACGCGAAAGGTTTCTCCACACCCAGGGTGCGGGCAAGACATCGCCACCGTCATATGTTGGAAACCCCCGTCTTCACTCGGGCAACTTCGGAGTCTAGAACCGTGTCTATTTTCTAGCGGGTTTTGTCTCACGGAGGTGCGAACATTAGTGTTACACGTCCTCCGCAGACATTGAAGATCGTGTTACGGCCTACGTTGTCTCCGGCAATCATATCACATCGTTGGACGTGACACACGATCGATAACTATAAACGTAAGGCGTCCGACGACCGCAACACGCTAGACCGAAAGATCAACTTTCGTTGTCTCGAGCGGACAGCAAAATTTCGAACTGTCGATAATTCGAGAATGGATTCACTCCCCTTGCGGTTTTTTGCCGGGTGGCGGAGGTGGTGGTGGAATTGGAGAAATTTTTTGTGTGCCGCGTGCGGCTGGTGGTGGTGGTGTTTTTTTCGTAACCGACGGTTGCGACGACGGGGTGGCAGGGGCCACCGGACGCGGAACGGGCGGAGGCGGCGGCACTGTGCCACTGACCTTTCCCCCAACAGCGGGTGGAGTTGTCGTTGGTGACTGACCAACAGCAGCGGGCGAACTTGTGGTCCGGCCTGGCAACGTGGGACGCTTCGGTGGCGGAGGGGCCGGTTTTGGTGAAACCAACGGCCTGTTCGATACTGGTGCTTCCGGAGCAGTTGCGACCGTTCCCAAGCGGCTCCGCAATTGCGGCGACAATTCTGACGCAACGAGTCCGCCGCTCAAGACACAGAGTAGGACCAAAAACATCACGATCTGCAGCGCTTTCGATCCGCCGCCGGATGCTTCGATAGGCTCATCCCCGGCGATGGCGGCCACGCGTGGTGCTTTGCGAATCCCACCGGCGATGATCGGGCCGATTTGATACTGTCCGCTCGCCTCCAACGTTCCCGAGGGGGTCTCGATCTCGACTTGAATTTGCCGACTCAATCCATCGTCATCCGGCCAAGGGGAATTGTACGTGATCAGAAATTGCTCGCTCGCATCTTGCACACGCGACCGATAAATCTCAGCGAGCTTCTCCCCGGTCGGCGCGAAGTAGTACTCGCCAGAGCATCGCGAAGCCAGGTCTCGCAGTACCTGTTCCGCCAACGGATGCCGACTTCCGAAGGCAATTGCAAATACCGGCACGCCTCCGGCGTCGCTGGCCCCAGCGATTTGCTCAAGCCTGTCGGGCAGTTGCTCGTCTTCGCCGTCGGTCATCACCATCAACAACTTCGCGCCTTCGACTTCAGACTGCTTGAACAAATCCAACGCCCCCAATGTCGGCGGACCGATCAATGTGCCGCCACGCGGTTGCAACCGTTGCAGACTTTCTCGACATCGCGATTTCGATTCCGTCGTGAGTTCCGAGAGCGGATGAATCACGTCGAACCGATCGTCAAACGCGATGACGCCGATCCGATCCCGATCCACACGCAGTTCATCGACGGCTGAAAGGGCAGCTTGTCGGGCCTCTTCCATCTTCAGCCCTTCGCCCATGCTGCCGCTGACATCGATTACCAGAAACACATTGATTGCCTGCATCCCCGGACCTTGGAACGACTTCACCGGCACGGGAATACCTTCTTCCTTCAACCGCAAATTCTTGGGTGACAACCCGGGAATTGGTTGCTGATCCGGTCCGAGAATCGCCATCTGTAACGCGATTTGTCCTTCATTGTCCTTATAGAACTGCGACTTGTCGATCAGCTGAATCGTCGCTTGTGAACCGTCGGCAGCGGGTACGCTTACGGTTTCCTCGCTGCCGCTTCGGGTGAGCAAACTGAGGACACCGACCCACAGAATCGCCGCCAAAAACAGCCCTCCGGAGATGACAAATTTTTTCATGGTGGTCTTTCAGGAAGTTGTGTGGTCGGTCGTAGTTTGCTGCTGCCCGCGGCGGGAACTATGTCTTCGATCCGCCGAGTTGGAAACGAGCACGCGATGAACCGATTTGAATGAGTTCACCATCAGCCAAGGTGTGTCGCGTGACGGGTTGCTGGTTGACTTGGATTTCTCCGTCGATCGCCTCAAGGACGAAACTGCCACCCGTGGGAATCAAACGGGCATGATGCGTGGCCATTTGCGGATCACCCAGAATGCAAATATCGGCCAGTTCCGACCGCCCGACGATCGTCTCGGATTTCGCCGGGTCGAGTGTGCGGGTTTGGCCTTCAAACCGCCCGGTTGTGAACAGCAACCACGCCGCCCGCAGCAGGTCTTCCACTAAGCCAATTAATAGGCCGATGAACATGCCCAGCAACACCAAACCCACGGCACCGCCGACAGCGATCGACGTGTCGCGTCCGAGACCAATTCCTTGCAACCCAGTGGCGAGGAACTCATATGTGCTGCCACCGATCAGCCCACCCAGCAAACCGCCGAACGCACCGAACCGCGTTTTCTGTGGCATCCGTTTCGAGACGCCTTCGTTCGTGCCGATCATCGCGCCGAAGATGCCCCAACCAATCGCCCGGGGAAACAATCCACCACCCGCCAAACCGAAAATGACTTCACCGATCACCAACCCAACCGCTCCCCCGATCAAACCGATGACGGCTCCAATTCCGGCCCCTCGCATCAGCCGGCGTGGCGAACGATCGCGAAATAATCCATCCCATCCACCGCACGCCGCCCCGATGGCTACACCAATCAAACCGCCCGTCAACGCGACTCGCACGTACAACAGAAACGCGGATTCCGACGAGAAGCCCGCGAACAACGTAATGAGCAACCAACCGAAAAGCCCGCCCAAACCGCCGAGCAACGTCTTTTGGTAAAGTGCCAACAGATCGATTTTCATTCGGTCAACCTTGTTACATTCGCGATGTGTCTCGACACCCTTATGGCTCAGAAGACTCCTCCGCCTCCTGAGCATCGTCGGTCTCACTATCATCTTGATTGGGATAGCGTCCGTTTTCCACAATCAGGTCGGGACTCGCGTTCCACTCGTCGGCAGACGCCACAACTGAGAACACGTCGTCTGCACTCAGCCAGTCCTCGGCATCACTCGCCGGTTCGCAATCCGACATGAACACCGCAGTCTCGATCGCTGCGTCGGTCGGGTCATCCGGTCCGGCCGTTTCGAAGCCGTCGTCCGTGAACTGCAACATCACGAGAGCAGTTTCCGCGTCGTCAATCGGTTCGACAACTTCCGGTTCCACACCGACCTTCAACAGCACCAGCGTGGTGTCGTCGTACCGCATTTGGCGATCGACCCGCAATTGCGTGATCTCCTTTAACCAATCCTCGTGCGACATGCTCCAATAGGTTTCCCAGTTCGGCGGATCGTCGGCTTCGATGCGGGACATCGCCCACTTGCCAATCGCATCGGTGCACAGCACGAGCAAGTCACCGGTTTGGCAATACTCGTCGAGTGCCGAGAACTCCAAGCAATGGTCGCGATTGAGGTTCACACTGCAAATCGAGATCGGATCGGCGTCGAAACTTGCAGAATCGGTCAGCGGAAAACTTTGCAGAATCCGACCGTCCCGCACATGAAACAAACAGCAGTCACCGACTGCAAAGCACCTCAACCGGAACGGCTTCGGTTCGACGGGTTCTTCGTCGGCCACTTCGACAGTATCGTTTTCGTCGTACAGTTCGACCCACAACAGCGTGGAAAACGCCCCGCCAACCTGTTGCAATTTTTGACGTTGATTCCAAGGCAAGTTGGGAATATCGATCAACGTGACCCATTCCCGACGGCGTTCCTCCAACCACGCCTGTAACGAGCCTTCCGCGTACAAATCCGGCGGCGTTTCAACAGCGGCCTTGGTCAGAATTTTGGCCCATTGTCGCGAAAAGATTGCCGACGAAACACCATCTGCGATGGCCGCAAAACCTCGCTCGCCGCTTACATAATAGGCATCCTCATACTCGGCGGCGTACTCACGATCCTTCGGCGTGTGCAACGTGCGGACATCAAAAAGCATGCGAACTGGAACCTTTGTCAGGAACTCTCATAGAATTATTTCCCCCGCAGCCAGCGCAAACAGATGAAGGAAAACGGTCAGGATTCCGATTCGAGTTGTGCATAAATGGCATCGAGAATCAGATCGATCTTGCCATTGACGACGAGGCCCCGCGAAGTCGGTTGCATGATCTGTGGTTTCTCACTCGCTAACCGCTCCACGTCGACGGGCAAACTCGTGTGCTCGAACAGTTCTTGCAACGGACCGGGTTCCAACTGTTCGTTGGACGCCGGAAAGACCACCGAAGCGTGTGGCTGCTCGGTAACGACGAGATGATAGACCAACGTCGAGCCCGCGGCCGTTTCAGCGGTACAGAGTTCTGTCATCGCAGCAGCGATTTCGCCGGGTTCGAATTCGCCCCGCGTGAGGTGAATCACAACCGGAGGCAAACAACTCTGCGGATGATTGTCACACCATCCCAGCAAGATCTCACTCACAGCGGCAGTTGCCTCACTCATCGTTGTGGCAGCAGTCGGTTCCAGCTCGACGAAAACGGATTTCTTCACGGGTACCGTCATCAATCCGCCGACACCGTTCGGAACCTGTTGTTCGAACTCCTCCACACGCAATGCACCCTCGGCCAAATCCGCATCGCTGACTAGCACTTGCCCCGCAAGATCGCCTTCCCAAGTCGTGCGAACTTCGGAATCCCCCGCAACATCCGTCCCATAGGACACAACGGCAACCGAAAGTTGGCCACTACGTTTCTTCGCCATTCGACCCAGCAAATCGTTTGCATGGTCTTGCAACCGCGCAAACGCACTGGCCGTATTACCATCGTAAGGATTCTCAAGCGAGCGATCCAACAGCAGCACCACCACCGCCGCCCGCTCCACTTCGAGGGTTGAATCTTGTTCTAGTTCCGAAGCCGACTCATCAAAGATATCGTGATCGTCAAACGGCATCGCTTCATAGGTATCCTCGGTCGTGTCGACTTCCGGCAAGGAACCCGACAATTCTTCAGACACCGTTTCCACAACCGTATCGTCGGCAGCGATTGTGTCGGCTAGTGGAATCGTATTCAGAACGGGTCGGGCCGGCCAATTCTGAGTGTGTGTGTCGATCAACTTTAAAAACTTCACGATGTCCAACATCCGAGCGTGGTACATCATGCCAACGGCATTCTCCTGGATCGTGAACTTATCCTCTTTCAAAGCCGCGAGGAGCGAACCGGGCAACGGACTACATCGTGAAAATAGATCCTTCTGCGGACCGACTGGCAGGTAGTATCGATTCGAAGGGAACAACGTCGGCGGCACCGTTTGAGATGTACACAAATGAGCTTGCAGTACCAACGGTGAACCGGTCGGCCAATCGAGCGTCATGATGTCCTGCACCGCTTGATGCGGATTGCCGTCACCCGTTCCGCCCGCAAAGATGTGCACGATCATCGGCACACCCGGATTCGGTCCGGCCGAACTCACCCACTCCTCCAATAGTTCTCGACAGTACCGAAACGCCGCGACCTGAGCCGCTTTGCCACCGGTGTTCGGTTCGTACCAAACTGGGAAGTCGACTGGGTCTTCAATCGGCGGACCAAAACCGGCGGGGTTCGGCAGTTTTCGCACGCGTTGTTCGACTACAATCGGGGTGTCAGCCAATTCCGCTGTCGCGACAAATTGACGACCGGCCAACGCTCCCCCCCAGCGTGTCTCAACGATCGCCTCATCATCTTGCGTTCGATATCCCACCAGCGCGAGATCAAAATCGGGGCCGTTTGCCAATCGCTTGAGAACAGCGTTGACGGCCGTCGCGACGCTCTCCGCACGCGACTTCGGCGTTTTTCCCGGCGTGCTACCGCCAATCGGACCCGCGGATTCCTGCAACGGCGACTCCATTGCCGCCGACTCATCGATCAATAGAATGACACATCCCGGGCTTTCCACAGTGCTGTTCGTCATAGAGCGTCTCCCTTGAGGAAATCATGGCCAGGCAATTCGGTTCAACGCAAGTTCTTCGCCACGCGGGTTCCCATATCGAGGAATTGAAGCAGACTAATCATATCCGCATTAAACACCATGCCGCGTGCACCCGGCTGAATTGAAAACCCTTCCTGAATGGCCCGCTCACACATCGACTCCGGCAACACACTCGACATCTCGAACAGCGTTCGCGCCAACTCCTCCGGTAACACTTCATTACTATGCGGAAAAATGAAGGGGTCGGCAGCTGTCATCGAAAGGTGACAGTTGAAGAACAACACGTTTCCATCATCGGTCGCAAGTGCTCGAATCGGCTCTGCATACGGAATCGGATCTCCATCTTGAGATTCACCATCGGTGATGTGAATCAAGATGGGAGGAAAACAGTCCTGATGATCGGAAATCCAGGCTTCTAAGACTTCATACGCATAATGCAGCACCGTACACATCGGCGTGCCACCTTCCATCACCGGATCGACCCAAACCGGAATCTGCACGGGAAACGAAGTCATCTCTCCGGTCTCGTCATCGTACATCTGTTGCTCACGGTCTTCGATGCGGAGCGGATGATCGTTGAACTCGCTAATCGGAATCAACGCCCGATCGTCGAGTGGCGCACTCAATGCAGATGTAATGATTGCGTTGCCTTGATCATCAGTCCGGTAACCGATCACACCGATGTGCATCCAATCCTTGACCCCCGACTCACCGCTCGCCTTGATAATCATATTCTGCAGCCAACCATTCATCACATCGGCCAACTGATCGCATTTCCGCTGATCCGAACCGCCCAACGGCTCGTCCATCGAATAAGACTGATCGAGCAAAAACAAAAAACACGCGGGCGTGGTTCGAGAGATTTCTTGCGAATACATGGACGAAACATCCTAGATGTCGAAGTGAAGTGAAAGGTTGAGAGACGTGTACGAGTAACGTTCTTCAACGCCAACGAACAGGCTCGTTTCTATGTGACTTGGCATACTACAAGCATGAACACTTAATCGTTTGCCTCGTCGACTAGCAGCTCAGTTACTGTATCCCAATTGTCTAAGATCTCATCGACAAATTTTGCACACTCATCAAATTGCAATTCCGGCAACCGCTCACCGAGGGCTCGCTCGTACTCATCCCAACCGCTCGGTTGCCCTTGTCGATAGACACTCAATTCACGATTCAGTTGCCAACACAGATCGCTCATCTGGTTCCAAGCCAACTCCGATTCGATGTGACTCAACAACTCATCTCGCTGCTTATTGAATGCTAACGCCGAGCGAATAGGAAATGGCGTTTGCGGATGATCGACGATGTTTCCTCGATTCTGAGAGGTTTTAACATAAAGCTGTTCGTTCCATCGTTTGTTCTCTCGTTTACGGGCCAGCGTATCATAGTACCAATAGTAGTTCGCTTGTCCCGCGCCTCGATCAAAAACCCCTGCCAGAAACTCGCCGTTGTTTCGTCGCGTCTCTAAAATCGGCGGCATGCTCGTAGGAATCTGGGACACCACAAGCGACTTAGCAACCCATTGGCGAAGTGCTTCGCTCACGGCTTTACGATTGACCTCGCAAGTCGCCGTCGACGTCGCCGTCGCCAAGTACATCGCGACATCTGTCGTATCGAGTTCCCGAAGTTCCGCCATCTTCAACTGACATTCGTCGGCTTCCAATGCCATTCGGAATCGCTCAATCTGTGCCTCCTCCGACGCTGTCATCGCAGCAGGAGACTTCTGCAGAAACGCAAGTCGCTGATCGAGCGTCGCTGAAGTCACCGGAACCGCGTCGGGCTGATTCTGCCAATAATCCCCAAACCGACTTCGGCGTTCGAGTTCCGCAACTTCCGCAAGGGCATCCGGCGACAACTGACTTCGATCAATCCTTTGTAGAATGTTGAGACACTCACGATAACTATCCTGATCACATTTCAACTTCGCAGCTTGTAGATCTTCCGCGACTTCAATTTGAACAGCCAAACGAGTTCGATGAGCATCAACTTGCCGCATTAACTCTCGGCCACCAGCGACCGCTCGCAAAGGATTATCAACGAGATCAGTCTGACTAAACTTCGCCAATGCATCATATTCGGACGGGAAGTCGTCAAACGTTCGACGATAAACACTAACGAACTGACCAACCCCAATATGTGCATCTCGAATGGACAGCCAGCCTCTCGTAATCGCCTCGGTCCAATCACGAGCAGCCTGCGAGTCAATAGATACCTCCGAAACAGAATCAGGCAGGGGTTCCGTAGAAAGAAAATCAACGCCTTTTAAGTCAATAATCGACTGTTGATTGACATCGACCAAATTCTTTAGCCCTACAGTCTGATCGTTCACACGCTGTCGCAGCAGACCAACATCGATCGCCGCCACACCCTGAGTATCACCCGCGATGGACTCCATAGCCAAAAACTTTGTAGGCGTCGCAACGAGTAGTGGAACGGCACCGATAAATAAGAGAACTAAAACCTTCATTACCGACCACTCGAAAGTAACGTTTGAAAATAGTCGAGCGGGTATCCCACTCAACCAACGAAAAACAATTGACCTAGCAGCCCTCATCGAACCACCGATCGAGACAAGCGCACAATCATGGGGCCTGAATCGCTTCCACCAGAATCCCTCCTTTCACCAGCCGAGCCTCCTCCTGCACTTCACCACCGATAACTTGATAGAGCGTCCCTGAAAAATGAGGCGTCACGCCCAGCGTTTGACGAACCTCACTGGCATACGGCTCATATGACAAATGATAGATCTCATCGGCGGTCGCAAGAATCTCATCCCGGACCACATCGTAAAGGTCTGTTTGCCAAGTCAACGAGTGTTTATCAGGATCGTCACGAAAATAAGACGCGGCCGACTGTAGTTTGTCACGGCCATCGTTACTGATCAAGTTGATATCAGCACTAAACTTCCAAAGTAGGTCACTAAGTTTTGCACACCGCTCACTCAGTTTCGGACGGCTTGCACTCTTCCGAAACCGAACTCTCATCCGGCAATAGAGTTTGGATGACGCAACCTCTGAATTCACATCGCCCCTCAGTGCTTGCAGCCTTGGCTGCTTACTATAGAACTGCAGTTCATAAACCCGATCCGCGTCGGCCTGATCGAGCGTATCAGGATATCGAACGTAATAACGATATGTCCTCCCACTCGTTCCCGACGGAGCCCGGCCGGTAAACACAATTTTATCCTTCGACGAAACCTGTACCACCAACTCCGCTGGGATGAGTCGAACATCATCTCGCCCAGGAACCAGCGGAAAACGTCGTGTATCGACGTCCCGACCACTCCCATCCGATGGCAGAAGCCATTCGACATCGAGATATGAACGCGGGTCGTGTGTAAGCTCTCCTGGCGACTGAATTCCACTAGCGACAGTTCGCAGAACCTTTGTCTGCTTCTGAAGTTGTTTAGCCACGGAATCTAAAACGCCCTGATTTTCCAAGGCCAGAAGATTCGATTTGCGAAGCGTCCAGTTGATGCAATGCACGGCATGATATAAATCGTGAAGCAAGCCTACACGAGATTGCTCAACATCGGGCAACTGGATAAAGTCTTCAATCCGCGGATGTTCGCGACGTGACGGCTCGATAATCGACTGCTGCTCGTCATCACCAATCGGCACTCGCACCGACGGGAACAGAGTGTGTATCAAAGGCTCTTCAATCGGCAACCTACCAGCAAGTCTCAATGGCTCCTTAGCTTTGATCGGACCGAGAAACGAAAGAAAGTACTGATCTCGCCTGCAGTCCACCTGCAGCAAACTTGAAAGAAACATTCGTTCCAACGATTCTTTTGCCGCCATCTCGCCAACATCTTGCCAACGACATTCAAGTGCATTCGTCTCGCGATTCCAACGAAAACCAAGTGAAACGGTGTTGTCAGCGTCCTCTGCAACAATGGGTGCCCGCACGTGTGCCAAAACGAGTAAGGTCTCGTTGTGTTTCTGGTCCACCTCAAGAACTTTTTCATCCGCCAGATGCAGCGTTAGTCTACGAACCGCCTGGCCTGCAGGCAGTTTCGCAAATGGTGTCCATTCATCCGAACCCTTAGGCAATGACAGATAGTAGAGCTTTCGACCATCCGTCTCCTTCTGATCTTTTGAGAGTTGCAGCACCGATACGGGTTCCGACTCCGGCGGCGAACCCTTTTTCCCTTCAACGTTAGTCTCGACCCGAGTATCGTCTGCAGTTGTTCCCTGATCCTCTGAACTTCCAACTGCCGTCGGCGAGTTTGTGTTCTCAATCGTTTTGGGAGCACCAACCGCATCCGTTGTATGTGACGCATCCTGATTGGCCACCAGTAAGACAGGTTCGAGAGGAGTCTGCGACTCAACTTCGCTCTGAGTGAGATTCTCGGACTGACTTGGAATTTGCTGAGAATGAGACTCCTGCGGATCAACATTGTCATGAGCCGAAGTCTGCTTCGCCATGACATCGATTGGAGCAACCGGCGACTCGACATCTTCAGGAACAGCTGGGCGAAACATGACAATCAATACGCCGACCACCCCGATCATGACTAGACTGCCAATCACAAGCGGGTTCTTGATTGCAGCAAGCTTATCCTTTGGTCGCTCGGTTGAGTTTGCATGGGGTTGTGTAACCCGTGGAAACGGTTCGTCTTGACCGTCCCTGGTGAACCCCTTCCGAATACGAGAGACAACGTTGGCAGGCAATGGTTTCTGTTGCAATACTCGATCGCAAACCAACAACACCGCCGTAGTCCGATGACTCCCATCTGGATCATCTTCGAGTTCAGAATCGGGCATTGCGTATCGCGCATGGCAGACTAATTCGTGACTCGCGTGGTCGAGTTGCTCTGACCGTTGCTTTCGACGCGCAAATGACTTCAACCGTTCAACAGTTCCTTGTCGTGATTGAAGCTGATCGATCTCCTCAAGAGCCTTTCGAACTCCTTGCCAACCGACCACTCTAGCATTCAGCTCGGTGTTCAATAATGGATTGGCATCAATCAAGAGTTCTAATGTCTTGTCAAACCGACGCTCTTCCGGCAACTCATTTAACCGACTTGCCAAGGCAGTGCCGAGTGGACTCAAGTCTTCACGCTGTTCGTTGGCCACACGATCGGCGTAGACTTCAAACACACATTGTCGAATTGACTTTGACTCTCGAATCGCGACTAGCAGCGACTTCGTTGACTCTGGCTGATTACTTGCCGCGAGAACAATTTGGTCGACGAACCAAACTAGTAGTCGATTCGCCTCATCGGTCCCCTTTTTGGACAACGCGGAGCAAACGACTTCCACTTCTTCGCGGGTCATCGCTTTCTGCAGTAGCAAAGCCAAATATTTGCGACATTGATCGATAGGCTGACGAGAGAGCAGTTCCGCGAAGAGCGGCTGCTGATTTTCTCGATGGGAAGGAGACCATAGTCCAGGACAATCGGCGGGAATCTGATTGGCTTTTCGAATGGCTCGCTCTAACAGAGCCACACGTATCGCGATGGAAATCTCCTGCGACTCTAAAACTTCTGTCAGCCGTTCAGAGTTCTTTTGAATCACGTCGATCAAGAGCAACCGAATGACTTCTTGAACTTCTTTCGAGACTTCGGCCTGCTGATTGAGCAATCGAACAATCGCTAGAGAGCGATCTGGATGCTGTGAAAGTTCTTGAAAACTAGTCTCTCGTTGCAATGGTCCATTGCTAGTTGATTGCGTTGTCACTTTGTCACGCGATGACGACGACTGTTCTCTCAACTTGACGAGTTTCTTCCCGACCTCTTGACAAAGTTTGCGAGAGGCCCGTCCGGAAGGGATCGAACGCAGATCTTGCTGAAACTTCGGCGTTTCCGCTGCAATCATCGCACGATCTGCCAAGATAACGCTTTGTAGCATTTCGACGAGATCGGACTTGTCGGTTGTTTGCATCGACTCCATATCGTGGATAAACGCATCTATGTCAGCGAACCCATAGTTAACAAGTCGCTCGACAATTGACTTTGCGTAGTTTGCACATGGTGTCGAACGATCAATTGCGGAATCGTCGTCCTGAAATGTATTGATCGCAAACCCGCGATTGTGCGAGGCCTCACTTGGCAGTCGCCCGTGTTGTGGCTGATAGAACGTTGTTGCTGCAAGCGTCGTTTGCGGTCGATCTTCGATTCCTTCTAATGTCGAAAAACTTAGCCATTCACCAATTCCAGTGCGTGGAAGCAGTCGAGCGACGCCGTAGAAAATGAGTGCCGCCAGGCTCGGCTCAACGGCTAACAACATCGTCTGTCGTCGTTCGAGGTTGAGATCGAGGAACCCTGTTAGCGTGTCGCTTAGAAGTTGCTGACGCTGCTGGGGTGTCTTTTGCCAGAAACGTATGGGGACGGTTCCCCGAACATCAATACTCGGCGCATGAGCAGAGGCCGGTTGACGCAAATAGCTAAGCAGGAGTTCGTCATTGATAATCGGCTCTGTGGAGCCATTCAGTTCAGCGATGTGGTTGAATGTCGGCAACTGGAATGGCAGGTCTGCCTGATCAGTATCAACCCAGCCATCGCTCCCCCAAAGCCGGAGAGCATCAACAGCCGTCCAGCCAGGTTCTTGACCGTCACTATTTTCGGAACAAAGGACGTGAGAAAAATAGGAGCCGGGGCGGCCTTTCGTGTCTGTCGTGCGGTAGGCAACTTGTGCAACGATCCTCAAGCCTCCGACTGAGGGCATATAGAGTAAACGTCGCCAGTGACTTGTTGTGTCCGCATCGTGTTTTGTCGCATCAGCCGCCGGCAAATCACTCGGCAGATGATAGTACATATATGGTTCAATTTGCCGAAAGTAATCGTGACTATGCTCACGAGCCACGGAACCCGATCGCGTACTATACTCGAAGACTTGCTGACCGACCGCTTCGTCGCCGCGTTGATGCAGGTACGATGTGGCATAGGTGCAATGTGTGCAATAGAGCTGATGAACTGTCGGTTCGGTCATTAAAGGGACCTGTTCAAGTCGCGTCGTCCGGTGTCGGGTGTTAAGTGAAATCAAAACGTTGTCATGGTAGTTGGCCTAAAATCAATGGTTCACTCGTTAGTGTTTCTTCGGGAACATCAAAGCTGGCCCATACAACGACATACATGCCTTTCCAATTGAGACGAGCTTTGAGAGGGCGAAGTGTCAATCGTCCTCCGCCACTAACTTCATAGGCATTCCGAGTGACTTTCAGTTCGTAGACGCTGTCGACGGAGTCCGGTCTCGCATCGGCTGCCGGAGCCGACGGACAAAGTTTGACTAAACATGCGTCGGTGAATCGGGGTTCCGGCCAAGTCCATTTAATTTCCCAGCCCGGTGAAGACCCCGGCAATCGGCGGATGCACGAGTTTCTAAGCGTCGGCATGGCGAGTCCGTTGATGCTTCGAGGGGCGATTACGTTCGGTATCCACTCCCGAAGCGTGTGGCCGTACTTGCGGAACGGTTCCGGAAACCTCGTCACGACTCGCATGTTGAATTGATCGACGAATCGCTCGCGTTGACCGGTCCGCAGCACCTCGATCAACGCCGTCATCCCTTGCGATGCCGTCTTAGCAACCGCAATGTGCCGTTTTTGCTCGGGTGTGAACGGCCAATTTGCGAGCACCGGCGACGCAACACATTTGCCGATGACGAGTACATCTTCCTTAGCGATTGCGAGGTCGAGCGTCCTCAGAAGCATTTTGCGTTCCCGTGCTTCGTTCCAGGCGTTCTTCCACGGTTCCGCTTCGGTGCAGTCGTTCAGGCGAGGATCCCACGCCTCAAGCAGAGTTTGATCACGTTCGGGACTCGGAGGATCATCGAGCGAAATTCGGCTCAGGTTCTGTAGTAGTGGTGCCAGAGCCATCGCCTCGTTGGCACGGGCTTTGGTCTCGGGATCGGCGAGCGACTCGGCATCGGCAGCTCGGACTGCCCGCCATGCCATCGCGACGGAGATTTTCGACGGCACCCGCTGACGACACGCTTTTTCCAACCGCGAGATGGCACGCAACCGGTGGGCGGCTTGTTCGATACGTCCTTGTGATGCGGGGTGATAACCGTCCGCCAGTTCCGCGTCTAATTTCGCAATTGCCTCTTCACCAACGCGTGTCGGCTGATTGCCATCGTGCTGACGAATTACCTTTTCAATAGCTTGAAATTGACGGATGCGTTGCTGGGCTGCCCGGACTTGCGGCCGGTGTTTTTCAGCATCGCTCCAATTGGCGAACAGCGACTCTTTCCAGGCGGACACGATTGCTTGATCGCTGGCGAGTGTAGCCGATTTGGGAAGTTTCAAGAACGCGGCCAAGGCCTCATGACGGGCAATCAATCGCTGAATCGAAGCGGCTTGTCGATCGACTTTCGGATGCCCCCCGAGTCGTTTCAATTGTTCCCAATGCCTCTTGAGCAACGCCACATCACAAGGAGACTTCGTGGCAACTCGCAACACGGTTTCCGCGAGCGATTGTCGTTCACGCCACCGGGCAACCTCGGACTGGAACTCTTTTGCACTTGCGCGACTAGAAAGCACTGCTTGATTCTCATCCCAAATTCGAATCAATGTGCTGCCGTCGCCGGATTGCCGGGCTTGTCTTAACCGGTTCAGAATCGGCAGAACTTTTGCGGCATGGCGGGCTTGGGCGACGGCGGCCTTCGCACGCGGGTATTGATCGAGAAGTTTCGGATCGTAAAGTCTTGCCATCGCCGCCTCGTCTCCAGTCCGGACGGCTTGTTCAAGCTGTTCGCGACGTTTGACACGTTGCTCGGCGTGGTTCAACTGAGACTGCAAATCCGCCGGTGCGTTTCTGCGGTTCACCAACGCAAGTGCCTCGTCGAAGGCGTGACGACTGAGTAGCTCGCGGACTTTGTCATAGTCGCAAACGAACTGTTGCAGGGCCGGCACTTGCAAAAGCGGTCCATGCCATAGGTCCGCTAACTCCTGAGACCAACGACGGACCTTTTCGTCCGGCAGACGCTGTAAGTCGCGGAGCAGGGCAGATCGGGTCGGTTCGTCGAAGTCTTGTCGACGGAACAGCAACTTGTCGTACAGATCTTCTTCGCGCCCCGGTTCGTTGTACGTGAACCACAGTCGCGGGCGAGCCGTCAACGCACGCAACACGACGAGAATAAACAACGCCGAAAAGTTGTCTAAGCCGGGATAGAGTTTCGTATGTTCGTTCCGCTCGCGATGTTGGTACGGTTCGACGCCGATCTCTAAATTCGGTTGGCCTTCCAACACAGGAACGCACATGCAGTCATAATCGACCAGTTTGAGTTGGTTCGAGGGCGTGACCATCACGTTGCCGTGTTGCAAATCGCCATGAGCAATTCGCGCCTTGCACAGCTGATCAATTAAATTGATCCACTTCTCGGAGACATCACCCAGTGCCCGCGAGTTTTGATCGTGACATTGTTTGCGGACCCAATCGAACAACGGCGAACCGGGCACCCACTCCATCGTCAGCAGCGGAAACCATTTCCCGCCTTTGCTGGCAACGCGAATGCCTTGCTCGTGGAAGCGAAAACCGACGAGGGAATCGGGAAGCGATCCATTCAGACCGTTGAGGTAATGACTAATTGCAGAGTAGCGGTCGCGGTGTTCCCGTCCGGAGGCTCGTGTGAAGACGCGGATGGCGACATCACCACGACCGCGGATGCCTCCCTTGTAAACAGCTGCAAATGCCCCCGAGCGGGCCTTCGGTTGATGCGTTTTCGTGTTGGATTCGACGACGCACGCCTTGAGGTCCGCGTCACGGAATGCGATCTGCGGATTCTGCAGCATGTTGCTATATTCGCTGGCAATCGGCCAATCGCTCATCGTCCGTTCCAACTCACGTCGTCAATTCCATTCCGGTCAATTCGCCGGTCACACGTACTCAGTCCAGGACCGGATAACCATTCATGTGTAGCAGCCAGACAAGTGGCTCCAAAATTCCATAGGGTTCAATATTGCGTTGACTCAGGTCATCCACACCGGGCCGATCCAACCCTACCGGCGTCAGAGGAAAGAACGCGTAACGCTCGCCGAACAAATTGCGAATTTCGCGTTCGATATTCCACCCGGGCCAAATGACTTCCCGCATGTTCGCTGTCAGCTGCGAACGCTGTTCGATGATCGCCAAGCTAAACGATTTGTATTCGGTGTCGATCCGATCCAATTCCTCGTAGAACTGCGAGACCACATCGCTGCCTTGCCCAAAACCCTGATTGACCATCAAATCGAGTTTCGTCAGACACAACGCGACCGGCGAGTGGATTTGCTGCCCGTCTTTCACTCGCCGATGCAGTCGCAAGTCCTCACGGAAATTCGATAACGCTTGGACCTGCTGTTCCTCGGGAAGGGTGGGATCGAGGAAGAAGAAATAACCGTCCGCGTTTAACGCCCGGAACCGGTGATGATGCTCGGTATCAATCGTCACTTGCCCGGCGTAATCGAACAGACTTGTGAGCACGTTCGATTTCCCGAACCGATCGTTGTCACGAAAGCTAAAAATCAAAGGGTGTGGCAGACGGTTCGCTCGACTGGCGGCAGGTCGCATCCGGCTGTGCAGGAGTTGCTCGACGAGCGTATCGAACTGCGAGGAAGCCGCCGAGCGGACGCGTTCAAAGTGAACTTGCTCGGGACAACGCCCGCGATTTAATTCTCGATAGACCATCGACATCCAGTGCGTCTTCCCAGACGACGCCACCCCCAATGCGGGAAACCCCAACTTGGTGCGGTCGCGGTACGAAGCATTGAAGACGAATTCGCACTCTTCGTATGGTTCCTCGCTGATGACGTTCACGCAACGGAGTTGGCCGTCGCCGAGTCGGTGCGACGCCTTCCCTTCAACCGTTTCGAGTTTGCCAACGCCCAAACATCGTGGACAGGTTTTGGCGTTCTCTTTCTTTGCCCGCCGAAGTTTTGATAACAAAATGGAACTGAGCCCGGCATAGACAACGAGCAATCCCGCACCGAGAAAACCGCTCGTTAGTTGGCGAGTACGGACGACGTTCGCCCAATCCGTCTGATGAGTCCCGAGCTCCTGATTCAATTCCTCCAACCGTGTGAGGTCGGCGTCCAAACCGTTGGTCAAGGCCTGCAAAAGCGTCAAGTTCTCTTCGAAGCTTTGGATGGCCTGACGGGATTCGATCCAAGCGGTCGCCCAGCGTTCGGGCTGGTCGCCCGCCGACGGTGCACTCAGCACGTTGAGGACGTCACTTTTCCATTGCTCCTTGAGCCGCTCGTAGTCGGTGTGTGCCTCTTGCGATTTGCGTTCTAAGTCTTCCCGCACGATCGCTTGCTCGACGGCTTGGATTTCGGCGGCCATGACTTTTCGCGGGGAACTCTGCTGACCGGAACCGAGCGAGACCAGCGACTCATACGTCCGGTTGCCGAACAGGAAGATCACGACCAACGGAACCGCCGGGACGGCCAACACCAACGCGAGCAACCCGATTCGCCCCAGCAATTTGCCCCGCCAAACCCAGAACAGTCGGCGAAAGTATTGCCGAGCACTCAACCAATAGGCGGCCAAGACCATGCAGCCAGCGAACACACCCCACACCCACAACCAGCGATTGTACTTGTTAAGCAGCAACGCGAGTCGGGTCACAAATGCGGACTGTGCCTTCACTTCGAACAACCGATTCGTCTGCTGATTGACCGCGGTCCGAACTTGCAACCATTCGGTCCGGGTTTGCTCGACGTCTCGCATCATAGCATCGCGAGACGCCTCTAAATCCGATTGCCAATTGTTGAAATTCTGTTGTTGCGCGGACAACACGGACGGTCGCAGGTGGTCATTCACCCGCTGCAACGCAGCTAGCATTGCATGAGTGGGGTCACGTCGGAGGATGTTGCTGAGATTGTTAACTTCGTCGCTGAAGAAGCGATACTCCGCTTCGAGTCGCGTTCTTTTCGACACGGTCGCAATGTACTCGCGAGCCAGCTCGGCAAAATCTTCGTCGCCGGTGAATGTCGCCGGTTGTATCCGGTTGACCGAACCCGACGAAAGCCGATCGGCTTCCTCGGAAAACGCGTTGCTTGTCGTAAAACTCGCAACCACGACACTCAAACCCAAGATGTACCCCCATCGCCAAGCCAGGTTGGCCCGAGGACAAAACGACCATCCACCTGCCATGGATTTGGCCGAATTCATCCCGAAAGTCTTTGCGAAAAGCGGGCGGAAAGACATTGAGTGCCTTGCAAAGGCTCGATGGATAGAAGTGGGTGAGAGTCACCCGATCTGTTGTCATTGTTGGGAACTAGACAACAACGAGTTGTGAAAGCGTCAGCACTTCCAAACTATCCGACCGGGTTTCCCCATTCAAGCGATCCCCCTAAGTCTCGACATCCTCGGAACTTGAAATCCCGAGTCACCGGATTGACTATGAACGAATACGTACCGGCCCAGTAAGAGATCAAACAATCCCGCAACTGGGGGACAAAAAGAGGAGATCCCAGCGAAAATGCTTCGGGCTGCTTTGGTTTGACAACACGCAAAACCACCCAGTCAACCTAAACTTTCTATTGCGACAGTATCCGCGACTGATAAGATCGATGTGAACATGTGAGTTTGCCCACACAGCTCAGCAGGAATGCGGATATGAAGTTGAATTTGGTGCTGGTCGGTCTTGTCAGTGTCGGTGCGATTTGCGGTCTCGACGATTATCGCTTGTCGTCTCATGCTCAAGAACAACCTGATAGTTCCGCTCCGATAACGACCGCCTATGAGCCGTCCGCCGATCCAGCCGCAAATGCCGCAGTCACGAAACTGAACCCGTTACTGCAGAACTTCGCAAAACAAAACCCGCAAATCTACGGCATTTTGCTGATGGCGGACGGCGATCTTGAAACGCAGAAACTCGTTGACGCCGAGTTGATCATCGATGAATCGCAAACCGCGATCGATCAGAAACCGATCTTGGCCGTTTTGAACGCCGAGCTCAAACCCGCTCAGTATCAACTCAAAACGACGAAACACCCGGCCGCAAAACTTCTCGCGGAAATCCAAAAGCGAGTTACCAGCACGTCAGAACTTGGCAACGTTCAGATCCAAGGCATCCGCTACGAGACCAATGCCGGTGGTGGCTTGACCCTCAAGATCCTGGGGTATCGCACTGCAAATGCTTCGACCGATGCAGCGATGCAACTTGATGCTCTGACCACGATTGCAACTGCGGCAATTGCCCAAGTCTATGCTGCTAGCGAACTGCCCAAACCCAATCCGAATGTCGCCGACGTCGTGGACATCGAAGCGCCGAGTGATGAGGACTTGCAACTCGCACAGAAACTTCAAAGCACACTCGACGCCCAAGCCGACCACTTTCCACAAATTTTTGGTCGGCATGTGACAGTCCGACGGGATTACGAAACGAAGCAGGTCCGCTTTCCCATCGAATTAGTGGTCGATGAATCCACACCAAACGCCAATGCCAAGTTGGCTCCCGCAGAACTTCTTGATCTCGCGGCATCGGTGGTACCTCGGGATGTCGTTGAACCGTCCATCCAGCCGCATCCGGTCTCTGCGGTGTTGAAGGAACTTCGTCGCCGGGTCGCGCAAGCTCCCCAGATGAAGGGTGTCGTCATCGATCAACTCCGGTACGACAAAGGCGACGACGTGACGTTCCAAGTGACACCATCTCGTTGGACGGTCTACCTGACAGGAACGGTCCCGCAAACGAGTCTCCGAGCCCCGCTGGAAACGCTAGGCAACGCCGTCTTGCATGATGCCTACCGAGGCCACAAACAACCCTCGCCAGTTGCAGACGCCTCGCAGATGATGTTGGAACCGCCAACCGTGCAAGACGTGCTCAATCAACTTGCGAAACAAATTGCCAAAGACAAGGCCCTCACGGGTGCGAGTGTCACTCGGGCGGAGTACGTCGAACAGAACGATGGAACCGCACTCGCACTTCAAGCAGGCACGATCGCACACAATGGTCAGCGTGATTTACTCATCAATGCGGCAAACGATGTGCTCAAACAACTGACGAACAACGAACCAGAGACCCCACTAGCACAAATTGGTAACGGCATTCGCCGCGAGTTTATCTCTGCCAGTCCCTATGCGGAGGAATTGCAGAAACGCGTGGAGGTTCATCGAGATTTGGGAGGATGTCTGATTCGTGATGCCAAGTACATCGAGACTGCAGACGGTTCGGAAGTGCTGGAAGTTTCCGCGCGAATCAGCCAAGCGGAACAACGCGACACGCTCACTCAACTCGGCAACGAAGTTGTGAATGACCTTTACGGTCCGGCTTGGCCGCGTGTGCAGTTGCAAGCTGAGGAAGTTCGGCCGTCGAAAATTGTGGCGGCTCAAATGATGGACTTGGGAGTCAATCTGTATCGTCGTGGAAACTACACAGCCGCACATCAGGCTTTCAGTCGAGCCATCCTCGAAGATCCCAGCTCATTGGCGTGTAAGTACTGGCAGATCGTCACCGAGATCCAACTCGACCGACTACCAGATGCCTACCGCCATGTTCGCCCGCATGTCTCGAAGCAACGCATGGAAGATAACGCGACCGCTCGCGAATATCAGAACATGTTAGACTCGCTGGAATCAGTACAAGGCCCAACTCGACAAATCCTGCATCAACTCGAAAACAAAGCCCGCTTCGAACCGCCGTCACTGCCGAGTCGAGATGAGCCAAGTCCTGACACGATTTAGAGCGGTCTAGTTTCCGAGCGGTATATAGGCATAGCCGTCGGCCTGAAGATTAACGAGCGACGTGAGTGCAGAGACCGTCACTTCCACATTCTTCTCGACATCTTCGGGGCGTTGGCCTTTGCCGATGAGTGACTGGCCGCACACGTAAAATTTCACTCCTGCGGATCTCAGCTTCTGAATGCATTCCGCATTCGGGTTGCCTTTGGTCTGGAACCGCTGAGAGTATATTTCCGGTTTCAAACAGACGAGTGTTGCATCGCCATGTAGCACAACAGCAATCTCGGCATGAGCCGGTTTCTCCCCGGCACCCGCGTAAATATTGACGTACCGAGCGACCTTCTCAACTCCCGCATTCAGTTTGGTCGGGTCGCCGCCTTTTATGAGATCGACGACGATTCGGCTCCCCTCACGCGGTTGCTGCTCAGCGTATTTAAGTTGTACAACCTTTCCAAACCCTTGAACCCTTGGATAGATATATTCCGGCTCGGGTTCCGCCGATACTAGACTTCTTGACGCTGCAAAAAACAAGACGGCAACGAACGCAATCATACGTACGGTATTCATAGATTGATCTTGAAACTCCATATGAGACGCTTAACAAATCGCTGGAAGCTAGTCTTTGGTCTTCAGTCTTAGAACCGCTTGCACAGGATAATGATCGGACGGATAACGACCATCTTCATTCGTATAATTGATGCTTGAGACGAGTGTCTTAAACTCTGGCGAATGCAGTATCCAATCAATCCGCGAACCTTCACGGTTACCTTTCCAACTACCAAAACTAGACTCGCGTTTGCTGCGTTGGGGGTGAGATTGTCGATAGGTATCGACCAGGGAAACGCTGCCACCATCGGAGCCGTTCAACAAAGCTTGATACGGTTTGCCGTCTTCGTTCGTATTGAAGTCCCCCACAACAACGACCGGAATGTTTTGCTGCTGAAGTTTCTCGACGTGTCGACGAATCAGCCGCGCTGACTCCAACCGAGCGGTTTGCCCACGATGATCAAAGTGCGTATTGATAAACACGAACTCGGCATTGTTAGCGTTTCGGTCGCGAAGTTGTACCCACGATGCCATCCGCGGCAGCGAAGAATCCCAGCTTTTGCTACCGGCAACATCGGGCGTTTCGCTCAACCAGTAGAACCCCGAGTCCACTAGTTCGAACCGCGACTTCCGATACATCACCGGAACATATTCCCCTTCCTCCGTGCCATCTTGCCGACCAACACCATGAAATGCATAGCCGGGAAGTTGCTGTTGCAGAAACTCTGCCTGAAACTTGAGAACTTCCTGCGTGCCTAGCAAATCGGGATCGAAGACTTGAATGGTCTCGGCCACTAAGTTCGCGCGGTGATCCCAATGATTCTCCCCATCAGGTGCCGCTCCGTAGCGGATGTTGAAACTCATGACTTTGAGCGGCTGCGTGAGTGTCGAACTCTCAGACGACTGCTGTGCGAGTACAGTCATGGGTAACGGAATCAATGAAGCAAAAAATACGGCAGCAACCCAACAACAAGAAATGATCGATCGAGCGTGTGGCATCATTTCACTTGGTTTCGTAGGAGTGTTCAATAGGAAATCAAACCCAAGTCGGTTCCCAACCTTTGCGGTACTTCTTGGTGATCCACCGTTGAGCTTCGGGAAGGTTGGTGATTTCTAAATTCTCTGCGTTCCAAGCCAGTTCTTGACCGGGGAAACGAATGCCGATCGTTCCGAGCAGCACGGTTTCGGTCAATGGGCCCGCATAGTCGAAGTGAGAAGTCGTTTCGCCCACACCCCGACAGGCATCGGCCCATTGCGTGTAGTGATCGACACTCTCGATGATCGGCAGATCGGTGGCTGCATACTTCTCTTCCGGGAACAATTTCGGCGTGGCAACGTGTGGGATCAAGAGTGATCCTTTCTCGCCCACTAACACGGAACCCGCATTTGGCAGCCGATAGTCAGCCGGGATACCGGTGAGTTCCTCGCGTGGGGGCCGAACGTCGACCGCGTCGTACCAAGTCACTTTGAGATTTGGACCGGCGGTGTATTCGGTGCCGGGGAACGTGTACCGCACAGTGGCCCGATCAGTCCACGTCTCCGGGAACAACGGTGGCGCTTCAGCAGTGAGTTTCGTTGGTGAACCAAGTTTCAAAGATTTGAACACGGGATCCAAAATGTGACAGCCGAAGTCTCCGAGCTGTCCCGTGCCGTAGGCTTGCCAACCCCGCCAGTTGAACGGGTGATACAGTCCGTCTTTATAAGGCCGTTCCGCAGCGACACCTTGCCAAAGATCCCACCGAACGTTCCCCGGCACCGCATCGCTGCCTTGCGGCCGAGCCATGTGTCTCGGCCAACTAGGATTGCCGGCTTGCCAGGAATGAACTTCCTTGACCTTCCCAATTAAACCCGAATGCACCCAATGCACGGCGGTACGGTAGGCCGTGTGCGACTGAATCTGATTGCACATCTGCGTGACAAGTTTGAACTTGTTCGCCGCCAACCGCATTTGCCGAGCTTCGTGCACCGTGTGAGTCAGCGGCTTCTGACAGAACACATGCTTGCCGAGATGCATAGCCGCCATCGATATCGGAGCATGCATGAAATCGGGAGTCGAAACGAGCACGCCATCGATTTCCCCGGCTTGATCGAGCAACTTCCGCCAGTCGGCGTATGTGCGTGCCTCTTCGTACTTCTCAGCGGCTTGGCCGAGATGGGCCTTGGAACTGTCGATATCACACAGAGCGACGACTTCCACCTGCGGGCTGGCTGCGACTCCATTCAGATCGCTCCAACCTTTGCCCCCCGTGCCGATACTCGCAATTCGCAACCGGCTGTTCGCACCGAGCACTTTGGAATATTGAGACGCAGACAAACCAATTGCAGCTCCGGCCAGTGTCGCGGACTGCAAAAACGAACGGCGTGTTTGTTGAGACATGCGATTCTCTGTATTGGATGAGGTATTGAGTATTCTAGGAGTCGCAAACGAGACAGATATTGAAGCGGATTTACTCGTCGTCTTTGGAAAGTTCGCGAATGTAAATATTGCGGAAGAACAAAGTATTCCCGTGGTTTTGCAGTTCGATTTGGCCGGTCGGGTAGAGCGGTTTATCGCGTTCCCAAAAGTTTTCCAGCACAGTGTTGTCGACAACGAGTTTATCGTTGAGTTTGATCGTCACGCGATCGCCAACCATGCGGATGAAGAACGTGTTCCATTCACCAACAGGGTTGTCGGCTTTGACTAATGGGAATCGTGGGTTCTTTTGATTGTTCCACAGCGAACCGGACCCTTTCTCCGCGCCGTGACGGAAGTACGGTTCGTGTTCGGTATCCCAAATCTGAACTTGAGGCGTCCCCCGCAGGTAGATGCCGCTGTCGCCACCTTCGAGGATCTTCCAGTCAACATAGAGTTCAAAGTCACCGTAGTCTTTGGCGGTGCACAGACTTTGTCCCTTGCCATCGAACACCAACACGCCATCGACGACGGACCAGTGTTCCCGCATAGATTCGTCGGCCTTCTCCTGGGCAGCTTTCAACTCTTCCGCCGACATTTTTGCCCGCGTCTTCGGGTTCCCGACCAACCCTTTCCAGCCGGTCAAGTCTTTGCCGTTGAACAGCGGGGTGAATCCTTTCGGCACTTCCGCGTGCGTAACCGCGGCAGAAAGGAGAATCAAAGTTGCCAGCGCGAATGGAGTTGTTCGTTTCATTACATCACTTTTCTAAGTTGTAGTCTCAATTAGCAAGAGAACTTTGTTGACGAGTTAGATGTCTTTGTTGATCCAAGTTTGAAACTGATCTTCATCAACGTTGCGTCCGCTGAGGACAATCACGATATCACCTTCGCCATCCGGTTTCACCTTCCCGGTAAGAATTGCGGCCGTGGTGATCGCCCCGGACGGTTCGGTTCGCACACCGTGATGATCGTATAACCATTTCATGGCTTGCTTGGTCTGCTGATCCGGCACACAGACGGACTCAGCCACGTATTGTTTCAAGATTGGCCAATTGTGTTCGCCAACGTCGTAAGACAAAAGACCATCGCAAATACTTTGCGGGAGATCGATTCGCGTGCGTTCGCCGGTCTCGAGCGATTGTCGAAAGTCATCCGCGTGTTCCGGTTCCACGCCGATAATGTTCGCGTTCGGGAAACCGTCTGCGATCGCCAACGCATGTCCCGCCATTAATCCGCCGCCGCTCACCTGACAGAGAAACTGCGAGACATCACGCTTCTGACGTTGCAACTCCTGCACGATTTCCAAGCCGCCGACGCCATTCCCCGAAATGACATGGTTGTCGTCATACGGGGAGGCCTGCACGCCGTTTTCTTCCTCGGCGATTTGACGTGTGATGCGGTCTCTCTCGCCGGTTTCATGATCACGAGAAATATCGTAGGTGCGGATTTCCGCTCCGAACGACCGTGTGAGTTCGAACTTGCGTTTCGGTGCCGTTTCCGGCATCACAATGATCACGCGTTTGCCATACCGCATGCCCGCAAATGAAATTCCCGACGCGAAATTCCCCGACGAATGCGCAGCCACCGGTCGGTCGCCGATTTGGTCGAGATTGTTCGCCATCCAATTGAGTGCCCCGAGCAACTTGAAGGAACCGACCGGCGTCCAACCGTAATCCTTCAGCCAAACCCGTCGACTCGCCGGCAACCCGAGTTCTTTTTCGAGAGCATAGGAGCGAATGAGCGGGGCAGGGGAGATGTGTTCGCGGATGATGGGTTCCGCACGGCGGACGTCATCGATCGTGGCAACAGAACTGGGCATTGGCTTCGATACTTTGATGCTAGGCGATGATGTCGTGAACGACGTGGCCGGCGACATCGGTCAGGCGGAAATCACGACCGGCGTGACGGTAGGTAAGTCGGAGGTGATCCATACCGAGGAGGTGCAACATGGTGGCGTGCAAGTCGTGCACGTGAACTTTGTTTTCGGTGGCATAGTAGCCGTAGTCGTCGGTGGCTCCGTATCGAATACCGGTCTTCACACCGCCACCGGCAAGCCACATCGTGAAACCTTCGGGGTTGTGATCGCGGCCGTCGTGACCTTTCCCCTGACACGTCGGCGTGCGACCGAATTCCCCGCCCCACAGCACGAGGGTGTCTTCCAAGAGCCCCCGGGCTTTCAAATCACGGAGCAATCCAGCGATCGGCTTGTCGACTTCCCCGGCGTTCTGTTCGTGACCTTTCCGAAGGTTACCGTGCTGGTCCCATTGGACTTCGGTGTTGCTATGCGTGATCTGCACAAATCGCACGCCACGTTCGGCGAACCGACGAGCCATCAAGCATTGTCGACCGAAGTCGGCAGTGGTCGGATTATCCAAACCGTAGAGTTCCTGCGTGGCCTGCGTCTCTTCCGCCAAATCCAACGCCGCTGGCATTTCGGTTTGCATCCGGAATGCTAATTCGAACGATTTGATCCGAGCCTCCAAAGCGGCATCGGGGCCAGTCTGTTCTTGGAATCCGCGGTTGAGCGATTGCATAAAATCGAGTTGCAACCGCTGAGCATTTCGGCTGAGATTCGCGTTCTGAATGTACTTCACACGTGCTTGCTCAGACGACAAACTTGCGTTCCCAAGCGGTGTGCCGGAGTAAGCCGCCGGGAGGAATGCAGAACTCCAGTTCTTTGTTCCGCCGTGTGCAAGTGTCGGGCAGATTGTGATGAAACCGGGGAGATTCGAGTTCTCTGTGCCGAGTCCGTAATTCACCCATGCCCCCATACTGGGACGGACGAAAGTATCGCTACCGGTGTGGAGCTTTAAAGCCGCTCCACCATGCGCGGGATTGGTGCCATGGAGCGAATTGACGATGCACAAATCGTCCACACACTCGGCCACATGCGGGAACAATTCGCTGACGTGAATCCCACTTTCACCGTACTGTTTGAACTTCCACGGCGATGCGAGCAGTTCGCCAGTCGGCGCGAATTGCACGCGTGGCTTTTCGTACGGGAACGGTTTGTTGTCGTCTTTTTGCAGCTGTGGTTTGTAGTCGAACGTGTCCATGTGCGAGGGGCCACCTTTCATAAACAGAAAGATGACGCGTTTCGCTTTGGCAGGAAAATGTGGCGAATCGAACTCGCCAGTCTCGCCGGGCGAATTCGCGGCTCGGGCTTCGTCGGCCAACATCGAAGCCAACGCCAGTGAACCAAAACCGGCACCACAGCGCTGCAGAAGTTGTCGTCGGGAATACATAATCGTGTTCTCTCGCGAGTTCCGAATTGGCAGCGAATTCATTCGTCAACGGACGTAAATAAACTCGCTAGAAGAAACAACCGCTTGGCAGAGTGCTTGCCAGGCTCGTTTCGTTGCGTCATCGGATGGTTCGGGCAGTAGCGCTTCAAATCGGGTGAGAAACTGGCGGGCTTGCGTGGCTTCGATATCGGTCGCGGGGCGGCCATAGGCCAAGGCAAATAGACGCTCAATGCGGTCGGAATCGGTCGGTGCCTCTTCGGTCAATCGTGTCGCCATGGCGGTGGTCAGATCGTCGACGAGGTCCGAATTCATCAGGAATAACGCTTGCGGAGCGATTGTACTCGTCTCGCGATTGCCATTGAGAACGCTGGCATCGGTGTAGTCAAAAAGTTGGAACACATCGTACAAATGGTTGCGAATGACCGGCACGTAGATCGAACGTCGCCGGATGGACCGATATTTCGACTTATCCTGCGAGGTATGATTGAACACAAATTCGTGGTTCTTGACCTTCAGCAGACTCCCGCCGAGTGTCGGGTCGAGTGTGCCACTGACAGCCAGCAAGGCATCACGAATCGATTCGGCATCGAGACGTTGCACATCGAACCGCCAATAGAATTTGTTCGCGACATCCACGTCAGCATTGTCGGCATCGAAACCGCTTCGACGTTGATACGCGGCGGAGGACATGATCAACCGATGCATTTCCTTCACCGACCAACCGCTTTCAACGAACCTCACGGCGAGCCAGTCCAACAACTCGGGATGTGTCGGCGGTTTGCCTTGGAGTCCAAAATTGTCGACAGTTTCGACCAATCCCTTGCCAAAGTGCCAACGCCAAATTCGATTGACCATGACGCGAGCCGTCAACGGGTTCGTTCCGTTCGTGAGCCATCGAGCAAATGCCAGACGCCCACTTTTGTCGTCAGGAATCGGCGGCTGATCATCTCCGGCTAACACCCGCGGAAACCGTCGCGGCACGACATCCCCAAGCGTGAGATGGCTGCCACGAAGATGAATTGACGTGTCGGCAATCTCACCATCCGTGACCCCCATCGCCGAGGAAATCGCCGGTGGATTCGCTTCCAGCGTTTTCAACTCTTCGCGGAGTTTCTTAAGTTCTGTTTGAGTTTCCTCGGGAAATCGCTTTTCGACGTTTTCGGGAACGGTCTCGCCCATGGGCGGTGGAAGTTCACTTTTCGCAGTCGCGATCAACGTCTCAATGGTTTGCTTTTTCGCCGCAACGGACTGTTCGTGCTCTTTCTTCTGAGCAAATTCCTCGGGGGTCGCGATGGGATTCTCGTACCATTTCGCGACGGTTTTTAGGGTCGCCATCGTCTTCGTACTTTTGAAGATCCCGGCGAGGGCGTAATAATCGTCATGGCCGATCGGATCGAATTTGTGCGAATGACAGCGGGCACAACCGAGCGTTAAACCCATTAAGCTGCGACCGACAGTGTCAAGTTGCTCGTCGACGATGTCCATCTCTAGCTTGGCCTTGTCGACTTCCGCCAGAACTTTCGGCCCCAGAACCAAGTAGCCGGTGGCCACCAAACGCTCGTGTCGCAACGCCAAATCGTCGCCGGAGTCCAGCAGATCACCCGCCAATTGCTCGACGATGAACTCGTCGTATGGTTTGTCATTGTTAAAGGCATTGACGACGTAATCACGGTACCGCCATGCATTCCCATGGGCCACGTTTTCGTCTAAGCCGTTGGAATCCGCATACCGAGCCACATCGAGCCAGTGTCTCCCCCAGCGTTCGCCATAGTGCGGGGAACTCAGCAACCGATCCACAACCCGTGGGAACGCGTCGTCCGAGTCGTCGGCCAGGAAGGATTCGATTTCTTCCGGCGTGGGGGGCAGGCCGATCAGGTCAAACGTCGCCCGCCGGATGAGCGTGCGTTTGTCCGCAGAACCCAATGCGTGCAATGGATGTTGCTGCAATCGCGTGTTGATGAACGCATCGATCGGGTTTTGCATCGGCGAATCGAATGCCGGTACGTCCGGTTTCACCAGTGGCTGAAATGCCCAATGCTTGCGGCCGGCTTCGATATCGATTTGACTTTGCGGGCGTGCGACCGTGACGGAACCACTATCCGGATGTGGAGATCCCATTTCGATCCACCGCGTCAAATCCTGGATTTGCTGGTCGGACAATTTCTCGTCCGGCGGCATTTTCAAGTCGTTGTCCTGATACTTTACCGCCGTGAGCAGCAAACTCCGAGCCGGTTTACTGGGCACGATCGCCGGTCCAGCTTTGCCACCAGTGAGGATTCCCGAAAGCGAGTCGAGTCGCAATTCCGACTCTTGCAAATCCTCGCCATGACAATCGTTGCAATGATTGACCAGCAGGGGACGAATCTTGGTTTCGAAGAAACGAATCCCTTCGTCGGTCACGGGCTTTGCCGAGTTTGGGGCCTCGTCGGCAGCGGAAGCCACCCGCACGAGGATTGTCAGTACCAGGAACGTCGTGACGATCCGGCTCATATCCATCATCTCTTTCTGCCGGAGGCGATTCCGGAATTGACACGTTGCGCGAAACTGCGTCGAAAACCGCATGCCCACCATTCGAATCAAACTTCTCTTATGATATATTTGATGCGTTGCGTTGTCATCCCCCAAGAGCAGAAAGAGCAGCTATGAGGTTCCAAATTCCGTTTTTGACCTTCCTCTTGTGCCTATTGGCAAGTCTAGGAAACGCGGCCGAACCGCTGATCATCGAAACGCGATTGGAACCATTTGTTGACGACTTTCTCATCGCAGAGATGACCGGCGACCTCACGCAGCAGGTTCAGAAGCCCGAGCCGAAGGAAGTTTCACTCGTCACGGACAAACCCTGGGAGGGAAACACGAGTGCGTATTACACGATTTTTCGTGATGGCAATCTCTTTCGGATGTACTACCGCGGCTCCCACTTTGACGAAAAAACCCGCAAGTCCGCTCATCCAGAAGTGACATGCTACGCAGAGAGCCAAGACGGAATTCACTGGACCAAACCCAACCTCGGACTCTACGAGTTTGACGGTTCGACCGAGAACAACATCGTGTGGGACGGGATCGGTGCCCATTGTTTCGCTGCGTTCAAAGATGAGAATCCAGACTGCCCAGCCGAGGCGAATTACAAAGCCATTTCGCGTGGTCGACCGCGGGGCGAACGCGGGCTATATGTGTTTCAGTCGCCCGATGGTCTGCACTGGAAATTGATGCACCCGGAACCGGTCATCACCGATGGAGCATTCGATTCACAGAATCTTGCGTTTTGGGACCCACAGGCCAAACTCTATCGCGAATACCACCGCACATTCACAAATCGCATCCGTGCGATTATGACGGCCACCTCAAAAGACTTCATCAACTGGACGGAACCACAACTGTTGGAATACCCCGACACACCGCCACAACATCTCTATACAAATGCCGTCGCTCCGTACCAACGGGCACCGCATCTCTTGATTGGTTTCCCCACTCGTTACTTGCCAGCCGAGGGGCAACGCGTGGAACCCACATTTATGGCGAGTCGCGATGGCGTCACGTTTCGACGCTGGCTAGACCCAGTCATCCCCGAGTCCGCCCCAAAGGACCGCGGAGGCAATCGTAGCAACTACATGGCATGGGGAGTTGTGGAACTTCCCGAACGTCCGAAACATCTCTCCGTCTATGCCACCGAAGCCTATTACACTGGTCCGGACAGTCGCCTACGACGATTCGAATATCGTAAAGACGGATTTGTTTCTGTTCACGGTAGCGAAGCCGGTGGCGAGTTGGTGACGAAACCCGTCTTACTAGGCAAATTGGCGGAGCGTCT
Source organism: Thalassoroseus sp. (assembly GCF_984380535.1). Lineage (NCBI taxonomy): Bacteria > Pseudomonadati > Planctomycetota > Planctomycetia > Planctomycetales > Planctomycetaceae > Thalassoroseus > Thalassoroseus sp. The sequence goes on from NZ_CFHRBF010000008.1 coordinate 196,597, forward strand.
TGTTCTGAACTACAAAGTCAATGATGAAGAAGGAAGCGTACGCGTCGGACTTGAAACAACCGATGGTAAGCCCATCAAAAACTATAGCCTCAAAGACTGTGCACCGCTTACAGAGGATTCCATCAATCAGACCGTGAACTGGAACGACGCCGATATTAGCACGCTGAAAGGTAAAACAGTCCGGCTAAGATTTCACGTCAAGAACGCCGACTTGTACTCACTTCAGTTTCAACCCTGGCTACAGTGATCGAAAAGGTTCTGTCACATCGACTCCCGGGAATTTTCAACGGTTAGTTGATGTGACATGACTCGTTCTAACTGCTTCGCCTTCGCAAGATCTTTCGGAGTAATCATCAGGCGATCGTATGGTACAAGGCCACCTTCGTAGTATTCGATGGTCTCCCGATAGGGTTGCCAATTCATATCGCCAAGACGCACGAGCTGGCCTAGTTCCTCGCCGGTCGCTCTCTGGTATGCTTTAAAAACGAGTTCACTACAATAGATCGAGTCGTCATCCATTCGGTAGCGAACATCGTACGGACGGCCGAGAAAACGACGCACATGCTGAATCGTTTCGGGGATCGATTTCCGGAATTGCGGCTTCAACCGATAGACCGCAAACCCTTGATTCCGACCACGTACTAAAAACGTGTGAAGCGGAGTTGCTCTCACATCTCCGATGGCCTCATAGACAACCCACTCATTATCTCGTTTAGCAACGATTCCACAGTGCGAATACGGCGATTCAGTCACTCCTTCAATGGCATCGACGAGCCGAGAATGGGGCAACGACTGAAACAGAACATCCCCTTCTTGCGGTTGATACTTGACGCGTGCATAGATAGCCGCCCCATTGATCCATAGATAGACGACCAAGCCAAGAACATAGCACAATGCAAACGCGATGAGAAACTGTCGTCGTTCACGCCGATTTCGATTTTCACGTGTCTGCATGTTCGAAGACATGGTCACATTGGCTCCGTCTCTCGAACGACTTTTCTTGACACGCCGCGTGGCGATTATGTCGATGTTTAGCCGAGGAGTTGCCGGAAGTTCTCGCCAAGAATCTGCTTCTTGGCAGATTCCGAAATGTCTGCCGCGATGACTTTTGCTAGCTCGGTCCCTAATGAACGGGACGGAAGATGCGAGCCGAAGACAATCCGTTCGGCTCCAATTTCGCGAACCGCCATTTCCACGAAACCGGCCGTCGCATCAAAACCCGATGTTTCGATCAGAATATTCGTTTGGTCGCGAATCGCACGGATTCCCTGTTCCCATTCGCCACCGGCATGAGCACATAGAAACTTTTGCTGCGGGTATCGTCGGGCAAGCTCGGCTAACTCTGCGGGTGTCGATTCTCCCGGCCCTTGCTTTCCACCGGTTTTGAGCCAAGTATGCTGCATGATCACCCCGCCCAGTTCCGCGATGCGTTCGACAAGCGGATTGAAATTGCGGTGTGTGCACGTCATCGCCGCCGGACCACCACCAGAGAAATACACACCTTTCATCGGCCCATCGCCAAGCCATCGATTGAGTGCATCTAGCGATTCCGGCACTCGATGTGGATTAAGTTGAATCATGCCAATGAGCAAGTCCGGCCAACGCTCTAATGGTTTTAGGACCAGTTCCGGTTGCGATCGCAGTTTCGCTTCCAAGTCTTGATCAGTCGTCGCACCGAGTCCAACGTGCGCGAAGTAGCAGAGTTTCTCGAACCGGCCTAACTCGACGGTCGGCAACGTCTGCTCGATGCCGTCAATCAACTGACTAAACCCATCGTTGCCAGGGTGATAGTGCGAAGGCGTGAAATACGAATCCCAGATTCGGTACTTCTCGAGCTGTTCGGCGGATGGAAGTCCTAGACGGATGGGCAAATTCATCGGCGGACGGTCCCCGTCAGTCGAGTTGCAGTTTGATGCAGAATAGAGAGAACCGATTCGTCTCTGAGCGGGTTTTCGCTCAATCGAATCAAGGCAGCCTCGGGAATCAAGAACGGCGCGTGTGTGCCCAACGCGAGTCGACCTGGCACAACCTGTGACATCGCCGATAGACCATCAGTGCTATCGACGCGGGCCGTGTCGAAGAAGATTCGATCCATCGGTTGCAACAATTTGACGGTGTTCATTCCCGGTCGCAGATTAAGAACCTGTACCCGAACATCGGGCACCTTTTTCATCATGTCCGGCAACGGCGTTAAGTCGACATCAGAGACGTGTACCAGCGGGTGTTGCGTGCGGCGGTCTTCGAGTGTTTGTGCGATCTGCACGATGCGATTCGCTTTCGCAGCCATCGTGAGCAATTCGGCGAAAACGTCATCGGCGAGTGTGTAACCGTGATAGTTCGGGAACAACCGCACGCCCGGCATTTGATAGTGATCGAAACACTGTCGCAAATCGTCTTGCCAACCGAGGAGACTCGGATTGATCACCCCAATCGGTTTCAATTCGGAGTACCGCCTGCATTCGTCGACCAATCGGGAATTGACAGCGGAAATGTCTCGATGCAACACACCTTCGAAGCTGCTGGCCCAAGCTTCGGTGATACCGAGACTCTGGAGTTTCGCGACGAGTTTCACCGTCTCGTCCAAAGGTAAGCGGCGAAATGGCCAATGGAATAAGCTGACGTTGGTGTCGATGACACGAAGATCAGCGGCGTTCGATTCCGCAGCCATGCCGTTGGCCATCGTTCCCAGTGCTCCGAGCGCGAGTGAAGTTGCCAGTAGTTCCCGGCGATTGAGCGTCCCGTCGGTCACGCAAGAATCTCCTCAACCACACGCGGTGGATGCAACCCTGTCAGGCGTTCTTCCAGCCCGCTGCGAGTGATAAAGAGCTTGTGATGATGCAAGCCGAGCAAATGCAAAATTGTGGCATGGAAGTCGTGCACGCTGACGGGATTCTCGACAACTGCGTGCCCAAAATCGTCAGTCTGCCCGTAGGCCATACCGCCTTTCACACCACCGCCAGCCATCCAAGATGTGAAAGCCTGCATATTGTGATCGCGGCCGGTGTACAGGTCACCGGTTTTCTGCGATGTCGGTGTGCGACCGAATTCACCGCCCCAGATGACAAGCGTGGAATCGAGCAATCCGCGTTGTTTGAGGTCTTTCAGCAACGCCGCGACTGGCCGATCGGTGCGTTCACAGATGCGACGATGGTTCGGCCCTAGATCGACGTGGCTATCCCAGGGTTGTTCTTCGAGAAAGATTTGCACGAACCGCACGCCACGCTCGACCAATCGGCGGGCGAGTAAACAGCGTTTCCCGTAGGAGTCGGTCGTTTCGTTGCCGATGCCGTAGTCCTCGTGGGTTTGTTTCGTCTCGCGAGAAAGATCGAGGGCTTCGCTCGCGGTGAGTTGCATCCGTCCGGCCAGACCGTAGGACGCAATCCGTGCATCGAGTTGGGGTGTGTGCGGACGTTCGTTGCGGTGAATTTCATCGAGTTGATTGAGCAACCGCGTAGCGGCATCGGTCACAGAGGCCGACTGCTCATACTGCGGTTTCAAATTTAGAATCGGCGAACCCGTCGGGCGAAACGGTGTGCCCTGATACAACGGCGGCAAGAACCCAGATGTCCAATTCCGCGTGCCATTCTTGGGCGGACCGAGGGGATCGGTCAACACGACGTACGCCGGTAGATTCTGATTCTCCGTGCCGAGACCGTAGGTGGTCCAAGAACCGAGTGTCGGATAGCCCATGAACAATCGGCCGCTTTGGATCTTGTAGAGGGCGTTATCGTGATTGGGGTGGTCGGTCCACATGGAATTGATCATGCAGATGTCGTCGACTTGCTTCGCCGTCTCGGGCAGCACGTCGGCCATCCATAAACCCGATTCGCCATGACGATCGAAACCGTATTGGCCACCCATCATCACGCCGACTTCGGCCGTGCTGAAGTTTCCGATTTCTTCCTTACTGCCGGGGAACGGTTTGCCATCCATGCGGTTGAGCACCGGTTTCGGATCGAACAAATCCATCTGACTCGGCCCGCCGTTCATAAAGAGATGAATGACGGAGGTCGCCTTCGCTGGATGATGCGTCGGCTTTGGCTTTAAGTCGTGAACTTTGATCGGCGGTTCCTCGTCACTGGCGAGGGCGTTCTTGCCGAAAAAGTCTTGGCACAGCAGCGACGTCAAAGCCGCTCCGAAGACACCGTCACGAGTTCGGCCGAAGAAATCGCGACGGGAGACGGGGGTTTGTGATGATTCCATAGCGGTGTGGCAACTCGGTTCAATCGATATACAAGAACGCAGCAGAGTTCAAAACAACGTGACAGTAGGTGATGAGACCATCATCGCCAGTGAGCGAACGAAGATCCCGCAAGGCAATTCGCCCGGCTTCCAATTCCTCGGGTGATGGAGACCGACTCAAGGCGATATTCCAGATCAACGAGATGCGGTCCTCATCGGCGGCTTCCGGACGGTCGGCGAGTTCCTCTTCGACACGTTCGGCAAACGCGATTGCAAGATCACGCACGTGAGAGTCGTGCATCAGCATCAATGGTTGTGGTGAGACAATCGAAACCGTCCGCACGGTGCAGTTCGGTCCCATTTCGGGGTAGTCAAAGGTCTTCATCAGCGTGGGAATTTCCGTGCGGCGATGTTGCACATAGATGCTGCGACGCCACCGATCCTCAGAGGTCGGGTTGACGCTGACCAAGCCATCACGATCGACCGACACCGACGCCGGCGGTCCCCCCATTGTTGTGGTGAGTTTCCCAGCGACGAAGTGGAGTGCATCCCGCAAGGCTTCGGCGTCGAGTCGTGTCATCGGCATGCGGGACAGCAGAATGTTTTGCGGATCGTGTTTGAGAGCAACCTCGGAAACACGGCTGGATTGTCGATAGGCGCGCGAGTTCATCATCAGTCGATGCATCTCTTTGATGCTCCAACCACGTTCCATGAACTGAACTGCCAGCCAATCCAACAACTCTGGGTGCGACGGTTTTTCGCCTTGTCGACCGAAGTTTTCGAGTGTGTTGACGAGACCACGATCGAAGTGGTGGAACCAAATTCGATTGACTATCACCCGAGCCGTCAGCGGATGCTCCGGCTGCGTGAGCCAACGGGCGAGTGCCAATCGACGACCGGTCTTGGGGGTGCCCTTGGGGAATGGCGGTGTCGGAGTGAATGGAGTTTTGCCATCGGTGAGCACCGAAGGCACGCCGGGACCAACCAACGGACCGGGTTTGTTGTGCTCGCCCCGACGAAGCAGATAAGTCGGCGACGGTTCGCCACGATCCCACAACGCCCGAATCGTAGTTGGCGGTTCCATCTTCCACTCGACCTCACGAATCGATTTTTCGTAGGCCTTAAGCATCGCTCGCAGTTCCAAGATCGACTCGGACTGCTGCGAATCCGGCATTAATTCAGCCCGCTGCAGTTTCTCGACGAGATTGCGTTGTCGAAGTGTGCGTTGGTTGTCGGCCTCTTTGAGAGCGGCAATCGCGTCGTCGATGTCCTTTTCGGTGAGGTCAGGATAGTGATGTTTGAGCGTCTCGCGTTGCAAGGTTTTCGTCGCTTGGCGACTTTTCGTTTGTAACGTTTTGAGTTCTTTTTGGAGAGGCGGATTGTGTTGCTTCACACGCTGTTGATGTGCGGGTGTCGCCAGATTCAGCTTGCGAGTTTTGAAGCTGAGCCAATCGTGTTCGTCGAGTGCCCCTTTGAAAATCGCTTTGAAGCGGTAGTAGTCGCGTTGGGGCAGGGGATCGTATTTGTGCGAATGACAGCGACAACACTCCAGCGTCAAACCCATGACGGACGAACCCATTACAGAGATCACATCGTTGATGACGCCAAGTCGTTCGGGGACAAAGTTCATCGTCCGTGAGCCGGTTTGATCGATTCCCATCCGCAGAAAACCGGTTGCGACGAGGTTCTCGACCATTTGCTCGGTCACCACGTCAGCCTTCTCGACATCGACGAGTTCATCCCCGGCGATTTGTTCGAGTAGAAAACGGTCGTATGGTTTGTCTTCGTTGAACGACTTGATGACATAGTCGCGATACTTCCAGGCGACCTGGCGAATTGGGTCCGCAGACACGCCACCCTCGGAGTCCGCATAGCCGGCGAGATCCAACCAATAGCGTCCCCAACGTTCGCCGTATCGAGGTGAGTCCAGCAGGTGATCGACCATCGTTGCGAACCACTCGGCGTTTTGATCGCCCCGCCAATGCGTGAGGTCTTCCAGGGTCGGGGGCAGACCGGTCAGGTCGTAATATGCCCGCCGAATCAAGGTGTCGCGGTCAGCTTCCGGAGAGAATTCGAGACCGGCTTCCTTCAATCGAGACTCGAGAAATTCATCGATCGATGTCTTCGAACGATCGGCTTTCGGCGGTTGGAACGCCCAGTGCTGGCGGTCTTCGTCGGTGACCAATGAATCGGGTTCGGTGGTCGCAACGTCGGGTGGAACGTCCTCGATCGGTGCTCCGGCGGCGATCCAATCTTTCAAGGTCTGCAACTCAGCAGACGGCGGACGTCTCACGAAGAACTTCAGCAGCAGGTGTCCCGGCGGACATTGTTCGCTCTCGACGCGTTTGACGAGCAGGCTATCTTCGGGTTTTCCCGCCACATACGCCGGACCGCTTTTGCCGCCTTTTTGCAAGCCAGCGATCGAACTGAGATTCAAACCACCGTCTTGTCGTCGGTTCCCATGACACGCCACGCAACGCAGGAGAAAGATCGGCAATACATCATGCTGATTGAGCGTTTCCGCCGTCTCTTCGACCGGTTTTTCGGACGGTGCCCCTGCACGCAGCCAGGCTTCGACGAGTTTCAACTCGTCTTCGGTGAGTTGTGGTTGGTCATCCGGTGGCATCCCGCCGCCATCGAGCATCAACCACAGCATACTGCTATCGATGTCTTCACCGATGGCCGATTCACCGGACTCGCCGCCCTTCATCAGCCCCGCCATCGACGAGACATTCAGTTCTCCCTTGTGAACGGTGTCGCTATGACACTTCCCACACTTGGCGACGAAGATCGGGCGAATTTTCGTCTCGAACTGAATCGAATCGTCAGCACGTCCGGATTGTCCGAGGACGATCAGAACTAAGAGAACAGAGATCGCACTCAAACAGCGGTTATTGTTGCGGAATACCATGCCGGTTGCCGTAGATTTTAAGCTGCGTAGGCCGGGTTGTGGCCCAGCAAGGAATGCAGGTGAAGAGCCGGGACATAGCCCGGCCTACAAAACTGAAAGCCGCAGCAGCTGGACGATCGAACCGGCGAGCGCAAACCGGGCCAACTTATCCGAGAAGGTCTAAGCCAGTCATTGTGCCGGTGCTAGTCGCGAACCGATCGGTCTCAAAGCCGAAGCGTTGCAGCAGACTAACATAAAGATTCGGTAATGGGTAATTGTTCTTTTGATCAAACGCCAAATGTTGCCCATGTCGGAATCCGCCACCGGCCAGAAGGACGGGCATATTCCGGTTGTCGTGGTTCGAGGCGTTCCCCAAGTTACTCGTGAGGAACACCGAAGTTTGATCGAGCAACGTGCGACCGTTGTCGTCTTCGCTCGCCAGATCACGAAGGAACTCACCCCAAGCCGCGATAATCGCTGCCTCGACAAGGGCAAGTTGTTCGAGTTTTTCGTCGTCACGACCGTGGTGACTCAGCGAGTGATACCCTTCATTCACCCCCGGCAACGGCACGACACCGCCGGAACCACCCAGGTGGTAAGTGATAAACCGCGTGGAATCCGTTTTCAAAGCCAAGCGGATCATGTCGGTCATTAGCTTCTGTCGACCGACGAAATCAGCAGCGTTCCCGATATCGACGGGCTTCTTCGCATCGACTTTCGGCTTCGGTTTGGTCGCCCAAGCTTCGGAAGCTGCGAGACGGTTCTCCAAATCACGGACAGCCGTGAAGTAGGAGTCGAGCCGGTCTTTATCGCCGGTGCCGAGTTCTTTCGAGAGACGTTTGGAGTCGTCTTGCACGAGGTCCAAGATACTACGACCTTCCCGCAGTCGTTCGGTTTGTCGTTTTTGCTCGGCGGGGGAATCGTCGATAAATAGCTTTGTGAACAGTCGCGACGGCGAATCCTCGGCGGGAATCATCGAACCGTTTTCCGTGTAGGACGGACTGTTGCTGCCGCTGCTGCTGACCACAAGCGATGGAAACCGCGTGTGGTGTCCAAGAAACTTCGCCATATACTGATCGAGCGAAATCGAGTTCTTCGCCTGACCGCCGTTGCCCATCGGTTGGGCAGTCAGAATGCTAGCTTCCGCACGGTGACCGCCTTTGACTTCCGGGTGGGACGAACCGGACACGACGGTGAACTGATCCTGCAAGTCGGCGACTTGTTTCAGATACAAACTCGGTTTGTATCCGCGACCGGTGTCTTGGGGATTCAAGTTTTCGCCAAGCAGCCCCAAGCCGAGCGTCATTGCTACGAAGCGACGGGGCGGTTGAATTTCGGCTTCGCTGGCGAGTGCCCGTTGCATCGCAGACAGCCAAGGCAAACTCATCGCCACACCGGCCCCACGCAACATCGTGCGACGGCTGATTTGACGACCTTGATTGAAGAAAATTCGGTGACTCATGGATGATCCTTAATGGTTGTCGTTGGCTTCTATATGTTCGTAGGGTGCGTTGTGGACGCTTTCGCATTTGTCAGCGTTAACGGGTGTCACTACTGGTTTATCCAGCAGTGGTTGCAGCGACTCTCAGACTGCTGGTCACTCGCCCCGCTAGGCAAGCTAGCAGTGGCACACAACTTCTTTCATTGTAATAGTTTGTGTTCCATAAAATCTTACAAATGCGCAAGTGTATGTGACGCGCCCTACCACTTACTTACTCAAAAATACCGGACTCGTCGCAACAGCTTTGACGAGGCTGCGAAATCCGTAATTGTCTTTGGCGGTTTGACTGACGATTTGGTCGATCGCGGGGCGGTCGGCAAACTGAACCGGTGCCCCGGTGCCATATGTCAATAATTGCCCGGCCACGTTGGCAGCAATTTGCTCCGGATGTTCCAACACGAGTTGCTGATATTCTTTCAGCGACTCGAATTTTTTCCCATCAGGACGGACGTAACTGGGGTCGATTTTCGGACCCCGACCGCGTTTTCGACCATTGATAACCGTATACTGATCTCTCCATCGACCGGCAGGGTCGAAATTCTCCAAGGCGAAACCAGGCGGATCGATATTCACATGACACCCTGCACACGAGGGGTCGGATTTGTGCTTTTCGAGCATTTCGCGAATGGTTTTCGCCCCGCGAATGTCTGGTTCGATCGCGGGTACACTGGCAGGCGGTGGCGGGATTTCACGACCAAGCAGCCGTTCCGAGACCCATACGCCACGAATAACAGGAGACGTATTTGTCCCGTTCGCGGTGATTTTCATAATCGCCCCCTGAGTGAGCAAACCGCCTCGCGGATCTTGCGGGCTGAAACTCACAGGTTGCATGGCATCACCGCTGACGCCCTCAATTCCGTAATAACGAGCCAGCCGCTCGTTGAGATAGCTTTCGTTCGCATCGATCGTCCGGGTGACGCTTTGATTTTTCTCAAGCATCGTTTCCAAGAACGTCAGTGTTTCTTGCAACATCGACTCTTGGACAATCACATCGAAACCGGGGTACAACCGACGATCCGGCATGGTGAAATCGATTTCATCGAGATCGAGCCATTGGGTGGCGAAGTCTTCAACAAACCGTTGGCCATTTCGTGTCGCAAGCATGCGTTCGACTTGCTGGCGGATAACCGATTCGTCATGCAGTCGATCGGCTTCCGCCAGTTGAAACAACTCTTCGTCGGGCATCGAGTTCCACAAGAAGTAGCTCAATCGCGACGCGATCGCGTAACTATCGAGTGGACCGGGGGCTTCCTGCAAATAGAGAAACCGTGGCGAACACAGCAGGGCTCGATACCCGGTTCGCAAGGCAGAGATCATCGAGTTCCCGGCATCGAGTGACTCATGAGCCATCTCCACGAAGGGCATGATCGCATCGTCATCCACCGGGCGACGAAACGCTCGGGTTGCAAATCGACGCATCAGCCGTTCGATGTCCGCCTTGCGATGCTCCGAGACCACCCATCCGCCACGTTTCTTCGGATCGGTTTTTAGGGGTAGGTCATCGAACAGAACTCGACGGATGTCATCGGCAGTCAAACCGGGATGAAACTTTTCCATCACAATCTGCTCGATCGCCACTCCGGGAACGTCCTGGGGACCACCTTCGCCGGTTCCAACTTGTCCGCCCGCAAAACGAGCCATCTTGAGGGTGTCGTCGCCAGGGCGAATTTCAATCATTTCACCACGAGGCAACCAAGTTTCGAAGGTCCATTCCTGGGTCTGTTCCGTTGCTTCGAACGCTCCGACCCAAGGCAACAACGGGGCACTCGAAACACATCGCCCGCGACGTACGGTGCACCACACGCCATAATCTTTCGGCGGTTTCAAGGCTTTCGCACGGACTGTAAACCGATACCAACCGTCTTCGCGGGCCGTCGTCGCTGGCAACCGTCCATAGAAGATGAGTCGCGAGGACCATGTCACCGCGTGTCCGTCAATGACTTCGGGTTCCCGAGTGCGTCGCCGGGGATTGGTGCGGGAAAGTTTCTTGGCATCGAGTGTTTTCGTCCACACATCGTCGCCGTGGATCGCCCGACCGAAGGCTTCGTCCAACGCCATGTCGACGATCCGCAAATGCTGCTCAAGTTGGAAATGCGACATCGGTTGCCCGTCAGCGATGTTGTTGAACACACCGCTCGACGGTTCTTCGGGCATTCTCTCGGCAAGGGGCAGATCGACACCGAGCAAGTCATGCAAAGTGCGTTCGAGTTGCAAGTTGGTCAATCGTCGTCCTTGCACACGACCGGTCTTTTCCCAGGCGGACCGTTGTTGTTGACGAATCCACGTGCCGGTCGTCTTCAAGAACTCCGACTGTTCCCGTGGCGAAACGGTGCTGGCCTCTGCGGGAGGCATCTCCCCGGCGTGCACGCGATCAAAAATTCGCACCCATTTCGTGAGTATTGCCTCCGAACCGACAGTTTGCTGAAATTTCGTCAGATCCAACCCAGCTTCAGCGGTTTCGCCTTCGTGACAGGCAAGACAATGTTCGTTGAGAAAACTTCGAACCGCGGGCGGTACGGACTCCGACGCACCAGCGAGCGAAACCGACATTAAGTGAGCTGTCAGTAGACAAGATGTGAGGAAGCAAAAACTCTTCAATGGATGACGCCTTCCGGTTGGGGACCAAATGCAGCGACCATCAGCAGGAAATCAAGGTGTGAGGTTCAGTTGTACAACTGAAATAGGTGGTGGTGAATCCTGGCTGGACCAGTATTATAACAAATTTCGCTGATTTGTCACGCATTTTCGCCGATCGCGGGTGAACTTTTGCACGAACCCGCCTATGGGAAAAGCCTCTCTATACGGCAACTTCCTCGACTTTTCGACCGACCTCATCCAACCGGATATCCCGCCCTGATGTATGTACCTGCTGCCTTCCGACAAACCGACCCAGCCCAATTGTTCGATCATATTGAACAGCACAGTTTCGCCACTCTCGTGTCGCAACAGGCAGACCGCCCAATTGCCTCGCATCTCCCGCTGCTTTTGGACCGGGATGCCTTTCCAAATGGGCAACTTTGGGGGCACATGGCTCGGGCGAATGAACAATGGACGCAAGCGGATGGACAAACAGTATTAGCGGTGTTTTCCGGTCCCCACGCCTATATCACGCCCACTTGGTATGAAGCCGTAAATGTTGTTCCCACCTGGAATTACGTTGCGATCCACGTCACTGGCACGTTACATCTGCTCGACGATCAAACGACGCTTCAAGAGCTTGTGGAGCGGACCGTTAAACACTCCGAGCGATTTCGCGACAACCCGTGGAAGTTCCAAGGCTCAGCGGAGTTTCTCGACAAACTTTTGCCGATGATCGTCGGTTTTCGGATCGACATCGAACACATCGAAGGTCAATGGAAACTCAGCCAAAATCACGCCGTCGAGCGACGAGAACGAGTCATCAAGGGCTTGCAACACGAAGCAGACCCCAATGCTCAGGCAGTGGCCGAACTCATGCGAGAGACTCTCGAATCGTGAACTTAGGACGTGAGTTTCAACGGTAACTTGGTCAGTCCGCGTAATCCGAGGCGTTTCGTCCATTGCAATTCGTGCGTGGGAATTGCGATTTGCAAGTTCGGGTACCGTGTGAACAAGCACTGAAAGGCCGTCTCGGTCTCGGCGTTCGCGAGTTTCATCCCCAGACACACATGCATGCCGGTCCCGAATGCCACATGCGGATTAGGATCGCGATGCGGGTTGAAAACCTCGGGGTTTTCGAATTCCTGTGGGTCCATGTTTGCAGCCGCCAAAATCGCCGAAATCATTTCCCCGCGACGCAACTTCACACCGGCAACTTCGGTGTCTTCACGGATGTAACGCGGCTTGGTCATCTGCACCGGGCAATGATACCGCAAAATCTCCTGCACCGTTTGCTCGCCCAGCGACCAATCATCAAGCAGTTCCTGCTTCTGTGCGGGGTGTTCGAGAAGTGTTATCAAACCACCACTCAGTAAATGCACCGTTGTCTCATGTCCTGCGAACAGCAACAAAAACGCAAATGCGATGAGTTCGTCGTGACTCAATTGATCTCCCGCTTGTTCCGCGTGAACTAGTGCGGTCAGCAAACCGGGACGCGGATGACGACGACATTCTTCGAACTGGCGATCGAAATAGCGGTACATCTTTCGCAACAATGGCAGGAAGCGGAACATTGCCATCACCGAGTTCGTCGATGTGAGTGCCTCGCCCCATTTTCCAAAGATCGGGCGATCTTCCTCGGGTAGCCCGAGCAATTCGGAAATGACCGCCAACGGAAACGGGCGAGCAAAATGCTGGACGAAATCGACATGACCGTCACGCTTCGCAATGGCTTCCGCTTGATCCAGCAGTGTATTCGCCAATTCCGCCAAGCGCGGTCGCATGTCGTCGACACTTTGCCGCAGGAACGCCGACTCCGCCAACTTGCGCAAGCGACGATGATCGGGATCGTCCTTAGTCAGCATGTTGTTTGCTAGCGTCGTCAGCATGCGGGGCATCCACCATTGCATCCCCGCGTACCGCTTGCGACCGGCATTGTGAGCCGCAGTGACGAAGCGTTTCGAATCCCGCAAAACCGCAACCGTTGTTTCGTAGTCGGTCGTGACGAATGTTCGCCCCATCAGCGGCAAACGCGTCTCGAGCAGCGAACCTTGCTCCCGCATCCGGGCAAAGGTCGGCTGCGGATTGCGTTTGAACTCTTGCGAAACGAGATCGAACTTCTGCACCGGTCGCGGTCCTTCCGTGTCGTTCGATTCCGTCACGCAGCGCGACGACGAGCGAGCTTTTGTTTCAAACGCTGCATCCCACGAATCCAGCGATCCGGGTCTTCGGACTTCATTCGATAGAACTCATCCACTTGCGGATGCGGCAAGATCAGGAACTTTTCGCTTTCAATGCCTGCCATGATTGCCGTCGCAGCTTGGTCGGCGGAAATCGAACTAATTTGGAGAAACTGGTGAATCGGATCGTCATGGTCGAGCATGTCCGTTTCCACGCCGAGCGGACAAATGCACGAAACGCGAATGCCTTCTCGCCCGTGTTGCACCGACAACCACTCCGCGAGGGCCACATCCGCGTGCTTCGTGACCGAATACGCCGCCGAACCGATCTCCGTCAACAAACCGGCTGCGGAGGCGGTGTGAATCAGATAACCTTCGCCCCGAGCCAACATCCCCGGCACGACAGCCCGAGCGGCAAAAATCCGGGACATCACGTTCACATCCCACAGACGTTGCCAATCTCCATCAATCGTGTTTTCGCTGCCTTTGACGGTAATCCCAGCGTTCGACACAAAAATATCGACCGGGCCGAACGCATCTTCGGTCGCTTTGACCAAGGCGGTAACCTCGGACTCCTGACTGACATCACACGGACAACTCTCGCCACCGATTTCCGCAGCAACTTCGGCAGCAGTCTGGCCGTCAATATCGCTGACCATGACTTTCGCACCCGCTGCAGCAAGTTGCCGACAGAGAGCCGCCCCGATGCCACGGGCTCCACCGGTCACCACAACCACCTTGTTGTTCACATCCATGAGCGTTGTTCCTTGATCTCGATCACTCCGTTCAGCAGAAGAATACCAGTTGCGAACAACTCGGCCAACCCGTTTTCACGCCGCTCTTGATGTTGACCGTTTTCACGGATTTTGCTGTGATCCCGCCGCGTAATGGTTTCCCGATTGGACCTGGAAATTCGCTATGGCTTCGATCTTCGATCGCTATCTGCTGAGGCGGTATTTGTCGACGTTCCTGATTCTCTTCGTCAGCACGTACGGTTTGTATGTGGTGATCGACGGGTTTAGCAACGTCGATGATTTCCAAGTACGAGCCGACACAACCGGCGAAATGCTGCAGGCGATGGCCAAGCACTACAGCTATCAATCGACCGCCTTCTTCAACATGATGGCCCCGATTTTGGCGATCATTTCGGTGCTCGTGGTCGTTGCGATGCTGTATAAGCAGACGGAAATTACGCCGATGCTCTCGGCGGGTGTGCCGGTTTCTCGATTGATGCGGCCGTTTCTCGCGGGCGCGGTGCTTGTCAACGTCATCGCGTGGATCAACCAAGACGTGCTGATTCCTCGCTTCGCTCCAATGTTGCAAGCAGGACGCGGCGAAGCCGGCGAGAAAGGCAAGAAAGTCGAGCCGGTCTATGATTACGTCTCGCACATTTGCATCGACGGCGAACGACTGTTCTACAGCGAACAACGTGTCCAAGACGCCCATTTCGTGCTGCCCGTGCCGGAAGTCGCTGAGGAGTTGACGACACTTTCCGCTGAATCCGCTACCTTCTACGAAGCCACCGACGATCGGCCGGCAGGTTGGTTACTGCAGAATCTTTCGAACAATCCCTCAAACTTGAAGCTCACAGAGACCGGGCACAAGTTGGTCCGACCGGTGCCAAATTCGTCGGACCTGTTCATTGTCTCCGACGTAAGTTTCGACCAACTCAGTAACCGCAACCGCAGTTACAAATACATCCCGACCAGCGAACTGATTCAGCGTATCCGCAACCCGGCGTACGGTTCGTCATCGGTGCGGGCTCAGTTGATGCACTTGCACCTGCGGTTTGTCGCACCGATTGCGAATGTCCTGTGCATTTTTGTTGCGGTGCCGCTTGTGATTCGCCGTGAAAGTCGCAGTCTCGTGACCAACATGGCAGTTTGCACGGGATGTTTAGGGGCACTTTATGGACTGTCGATGGGCTGCGAATACCTCGGCAGCGTCAATCTGTTACGACCCGACATGGCCGCCTGGTCCCCCGCCATCGTCACCGGTACTCTTGGCGCTTGGCTGAGCGGAATCGCACAGACATAGAAAATGCGTGCCACGGCAGGCGTCAATGGGTGCCACTGCTGGCTTGACCAGCAGTGTTTTTAGCGACTCCCGGATGGCTGGTCACTCGCACTGCTAGGCAAGCTAGCAGTGGCACACAAATTATTGATTGGTAATAGTTTGTGTTCCCTGCAACCTTACAAACGCGCAATCGCACACCACGCACCCTACAATCCTGAAAAGTGCTTATAGACCTTCTTCGGCGAGCATTTCGTCGAAGCGGGCCATGACGCGTTTTCTCAGTTCGCTGAAGAACTCAGGGGTGTTGAAGTAGGGTAGTTGGATTTGCGGGTATTCGTCGTGGGCCTCAGCGGGCATAACGTAATCGTCGGCAACGAAACCTTGCATCCGTTCCAACTTGTAGCCCCGGAGGAAGACACGACGAACGGTGTTCTCGAGAACTTCCGGAGAACACGTCAACCCGGAGACTGTTTCGATCGCCGCCGCCATTTGCTCGTTCGGCAAACCTGTGAATTTGCAAGAACCAAGGAAATCGTCGCGGAGAATCGACAACCCGCGTTTGGGGTTCGTGATGGCGTCGACCCAGTATTCCATGTCGGTTTCGCGTTCGTAGAGCAACAGCAAATACGTCCGCATCGACATGTGCCCGCCCGCAAGCGCCCAAGGATATCCCGGGTTCGTCTGTGGCAAGTACGCCGGAAACTCGACGCCCTTCGACTGCATCGCGTAGCCGGGTTCGCCGAGTTCCTGAGCCAATCGCAACGAGCCCTGGCCAAGTTCACCGAGTCGCCCCTCACCCATGGCAATGATTGCCTCGCGAGTGGCCTCGAAGTCGCCGTACCTCAATCCGCCGGCAATCGGTTTCTCGCGATGCCGATTGTTGTACTCCATTGCGTACGACAAGGTTGTGCCGCAGGAGATGGAATCCATGCCCATCTCATCGACAAGTTCCACAAGTTCACACGATTGGTGAATGTCGAAAATGCCGATGTTGGATGCCAACAGGTTCAACGGTTCGAAGTCGAGTTTCGCCCGAAACTGGCCGGGTACTTCTTTCGTCTTGCCGTTCTTCTCTTCGATTTTCTTGTCGTAAACATTCTTGTGACAGCTAATCCCACAACGGAAACAGGATTCGTCCTTGATCAGCAGCGGTTCCATTTCCTCGACCAATGGCCGATGCAACGGCAACGAAACCGCAGTACCCGTGGGGACGAAATTCATTTCCGGCATTGCGTGGACGGGGTTCAAGGCTTCGTAATTCGCCCACGTTCCGCCGCCGCCGTTGGCTTTTTTCTTGTCACGAAACCGGGCGGACCCTTTGCCCCGGGCAACTTCTTGGTTGATGACTTTCAGTTCCGGGCCACTTTTCGGCAGTTGCACATCTTTGATATCCGCAACGATGGCGAGCAGGTTCTTCGAGCCCATCACGCCGCCCATACCACCCCGACCACACCACCGGGATTTCGAGTCACCACTTTTCAGTTGGTTCTCGGTTGAAAGAGCAATTGCAGCAAACCGGACCGTCTTGAAGTTCTCACCCGCTGGACCAACCACCGCGAAGTGTGCTTCGGGATACTTTTTGTAGAGCGTTTGAATCTTGGCGTTCGTTCGCAAACCGACGAGGTGGCTTGCATCGAGTAGTTCGAATTTCAGTTGCTCGTCATCACCACGTGAGATGTGGAGCAAACTCGGCGATTCACACCGACCAGTGAAGCAGACTTCATCGACACCGAGCATCCGCAACTTGGTACCGAACTTACCACTCCCGGCGGACCACATCGCCGACGGTTTTCCCGCGAACGACGTTTTCAACGGTGAGTAAGCGTGGAAGTACGTTCGCAATCCCGTCATGAAATCGGTGCCGCTGAGCAAACCGAGGTTCATGATCAACGTGGCTTCGGGAGCGTATGCATCACTGACCGAGCAACTTTCGAGCAGTTTGAAGCCGCGAGCCATCCCTCCGAAGGCGTCTTCGTAATCCATGCAAGGGATGGTGGTGAAGTCGGTCGTTCCCTTCGACAGATTGATATCAACGTGCCGAATCTGGAAGTCTTGCGGTGTTTTGGTGGCTCCGTTGCCCGGTCCCTCCGACACGACTACTCCTCCAACTCAGCGAATGATTTTTCAAGGGGCTGTATTATGCCCAACGGTTGGTTAGTCCACAATGCGAGTCTGTAAATTCGCGTAGGACCGAGATTGGAAGAGCTCGTACTCGCGTGTCATTGACGTCCCGACAGTGCAATTGCCCGCAACGCTCGTCTTCGATGAAAAGGTGTCACCACCGGGACGCACATCGTCAAAAAGCACTCAACTCACCGGTTCGTTCATAGCTTTGCGGAAACTGCCGTCGACGACCGCTGCACCGATCGAATCGCCGAGCACGTTGACTGCCGTTCGAAAACGATCCAGAAGCCAATCGACCGAAAGAATATACCCAACGTACTCCACCGGCAGTCCGACCGCGTTGAAGACGATGATCATCGTAAACAGCCCGGCTTGTGGAATCCCCGCTGCACCGATCGCTGCAAGCGTTGCTGTCACTGCGATGACAATTTGCTTGGTCAACGTCAGATCGAATGCCGCTCCCATCGCTTGAGCGATGAAGATCGCAGCAGCCGCTTCGTACAATGCAGTGCCATCCATGTTGACCGTGGCCCCCAACGGCAACACAAATTCCGCGGATTCTCGAGAGACGTCTGCTTCCTCGATGACGGTCTCTAGAGTGATGGGCAATGTGGCGGAGGAACTCGCAGTCGAGAATGCCGTCAACAACGGTTTCGCCATTTTCAGCATGAATTTGTAGGGGTTCCGTCGTGTGACGAGCCACAGAATCAATGGCAACGTGACAAACGCATGCACCGCAAGACCAACGAGCACGGTGATCATGTACGACTGCGTTTGCCGAATGACAGTTCCTAAACGGTCGGCCGCCTGCGCTTCTCCGAACTGCGCCGCCACCAAACAGAAGATGCCGATCGGCGCGATCTTCATGAGCAACAACACGAATTGCATCAAAGCCGTGTTGAACTGTTCCACCAATGTCGTGATGGCATCAACTCGCGGACCGAGTGTGGTCAACAATCCGGCGAAAAACAGGCTGAAGAGAATCAAAGGCAATAAATCCATCGCCATCGCCGAGCGGAACAGGTTATCGGTGAACAACATTCGCACCAGATTTTCCAAAATCTGCCCGAGACTCGGTTCCTCCCCGGCGTCTTTCTTTTGTTTCTCCGCCTTCGTGAGTGCCACATCCGCCGCCTTTAACTCGGCATCGGCTTGTTCCATGGCAGCCTGAAGTTGCTCGTCGGTCGCATCTTCTTCCAATGCAGTCTTGGCTTGATTGAATTTCAGCCTCGCGTCTTCTTTGGCTTGGATCGCGTCCGTGAGTGCCTCGTCTGCGGCTTTTCGAGCAGCGGCTTTTTGACGAGCTTCGATGGCCTCGTCACTCTGGTTAGCGGCGGCTTCGAGTTCTGCCTGGTTCACCGCTTTCCCCGGTTGGATGATGTTCACCACAACCAGTCCGACAACAACCGCCAGGATTGTCGTCGTAAGATAGTACAGAACCGCCATTCCCCCCGGCCGGCCAATCTTCCGCACATCACCTAATCCCAACACCCCACTCATCACGCTAACCACAACCAACGGCACCACAAGCATTTTGAGTAGGCCGAGGAAGATATCGCCACCAATCTTGAGCGAAGCGGCGAAGTGGGGAAAGATCAACGCCACCAACACCGCCAGGACGATCGCCGCAACAATGGCCAATGTCGGCCCCAATCCATGACCACCATCGGAATTTGCCGGTGTTTCGGAAGTCGCAGCGGGAGTATTCACGGAGAGTCCTTTCCAAGATGTGTGTGACGAAGACGAGTGGTTCGCATTCTGATCAATCCGCCCAGGCTTCGCAATCACTCAGTTCGATGAAGTGGCACAACTTAGGGCAAATCTCCGGCAAGCTGATCTTGTCGGCAGAGCGGGAATCTGCGATATCGCGGGCACGGAATCCGTTCGTTCTTGGGCATCTGCGATGGAACCGCTCTCTTCACCACTTCGCCAACAACTGTTGAAACTCGGATTATGCACTCCGGGCGATCTTCGGCGGTGTCGTGGACGTGTGCGGAAATTGTCACGAGATCTGCCCGCTTTCGATTCGGTCTGGATCGACGCACTCGTCGGACGTGGAAAACTGACGGCGTTCCAAGCTCAATTGCTCGAAGACTACCGGTTCGACGAATTGACCATCGGACCGTGGGTCTTGGTCGATCGATTGGGCATGAGCGAACGTGCCGTCACATACTTGGCACAGGATCGCTCGGCATCACGCCAAGTCGCGTTGAAACGCTCTCGCTGCACGAAAACAGAGAGCGAACGCCTGGCTGCGGAACTTCAGGAACTCACCCAACGGTTTCCACGAGTGCGTCATGATGGAGCGGTGGGGCCGACAGCCGTGCTGAACTTTGGTGATGAACTCATTACCGTCAGCCCGTTTGCCGACGGACCCCACTTGCGAGATTTACTCACACGACGCGGTCGTTTTCCGGCCGAAGTTGTCGAGGCGATTGCGAGGCAGATCGTGCAGTCGCTGGCGGACTTGGAACCCCAGGGGATATTGCACGGCGAATTGCAGTTGGAGAATGTGCGGATCTCATCGGACGGACAGGCCGTTTTGGTCGACGCCGGTTTGACGCCGATTCTTCGCCCCCAACTGACCGTTCCCGAATCGACAACCCCAGACCGCTACGATGGCACCGCTCCCGAACGAATCGGCACCGGTGAACCATGTCGAGCAACTTCGGACATGTACGCACTTGGCTGTTTGCTCTGGCATTTGTTGGCGGGACGGTCGCCATACACGACGGGTGATCCGCTGGCGAAACTTGTGGCTCACACGTCGAAACGTATTCCCGATGTCCGCGATATCGCTACGGAAACACCAGAGCCATTGGCAAAACTAATCCATGCCATGACGGCCCCCGATCCTAATCAACGTCCGGCTTCGTTCCGGCTTCTGCGGGATCGCTGGGGTGTCGCTCGACCGAAACATCGAGCCGTGATCCGTCGATTTCGCGAGAGTTTTCAGGCGGCTCTTGGTCGGCCCGAGAAGACGGATTCTTCCGGTGGACGCTGGAAGACCGTCGCCGCGATGCTGTTCTGCGTTTCCGGTGCTGTAATGACGCTCAGCGACGCCGGCTTGAAACCGTGGCTAGCCAACATTCCTGGTGCATCGACAAAACCCGTTTCCCCAGCGACCAACGAAACGACACCTCAGACACCGCCGCAAACGCCAATCAAGACCGAAGCACAATTGCGGTCGTTACCCACACCAAACGCAAACGGCGTGATTGAACTCGAGGGCGGACAGGTCTATTTGCCGGCCCACGTCAGCACGGTCGGTCCACTCACGATTCGGAGTGTCGGGCCGGAACCAGCCTGCGTGCGGATCGACTCCG
Organism: Thalassoroseus sp.; assembly: GCF_984380535.1. Classification (NCBI taxonomy): domain Bacteria; kingdom Pseudomonadati; phylum Planctomycetota; class Planctomycetia; order Planctomycetales; family Planctomycetaceae; genus Thalassoroseus; species Thalassoroseus sp. The sequence continues at coordinate 217,393 of NZ_CFHRBF010000008.1, forward strand.
AACCTTGGAAACTGACCGCGACGAATGTCACTTTCGAGCACGTTCATTTCGTAACCAATCAGACAACCGCGATCGCCTTGCAGACGGAAAGTATCGGTTTGGATCGCTGTCGATTCGAAAGTCAGAATGCAAATCCGGAAACATCGTTCATCGATTGGTCTCCCGTCGATTCCGCGGGTCGACATCATATCGGAATGCGTGACTCTCATGTCATTGGTGGATCGCTCGTTCGCACGCAGACATTGCCGAGCCGTATTGTGTTGCAGCATTCCCTTGTGATCGGTCCCGCACCGCTGATCCGCGTGGTCAATCCGTCGTCACCGCCACAAACACGGATTCAATTGGAATCGGTGACGGTTCGCGAAGGACAGGCCATCATCGATTGGGCTGCCGACAAGTCGCATCGGTCAGCATTGTTGCAGCTATCAATGACCGACTGTGTGCTCGATTTCCGAGATGATGGCGCAATCGTACGTTGGCAGTCTCCGCAACCGAACGAAGTGGTCAAAACGCTTCGCATCGCCGGTCCGGGAAGTCTGCTGGCGAATGGTGCGATCGTCATGGGGCGGGGCGATGCGAATGCCAACTGGCAAATCGCAGACGATCGCTACCTTGCCGTCGAAGATCTGGCCATCGGCCAGTTCCAGTTCGCAGGACCGCCGTCAGATTCGGCCGAGAATTCCAACATTATCGATTGGCAAGGTCCTCGGCGTTCGACCAACCGACCGGGAGTGGATATCACCCGACTTCCGGTTTCGGCGACGACGAAGTTTACATCTTCCCACTGAACGACCGGCCAAAACAATGTCTGCGATCGGACAGTACTAGGTAAGATCCCTCCCTTAATTTCGTTGTAACTCCGCGAATCGATGCAGAATCAAACTTTTCATGAAGATCACCGGTTTGAGGGTCGATAACGGTGATGAAGGTTTTTGAACGGTGAGAGCACCGGTTGCTAATCAACTTGGTGAAACGAAAATCGCAAAAGGACGCTGCATGCGACCACGACTACGTTTGTTCACAGGAACAATCGATTCCGCTTTGGCACCGGAACCACGCGTGAGTGTGCGACTGGAGGAAATGGCCCGCATCCTCAGCGACGCCGTGGAACACAATCGAGCTTGGCTCGATGACTTTGCCGATGACGAAGTCGAAGTTCCCGCGGATGTCTTCGAGGTGATGACAACCTACTGGCGAATGCGAAACTCCGCCTGATGACACGAGCGTGTCTCTTGAGTACAAATTGCTTTCACGGTTGCCCTGGTCGAATGACACCGGGGTCTTTTTTTGCGCGGAAGATACGAGGTATTCGCATCTATCGTGAACACAAAAGACCGTAGTACGGTCTAGTCGAGTGGTGTCGGCATGTGGAGTTGGATCGGACGCTGTATTCTCGCCGCCGCGACGATTGCCGCCGTCGCGTTGATCGCCTACGGAGCCGATCGTTGGCGAGCGGAATCGACGGCTAAAACGACTGCCGAACAGTTCATGTCTGCGATGCTCTCGGGCGATCGTGAAGGTTTGCAGGCATTGATGTCCGAAGAAATGCGTCGCAACTCCGAAGCGGCTTCCGACGAACAGTGGCAAAAACTCGATCAGCCCGACCCGGAGACGGTCGGCGAAGTCCAGCATGTCCGGCTGGATGGGCAAACGGCGGTCGTACGGTGTATCCTATCTCGAAGACCGTCGCGGGTGGTGTTCACGCTGTCAATGCAGCTCGATGCCGCCAGCGATTGGAAGATCGATGGAATCGAAGTCGTGCGAACGTTCCCGCCGTCTTGACGTGCTCGACGTGGGCGACAGTTGCAAGTGGTGACCGGAATGAACGAACTCCGCAAGGATGCGTTGGCGATCTGGCAAGCCGGTGTGGCAGCCGTCGATTCCGAGCGGTTAGTCGCGAACGTGCTGTCGCTAGATTCCACAGCACTGACGATCGCCGGTCATTCGATTCCGTTGGACAAACTCGGTCGCTGTGTCGTCGTCGGAGCGGGTAAAGCCGGTGCGGGAATGGCGACGGCAGTCCAGACGTTTTTCGAGTCGCACGGTTTACTCGATCGACTCACTGGATGGGTCAATGTACCAGCCGACTGCGTGCGTCCGCTGCCGAACATCCATCTCCATCCCGCCCGACCGGCGGGTGTGAATGAACCCACCGAAGAGGGCGTTATTGGTTCGCGAAAGATTTTGGAACTGGTTTCCGAGCTCGGCCCGAACGACGTGTGTCTTGTGCTGATCTCCGGTGGCGGCAGTGCGTTGTTGCCTTGTCCAATTGAAGGCATCTCCCTCACGGACAAAAAAGCCGTCACGCGGTTCCTGATGCAATCCGGTGCGACCATCGAGGAATTGAATCTTGTCCGCAAGCAACTCTCGCAGATCAAAGGCGGCGGACTGGCGCGAAGTTCCACAGCAGGGTGTACAATTTCGCTGATCATTTCTGACGTCATCGGCGACCCATTAGACATTATCGCCTCCGGCCCGACTGTCGCCGATTCATCCACTCCGACCGGTGCCATCGGTGTACTCGAAAAATTCGACCCACAGCACCAGGCCGTTCCGAAACCCGTTTGGCAGGTTTTGCACCAGTTCGAGCAGGTTTTCCAACCGCAGCCGATTCCCGCGAGCGTCCACAACCACATCATTGGCAACAATCGCGTGGCCATTGAAGCGGCTGCGAAACATGCCCAGGCCCTAGGTTACAAAATTGACGTGCTTGGCACGAATGATGCTGGAGTTGCTCACGAGGTCGGGCGAGAGCTTGCTCGGCGTTGTGATGAGTTCCGGAAGTCCGCGACCGAAAATGAGCCGAAACATTGTTGGCTGAGCGGTGGCGAACCGGTGGTTCATCTCACGCCAACCGATCTCCCCCGCAAAGGTGGACGGAATCAGGAACTCGCGTTGGCGGCACTTCTCGAACTATGGGACATTGGTATGGAACATGTCGTCATCCTCTCGGGAGGAACCGATGGTGAAGACGGCCCCACCGACGCAGCCGGTGCCATCGCTGATGCCCAAACTCGGGAACACGCAATCCGAAGCCAACTCGATCCCCAAGATTTTTTAGCGATTAACAATTCCTACCCATTTTTTGCACAAACAAACAGTTTGATCCAGACGGGACCAACACATACAAATGTTATGGACTTGCGGGTTGCACTCTGGAATCCGGTGAGTCCCCATTTATTCAACGATCCTATCGACTCCTAAGTTCCCAGGAGTCCTCGTTCATAATGGAGCCGATTCGTGTCGCACACGTCTCACTTCTCAACGTTGTCGACAGTAAAATCTCAGCCCCAACCTTCTCCGAAGGTCTGTTTGTTAGCAGTGATCGCAGCGTTCGGGATCGGCTGCGGATTTGTGAGTTGGAGTAATGCCGGCCCGGTGGAACGTGCCCGAGGAGTCCTGTTAGCTCCCGATCTGGAACTCGTCGCTGAATCATCGTTGTCGGTTCTGAAACTACCGGTTCGAAAGGGACAAACAGTCCACGCAGGCCAAACACTTGCGGAAGTCCGTGACGAAACCGCCTGGAAATACCGCAACGAATTGCAGGCGGAACTTCAAGCCGCTGAGGAACAAGTCGCGGAACAAACTCGAAAGTACGATGCGGAACTGAGTCGTCGCATGGCTCAGATCGACGAAGCCATCCGCTCGTTACCTGCAGATTCCGGTGTGGAACTACGCCCATCGACTTTTCTTGGAGCGAAAATCTCCGCGGTCGGGCTGACATCGCAACCCGCACCGAAACGCAAAGACTTGGAACGCGAACGTCTCTCACTTCCTACGCGAATCCGTGAAGAACTCGAACTCGATCAACTCATCGCCAAAAAACAAGAATGCGAGTTCGCATTAGCCGAGTGGGATCGGCTTTCCCAACCGACCCCATGGACCGCTCCCACGGGGGGGATCATCGCGAGTGTCCATGTCGCAGAAAACGCGATTATGCCCGACGGCGCAATGTTCGTGACCATCCAAGACACTGACCATCCCAAAGTGAAGACCGAACTTCACATCGCCAAAGCGAAACGATTGAAAATCGGGCGACGAGTCACCGTTCAGTTTTCCTCCACAACTCAGCGAATTGGTGTTGTCGAAGCGATCGAACCCGGACGCCGATTGGCCGGCGTGTCCGCATTGCGGAACGATCCCGATTACATCACGGTCACGATTGCCCCAGCCGAAGATTGGCCATCCGTCCGGCGAGAAGCGGGCGTAGAAATCCAGTGGTGCGACACTTTCTATCGGTAAGCCGATATCGGACGAGCCGGATTCGGGGTGTCATCGCTCGACGCACGGGACCGCGAGACACGCTATGGGCTGGTGCAGATCCTTGAGGAAGCCGCCGAAGATGTTATTCTGAAGCGGTTCCATTCTGTAAGTCCGACCACCGCGTTCCGCAAAGTGTCGACATGAATATGTACCGTTTCGGTAGGCTGCTGCTTGGTTTTTTGTGCGTCATTACAGGAGTTCCAAACGGGAACGCCGATGACAGTTTGCTCGTTCGGTACGACTTTCGCGATCGCCAGGGAAACACCGTCCACGACCGCAGCGGCATCGGCCAACCGCTGGATCTGACAATTGACTCCCCGAATAACGTCCGTTGGTCCGATGGTCATCTCACCATTACCAAGCCGACCCACATCGTATCGAAACAACCGGCCACAAAAATCATTGATGCAGTAAATCAGTCGAATGCCCTGACCGTCGAAACTTGGATCAAACCGGCAAACACGTTACAGGAAGGTCCCGCGCGGATTGTGTCGATCTCCTCCGATCCTAGCCAGCGAAATTTCACGCTCGGGCAGGAGAAGAACTTATACGACGTGCGGTTACGGTCGTCACGGACCAGTACGAACGGAATCCCCTCAACCAGCACGCCCGCAAAATCCTTGACGCCGGAACTTACGCATGTCGTCTTCACACGCGACGCCCGCGGACAGGCACGAGTCTTCATCAACGGACGCCAAACTGCCAACCGGAATGTAGGCGGCGATTTGCGAAATTGGGATCGTGGTCATCATCTCATCTTGGCGAACGAACGATCCAAAGATCGGCCGTGGTTAGGCGAGTTCCATGCGGTCTCGATTTACAGCCGAGCAATCTCGGCGAATGAAGTTCTGCAGAAATTCCGCGCCGGCAGCCATGCGGAACCAGGAACATCATCCCCGTTGACAATGGCCAAGAAAACGGGCCATTTCGAGAAACATATTGCTCCGTTATTTGCAGAGCATTGCTTGGAATGTCACGACTCGGCGATTCACGAAGGCGGTTTAGACCTTTCGAAGAAAGCCGCCGCGTTCGCGGGTGGCGATCGAGGCAAAGTCATCACCCCCGGCAATGCGAAGGACAGCGAACTTTGGCAACTCGTCGCCAAAGATAAGATGCCACACGATCGGGCACCGCTGTCCGATGACGAGAAAAACCACCTGCGAAAATGGCTCGACGAAGGTGCCGAGTGGACCATCGAAACCATCGATCCGGTCGTGTACAAGAACGAAGGGCACGCGGGGGATGTCTGGATTCAACGCCTGACCTTGCCGGAATACATCGCGACGGTGAAGGCTGCGGTCGATGTCGACATTAGCCGGGAAGCCGAGCAACTCTTGCCGCCTGATCTGCGAGCCGACGGTTTCCGCAACACCGCCTATAATCTGGGAATCGACCTCAAGCACATCGAAGCTTATAGCAAACTCGCCGAGATCATTGTCGACCGGATGGACTTGCTGAAGTTCTCTTCCCAGTTTTCGAAAAGTCGAAAACTCTCCACCGACGATACCATGCGTGACCACGTTGCCAAGATGGGAAAGTGGCTGTTTCGTGGACCACTAAGCAGCGATGAAGTCAACCAGTTCAGCGGCATCGCCACCACCGTCGCGAGCGCGGGCGGAGATTTCGAAGAAGCCATCCGCTACATCGTGCAAGCAATGTTGCAATCACCTCGATTCGTGTACCGCATCGAACACCAACGCGGCGACGGCAACCGGCGACTCCTTGATGGTTACGAACTCGCCTCCCGCATGAGTTACATCGTCTGGGGTGCTCCGCCGGATCGAGAACTACTCGATGCCGCCGACAACGGTCGGTTGAGTTCACGCGAACAAATCGAATCGCAACTTGCACGAATGCTTAAAGATCCCCGCACGATCGAGCGGTCGGAACAATTCGTAATCGAATGGCTTAACCTCGATCGACTGGAAAACCTCCGCCCGCATGAAGACCGGTTCCCCGAGTGGACTTCGCAGTTAGCCGACGATATGCGAGCCGAATCAATCGCCTACTTCCGAGAAATCGCGTGGGAACAGAACCGGCCACTGTCCGATCTGCTAAACGCACAAGTCACGTTCGCCACCCCGGCACTCGCGGAATTCTACAATTTGAAACCGCAAGGAGACGGGCTGCAGCGATACGATTTGTCCCGTGTCCCGCACCGAGGCGGCTTGCTCACGCAGGGGAGTGTGCTCACAATCGGCGGCGATGAAGCATCAATGGTCGCGCGGGGTTTGTTCGTATTGCACGACTTACTGCGAGGCACGATCAACGCCCCTCCGCCGTGCGTCAACACGACTCCACCACCCACCAAATCGGGACTCACGCAACGCCTTATCGCTGAGCAACGCATCGGTGACTCGCGGTGCGGGGTGTGTCATATCCGCTTCGAACCGCTGGCGTTCGGGTTGGAACAATTCGACGGCATCGGAGCTTGGCATGAACGCGACGAGCATGGCAATCCACTCCGCAGCGACGGCACGATTCTCTTCCCCGGCACCGCAAAACCAATCGCCTACAAATCGTCGGCACAACTAATGGATCAACTGGCCAAAAGCGACCGCGTCAAGGAAAGTCTGGCGTGGAAGGTGACGCAGTTCGCTCTTGGTCGTCCATTGATCGCCGCCGACGCGTCATATCTCGCTGAGATTCACCAACAATCGCAAAAGAACGGTGGCACATACGCCAGCCTGATTTCTGCCATCGTGATGAGCGATCTCGTCCAAACCACCCGCACCCAATCGGAAGCCCTCTCCCAGAAGGAATAACCCTTATGTACGATCGACATGTCCATCGGCGAACCATTCTGAAAGGCATGGGGGCAATTACGATTGGCTTGCCATTTTTGGAAGAAATGGGAACGCCCCAGGTCCACGCAGCGGAATCGAACAAAACCGTTCCGGTCCGTGCTTTCAATGTGTTCTTCGGACTTGGCATCCCCGCACCACTGCAGCAGGAAGGTTTCGACGGCGTGCTGGAACCGCTCAAACCGCTGAGCAAAAAGCTACTCATCATGCGTGGCGTCGACCATGTTCGCGCCGACGAGAAAGGCAGCAACGCCCATTACGACGGAGCCGCCGCGGCCTTCACTGCGGAGCCGCCCGATGGTGAAGCGAAAGCCGGTGGCGGATCGATCGATCAAATGATCCGTCACGCCGCCTACCCGAAAGGCTTGCCCGCCGGCATGGTGCCGACACTCGTGGGCGGAACATTCTTTCGCCGCAGTCGCGTCGGGCGGTATGTGCACAGCTACAATCCCGATGGCACCGTCGCCGCGACGATGCAGGAAAAACCACGCGACATCTTTGACCGTGTGTTCGGTAGTCTCGCCCCCACCGATGGCAGTCCCGATGCCCGCCGCGAACGACTGAAACGTAGCGTGCTCGATACCGTTGTCGATCAGTATCGGTTCTACACGGGGGAAAACTCCCCGTTGGGGCACACCTCGCGGACCCGGATCGCCGAACACCTCGAACGCATCCGCGAATACGAACAGCGGGCGTTCGCGATGAACAACAAAGTCGAAGGTGCCCCGCCGATCCCACCAGATTCGAAACTCCCGCACGGCGGAACCGCGGACCCAGGCGGCGAAGGCATCGACATCACGCTTGAGGAACTGACCAGCGAATGGCGACTCATGGCCGACTTGTACGCCCTCGCGATTCAAACCGACCGCACCCGCTTTGGTTCGCTCACATTTTTGGCGGCGGGTGAACGCATTCGACTCACAGGCAACTATGAGTACAACGGACGCAAAGTGTTCGAATTCAACGACAAAGCCCAGCGAAGAAAGAGCGGTTCGGCGGGATGCAGTCACGAATGGTGGCACGAGTTCCGCGAGAACAAAAAGAACGAGGAACTCCGCGCTCACGCTCACATGAAGATGCGGGAAGTGGCGTACTTCCTCTCACGACTCGACGGAAAAGATTCCATCGATGCCAACGGGAAGACGATTCTCGAAAACTCATTAATCACGATTTCCACAGAGTCCGGCGACGGTCGTCACAACGACATCAAACGCGAACTCTCGGGAATCTTCCACGCTTGCACGGGTGCCGGTGGACGCTTCAAAACCGGCCAAATTCTCGATGTGAATGCCGAAGGACTCGATGTCTACAACACGATGCTCTCCGCCATGAACGTCCCGAAACATCTTGGCCCCGAGAAACGCACGCCAGCAAAGATCGACAGCATCCGTGCGTGAACCAGCACACGCTTATTCCACATCCTGATAGAGTTTCGCCAGCTCGATCATGATCGGTTCGAGACGGGCATAGTATTCGTCTTCAGGAAGTTTCGATTTCTGCTGCCGTAACTCGGCGATTTGGCGTTCGAGTTTGTCGCGTCGCTGGCGGACTTGTTCGGACAATCTCGCTTCGTCGCCCCGACGGATGAGGACGAATTGATTCGCCCGCAGACCGTCGGGTTCAGCTCCATCTTTTGCGGTGCGAACTGCTCGGTAGCCGCGGAACCAGTCGGCCGGTGTGCCGAGTCCATCTCCGTTGTCGTCGATCAAGGCGTGCTCGGAAACCAAGCGGGCGTCTTGCTGATAAAATTCGTTTGTGCGGGAAGACGCCGCAAGGAATGCCTCTAGCAGCGAAACCTGTTCGTCTTTGTCGAGGTCGGCTTCAGGGTCGGTAATGGCTTGGGAAAGGTAGTCACCGAACCGGGCATAGTTGTGTTCAAATCCGCTTTTGGTCGCAGTCACAATCACCCGGTTTCGTCCCGAAAGCCGATTCACGAACGGACCGCTGGCCGAGGCGGTGTTGATCACCGCGAGTGGCATCGGCAAGGGTTCCAACCACGTCGCGAGTTCCTCGGCCGTCACATCTGGCCCATGCAAATTGAACTTCGCCCGCGTGCCATCGAAAGTGCCGTGCCCGATCAGCACCAGCCAAACCATCGACGAGTTCGACTCTTCCAATTTTTCCAGTTCCTGCCGCAGGACTTCACGGTCGTCCTGATTCGCAGTCTCTCCGATGCGAACCAACTGAGCATTCGCCGCTTGCGTTGCAGCTTCCCATCGATCTGCCCAGGTGCCAAATGCCGTCTCGTATTCTTCCTGGCCGGGAGCACCGGTCACGAGAACCACCGTCGGCGCGTCCAACGGAGCCGTCGTTGTCGCCAGCGTTAGCAATAGAATCGTCAGCATGAATGATTGCTCGTCAGTTCTTGAAAATCGATCAGCAGCTTACACGCTTGCCAAGAATTGCTCTGGCGAGATACCAGTGACATACGAAACCGAGTTTCATGGCAACCCTTTCCACCGTCGCAGGCCCCATTCCGTGACCAACAACCCGAGAGCACACAGAAACACCGGCCAGGTATGCCACACCGGATCGATGCGGGTTTCCGTGAGCGGTATATTCTTGGTTGGCAGTTCACGAACGAAATCATCCAAGTCATCGGCTGACACAACTTCGCCGCCCGTCTCACTCGCGACGCGTTCCAACCACGCCCGGTTCGGTCGCAACGACTGAAACTCTTGGGCGGCCGGTTCAGAGATCCAACCAGCTTCCCGTTTGCCGACGTCACTCGAATCACTCGCTTTCACCTGCACCGTCGCCCGATACGCCCCTGGTTCGCGGGAGACGAACGTGAGTTGATATTCCCCCGCAAGGGCGGCTACCGGTTCGGCGGTCAGATTGATTTTTTCCCCGCTGGGCGTTTTGACTTCCACATTGACGGTTGCGTTGTCGAGCGGACGATAACGTTCATCGAATGCTTTGATCCGAAGTTCAACGGGTTGACTGGGAGCGGCGGTTTTGCGGCGAGTCGAGACTTCAATTCGCTGAGGCACTTCCGCAACGAGCCAACGCATCATTTGTCGCCAGGCTTTTTGGAGATCGGTGTCTTTGTCGGTTTTACGCGTCAATTGCCAACGCCACATATCACCGACGAGCAACGCCGCTGACCGCCCTTGACCGAACGGTTGCACCACGAGTGCGGGGTGAATCGCACCACTGGCCGACTCAACATGGCTGAGGACACTTGCACCGGGTTTGATGGAGGCAACGCGATTAATTGTGCGGAACGGTGGCATCGCGGCAAGCCGTTCGCGTTCTTCCGATTCCGTTGACCGCATCCGCACCCACGGTTCCAACCAACCTTCGCGAGTCAGCACGAGTTTGTAGTTTTCCTCCGGCGACTCGTTGACACCGCGGTCGGCGTACACCGGCAGCAATTCGCCAATCGGCGTGCGGGCGTACTTGCCTTTGACGAACGACTCCTGCCCGCCAAGCATCAAGAAACCGCCGCCGCGTTGCCTTACGAATTGCTGAATTAACGACTTCTGATCTTGCGTGAAGAAGTCGGCTTCCAAGTCGTCCAGAATCAACGCGTGATAACCGAACAAGCCGTCGGCATCTTTGGGGAAACCGTCACGAAGTTCCTCGGGGTCTTCGATGCCAAGCCGAACCAACACCGGTTCGTCGTATTGCTCGGCGGTTTCGTCGTCTTGATCGAAACCGCGAAACAATGGGTTACTGCCGTTGTCTCGTTCACGGAACGTGAATTTCGGTTCCTTGTTGGCGATGCGAACGAGACCCAGCAATTCGATTTCCGGTTCATCGTCGAGAGCTCGCCGCAGAAACTTGAATTCCCAGTTCGGTCGCCCGGTCACGTACAACACACGATACGGCCCGCCACTGCGATCAACCATCGCCAGTCGCGAGTTGTTGACAAGCGTAGCTTCCTTGCTGTTGGCAGGATCGTCGAACTGCTCGGATTCGCCTTCTTCGAAAACACGCACGGTGTAGAACAAGACGCCGCGGGAGGCGGGTTTGATCTGAAACCGCAATGCGAACGGGTGATCGTCTTTAACATTCCGCACGAGTTGTTCTTGCAGAGTTTCGCCACGCTCGTTGAGCAATTGGGCAGTGATCGATTTCCCTGCGTAACCAGAGCAGACGATTTCGGCGGCGATCGTGACGGGTGCGGTTTCGAAATTCGTTTGGGCAGCTGTCACGCGGGTGATGCTGACGTCCCGCGGCGATTCCGCGTCGCCTTGCACGACCGCATAAACCGGGGGAAGATCTTTGGTGCGGAACGCGTCGGAAAGATCGGTTGCGTTGCCATCACTGAAGAGCAAAATCCCAGCGGTCGGACGTGTCGAATCTCGCTGAGCGACACTTTGCAACGCCGAAGAAAGGGCGGACTCGGTGCCATCGAAGTCGATCTCTGAGAAGTCCGGCACAGATCGCAATCGCTGAGCCACTTCGTAACGTCGCAATTTGAAATCGGCCGCCAGTTGCGTCTGCCAAACCGCTTCGTGATCGAGCTTCAATTTCAACTTGTCAGCCCGAGTGGAACGTTGATCGGGATCGTGAATTTGGAGACTCTGACTGTTGTCAGCCAGGATCACAAAACCATTCGCTCCCGGACGCGGCTTGGTTTCGCTCCGCATCGGTTCGACGAGGATCACCGCGAGCAAACCGATAGCCAGAAGTTTGGCCAATCCGCCAACCAACCGGACCCAACCGGGCACGTGCGTTCGCGTCCACGACCAAAGCATCAGCACCACAAGCACAACGGCCGCAGTGATTGCAAATGGTCGCCAGTCGAGGGCGCCCCAATAATTCGGTAGCTGCAGCGACACGATTTACTCCTGACCTGTTCCCAGCCGTTCGAAGTAGCGTTGCACTTGGTCTGCGTATTGTGTCGGCACGGGATCGCGGTTGAGCGGCACAAGTGCATCTTTCGCGGTGCGGCGAAGCAATTCTTCGGACACGCGGTTTTGCAACTCCGTCAGTGGTTCGGCAATGGTTTCCCGCACGACGTCCCAATTCGGCGGCTGCGAATGACGTTTGAATTCCTTGCGAATCGCTTTTGCTCGATCACGAATGCGAGCGGCTTCGGCTCGCAACTCGGGATCGGAAACGATTTCCTCGACATCTCGCAATCGGTCCGACCAATCGACGAACCCTTCCCCAGTCAGTGGCGCGGGCGGACGGTTTTGACCGGGATTCAAGAACTGACTGAGGCCCCCAATTCCCGCCGGTCCCAAGTTGCGATCATCGCCACCACGCTGTCCCGGTTGCCCCCCGTTGCGCTGTTGTCCGGGCTGCTGACCATTCGGTTGTTGCCCTGGCTGGTTCTGTCCCTGTTGTGATTGCCCGGGTTGTTGTTGACCGGACGGTTGTTGACCCGGCGAAGGTTGGTTGCCAGGCGATTGCGACTCATTGGGTTGTTGCCCGTTCGGTTGTTGCTCACCGTTTTGTGGTTGCCCACCATCTTGCGACTGCTGATCGTTTGGCTGCTGTCCGCCGTTCGCTTGTTGCCCCTCTTGCGGTTGTTGACCGTTCTGCGGACGTTGCCCGTTCGGCATGGGTTGCTCGGAATCTGGCGGGCCACCATTCTCAGAGCGATTCTGTCGTGGCTCACCGTCTTGGTTCTGCGTGTTCTGATTCCCAGGGGCTCCTTGTCCGTTGGGGTCTTGTGGCCTGGATTCAGAATTTTCGGAGTTCTCGTTGTCCGCGTTACCCGGTTGTTGCGAGTTGTTGCCGGGTTGGTTGCGGGACGCTTGTTGATTTGGCGAACCTTCTGGATCGGCTTCGGCAATTTCGCGATCCAATTCTCGAGCGAGTTGACGAAGTTCTTGCTCGGCTCGCTTGAGTGCGTCGGTTTCGTCGCCGAGCACACTTTCGGCGGCTTTCTCGATGCCTTCCCGCAGCTGAGTGATGCCCCGATTAGCAATGCGTTCCTGCTGTCGTGCATCTTCGGCAAAGCCGCGGCTGAAGGAACGCTCGGCGGATTCGAGAGCCGACTCCGGGTTGTCCTGTCGAGTATCACGGATGGTTTCGTAAAGTTCCTCGGCGAGCAACGGTTCGGTGGCTTCAGCTTCTTCGATGGTCTCCCGCATCCGATCGAGCAAGTCTTTGAGATCTTGCCTTTGTTGCTGAAGTTGCTCGGCGATTTGCTCACGCTTCGATTCCCCGCGGAGAGAATTCGATGGCTCGGACGGCTTGTCGCTCTCAGCGAGGTCTTTCGCGAGTTGTTGTTCTTTGCGTTCCAACGCACGGGCTTGTTCCTGCAGTTCGCGGACTTCCTCGTTAAATTGATTCGCAGTGCGACGTTGGAATTCGTCTTGAAGTTCGCGAAGTTCCTGCTCGGCCCGCGTGCCCTCGGCGGCGGCTTGTGAGACCATTCCCTCTTCGAGCGCCTCGGACGATTGCCGAGCGTTCTCGCGGGCTTGCTGCAGTTGTTGTCGCTCTTGATTCATCCGCTCCTGGTTCTCAGGTTCGGACATCCGCTGATCGAGTTCCTCCATATTCCGCAGGATTTGCTGCTGTTCCTCACGGAGCCGTTTGAGTTGTCGTTCGAGTTCCTCCTTCTCCGCTTGCGTTTGGGCCTCGTCCAAGGCGGACTGCAATTCCTTCACGCGGTCATTGAGATCGTTCTGCCGTTGGGCAAGTTCACGCAATCGGTTGAGGACTTGCCGATCTTCCCGTTGTTCCTGTGTCTCCTGTGGAGCGGCGGTCTGTTGAGTTTCGTAGCGGTTTTCATCGTCGTTCAATTCCAACTGTTGGAGTTGCTGTTGGGATCGACTGGATGACGACGAACTCGAACTACTGCTCGACGATTGTTGCTGCTGACTACGGACGACTTCGTGCTCTCGGGCTCGCAACTTGAGCAACGCTTGATACGCCGACTGAGCCGCCGCGAGAGCCGGCTGTAACTTTTCGGGAGCGGCTTCTTCCCTTGCTGCACCGAGTTCGACGATCGTTTCTTGCATGTGTTGCTGGACGGCTTCGACGTACGCTTGCGACTGGGCATCTTGCAAGTTTTCCGCCAGTTCCTTGGCTTGTTCGAGGGCCGAGATCTGCGATTCCAGCACAAGACCGGCATCGTCTGCAAACTTTTCGGTGGGTTCGTCGTGGGTTTCACGTCGCACGATTTTCCACAGTGCATTGATGATTTGCTTCTGCAGTTCCGCCAGTTCCTCAGCTTGCTGGGCGTTGCCGCCGTTTTGTTGCTGCTGTTGCTGCTGTTGTTGTTGAGACGCTGACGGCTGTTGACCTTGGCGGAAGATTTCCTCGAAGTGCCGCACCTCGGCGAAGTACAAATCGCCGGATGTTCGTCGTCGTTCGCCGTCGGGTCCGATGTCCTCCGCCCAGAAGTAGTAGGACACCAACTGATCCGGCTCGGCGTTGAGACTTTCGAACGAGAGTAAATGCTCGATGGCCAACCGTTCCTTCGCCGGTGCATCTTCGGCGAGTACGATTTCCTGCCCCTCAGTGCCTGCCAAATTGAAGTTGAGACCGAAGCGTTTCAAACCGTAGTCGTCCCAGGCATTCGCTGCCAGGTTGAGTTCTTCGATTGGGGAGACTTGCATGTCGCGGGCAGGAAAGGTGAGTTTCAAATCCGGCGGTCGATTTGGCAACGCCTTCAACACGAACTCAGCGGGATCGCGGTTTTCTCGACCGTCACTATCGGTGAGTTTGAGTTTCAAACGACGTGAGCGATCGAGTGTCAGGGTCGTTTGCATCGTTGTCGGTTCATTCGGGTCCGCGACGAGTGCGATTGGTTCCGCGTCATCTTCGACGAGCATCGCCTCACGCACGGGTTTGTTGAGTCGACAGATGAGTGTGACTTCCGTGCCCTCGATGGCGGAAACTCGGCGCACATCTTGCACGACTTTGTCGTCTTGATTCGTGTAACTCGGGAAGTGCAGTTTCGCGTCGGCTTGTTGCAGTTTGGGGTATTCAAAAACGGTGACGTGATAGGCAGCGGATTGCTGCTTCGCGAAGGCAACGCGGTAAGTCAGCGGTTGATCGACGGCGGCGATGCGTCCGCCGAAGACCGGGTCGTCGAGACTCTTCGCGAGGGCGATCTGCTGCGACTTGCCGGTTTCGTCGTCGGCGATGAGTGTGGCGTCGGGCGGGAGCGGACCGGTGAACCGTGCCAACACCAGCAGACTGCTGCCCCGTTCGATCTCGGTGTCGCCCGGCTCCACGCTGAGTTCGTATTCCGGATTCTCGGTCACTTTCACATCGTCGAAAGCCAACCCGCTAGGCGTATACGCGGGCGTCGACTTGTTCCCGAACAGTGTGAACAACAAGGCGGCCAACACGCAGACGCTGAGCCCATTCGCCAAATGGGCGGCCCATACACGGGACCGTGGAATACTGTCCTTCCAGGCGTGAATTTCGGAATGCGTAAGCGCTCGTCGCAACACATCTTGCTGGAGGTAGCCGTATCCGTATTGCCCGTTGGCCGCGTTTGGTTGCTGCTCGATGGCCGTCAGCAAACTGACGTTGAGTTCAGGAAACTTCGATTCAATCCGCCACGCCAAACGCCGGATGCTAATCGACGATCGCCAAACGACCAGACTGTAGATCGCCGCCACTCCGCAAGTTGTCAGGATTAAGCCAAGCACGAAGCGACTCGACACCGGACCAACCGACCAAGCCACACCAGCGACGATGGCCGCGATCATCCAAATCATCGCGAGCCCGGTCGAGAGACGCAGTCGTCGCAGCCGACCGGCGACCGGCTCCAACCGGCGAGAGAGTTGACGGTCGATCATGATTGTTCTCCGGAGGAGTGTTGAAGGCGTCGCGTTCGCCAGGCGGCCAAACCGGTTTCTAAACCGATAAAGACCAATGCGGCTACGATGAACCACTTCCACAGTTTTTGACGGTTTTCCAGCTCGATGTTCTGCAAACGACTGAGCCGTTCCAGTTCTTCCGTTCGCGTCGCTTGCATACCGAGCGAAACCCCGAACTGCTCGAGTTGGTCCAAATCGAGCGGGGCGGTTCGACTTTCCATATGCGGCACATTCACTGCAAATGATTGCGATTGATTCCCGGTGACGAGTTGATAAATCCCCGGTGCCATCGCCGCTTCGATTACCCTGGCGTCGACAGCGATCGAGAATTCTTCGCCGCTTGCAGCTTTCACAACCCGCGTTGCGTTCTCCGAGTTCGGAGGCAGTGTGAGGGTTTGGGTGTCGGTCGAACTGGTTTGCAAGGTGGTCGGCTCAACCGATAACGCGAGCAACGCTTCCAACCAGGGCACAAACTTCGTGGACAAGGCAAACTGACTTTCCTCGGGCTGCCAACCACTGGTGAGAACGAACATTCGTCCTTCGCCAACGGTTTGCTCCCAGAGCATGGGGCGATAGTTATCGAACCGAGCGATCACGTTCGCCGACGATTCCGTTGGCAAATCGACAGGCACCGATCGCCAGAATCGAATCGCTGTGAAATCGTTGTAGCGGGGGTTTGCGAACGGACGAAACAGCGGGTGCGAGAAATCAATTTCGCCAAGCAAGCGGTAATCGTCTTCGGTCACAGGTGGTGTTTCGGCTTCGGTGATGATGTCGCTCGCCAACGGTCCTAACGATGCGATCATCTCGGAATCTTGCAGCACCACTAATGCCGTTCCGCCATCGCGAATGTAACGGTGTAATGCGTCTTGTTCCGCATCGGTGACTTTCGCGGTCACGAGGGCCAAATCGGCACCGTCTTTGGAAATCAGGAGCGGATCGTTTGCACTGACGTTCGTGATGTCCACACGACGCTCTGGCGTCTCTGCCAAGGCCGAGGCAAAGTAATACAACAGTCCTTGCGGATCGCCCTTTTGATCCTGGCCCAGGTACGCGACGTGGACGTGCTGCTGTTTCGGCGGGACGACGAAGTAGGTGTTGTCGAAGTCGGCTTGGTCGCCGGTGAGGACCAGCCGATCTGCATGCGGGGAAGAGTCGCGTGGCACGGACAATACCCGACTTTCCCCCGGCGGCACGTAGAACTTCACAGACGGTGATTCTTTGAGTGAATCTCCGCTCGTCCAGCGGACTTCAAATTGTTCGGTGGTTGAATCCGGAGCATTGTGCACGCGGACTTTAGGCGGGGCGGTTGGTTCGTCGGTTTCCGTGCGGGCGAGCAATTGCAACGACGCGTTAGACGGATCGGGTAGCGTGAGCGGCCTGACATCCACTTGCACTTGCTCCGGCCACTCGAACGCCTGCAATGCCTGTCGGTCGGCTCCTTCTTGGAGATCGCTGATCAACACAATTTGCAGAGCGGCAGGTTGATCATCTTGGCCTTCAATTTCGAGCATTTGCTCTGCGAGATTCACCATCGCGTCACCCAGCCGCGTGGTTCGCCACGTGGGTTCCAACTTCGCAAGTTCCCCACGCACGAGTTCGTGATTGGGTTTCGAGGCGTCTTTGTCGTGCTGGTCAGGAAAACCGACCACGCGTTCGGGAGTCCGGTCGAACGTCCACAAGGCGACGACGTCGGCCGGTTCAAGTTCGTCTAACGTTTTCTCGGCTTCCGCGATCGCCTCCGACCACAATTCGCCCCGCTGCATGCTGGCACTGGTGTCGAGCAAAATCGCGACGTGTCGCCCGCGAACATCATTCGCGGAGAGTTCGACGGCCGCCTGCCAGTACGGTCTTGTGAATGCGAGGGCCAACATCACGATGGCCGCCGTCCGCAGCAGAAGCAACAGCCAATCGTCCAACCGACTGCGACGTGTCAGCCGAGGTGGCGTGGGCTTGAGGAACATCAGCGAACTGAATTCCTGCCGACCTTTGGGCGTGCGGCGGATCAGGTGGAAGACGATCGGAAACGCGACCGCCGCCGTCCCCGCCAGGAAGGACAGGAACAACACGTTCATGTCGTCGGCCCTCCCGCATTCAAGTTTGCCGACCGGGAGCCCGCCGATCGGCTGCGTCGCATCCGCATGTTCAAGAAGTCGAACAGCACGTACTCCAACGGCTGAGCCGTCGAAACGGAAATCAGATCGATGCCGAGCGTGTCACAAATCTGTTGTAACTCGGCCGCGTGTTCGTGGAAGTTCTTCAGGTACGATTCGCGAACGGCGTCGGGGTCGATATAGATTTCCCGGCCGGATTCCAAATCGTGAAACATCACCGGATCACGGAACGAGAAGTCCGTTTCCCGCGGATCGAGCACCCGTAGCAACAGGACTTCATGCCCCCGCGATCGCAAGTACGACAGGCTTTTCTTCAGGGGTTCCACAGGCGTGAGGACATCGGAAATCAGCACGACGAGTCCGCGTTTCGTGACTAGGTCGGCCATTTGTTCGATCGGCGTGATTAGGTCGGTGTTCTTGCCCCCTAAGCTGTTCTCCAAGCCAAGCATCAACCGTCGCATGTGTCCGGTGCGAAAGCGGGCGGGGAGAAACTCGCGGATCGTTTCGTCGAAAGTCATCAGACCGACCGCGTCGCGTTGAAGTGTCATGAAATACGCGAGTGTGGCAGCGGCGGTCTTGGCGTACTCGGCTTTGGTGTTAGGGGTGTCACTACTGCCGAAACCCATCGAACGACTGAGATCGACCAACAACCAACACCGCAGATTCGTTTCGTCTTCGAACCGTTTGATGTAGTAGCGATCGCTGCGGGCGAATAACCGCCAATCGAGATAACGCGGATCGTCACCTGGGGAATATTGCCGATATTCGGAGAACTCCACCGAAAATCCGTGATACGGACTGCGATGCAAACCGGTCAAAAACCCTTCGACAACCGCCTTCGCCCGCAGTTCCAAATTCTTGATCCGCATCAGCGTATCGGGATCCGACCGCATCGCAGATCTTTGCGGATTCGTAGTTGTGGGTTCGGACGTACTGACGTTCATAAATGACGTTTGATTGGGGTGCCACGACTCAGTGAGTCGTGTGTTCCGGGTCCATTGCTTAGCACGGCTCACAGAGCCGTACCACACGTTGATCCATACAATCTCATTGCTTCGGGACTTCGATGCTTTCCAACAGACGACTAATGACGTTCTCGACAGACACGCCTTCGGCCTCCGCTCGGTAACCGACGAGCACACGATGTCGAAGTGTGGCATGGGCGAGTGCGCGAATGTCTTCGATTGCAACATGCGTCCGACCGGCGAACAACGCCCGCGCTTTGGCTCCCAGAACCAGATATTGAGCCGCTCGCAAACCGGCCCCCCAACTCACCCAGTTGTTGATGTAATCCGGCGTGTGCGGACGACCGGGCCGGGTCGCGTCGACCAAACGCACCGCATACCGCACCAAATCCTCAGCGACTGGCACCCGGCGGACGATGTCCTGAAATCGCAGGATGTCCTCGCCCGTGTAGAGTGGTTCGATCGGTTCCGGCTTGCGAGACGTGGTCTGCGTGACGACCGCAACTTCGTCGTCTTCGGGCAAATAATCGATCTGGACGTTGAACATGAAGCGGTCCAACTGAGCTTCCGGCAACGGGTAGGTGCCTTCCATCTCGATCGGGTTTTGGGTGGCGAGCACGAAGAACGGTTCTTCGAGGGGATACCGTACACCGGCTGCTGTCACTTGATGTTCTTGCATCGCCTCCAAGAGGGCCGCCTGCGTTTTCGGCGGCGTGCGGTTAATTTCGTCGGCGAGAATCACGTTGGCGAATATCGGGCCTTTGACAAACTGCAAGCGACGACGTCCATCTTCGGCTTCTTCGAGAATTTCGGTGCCGGTGATGTCGGCGGGCATCAGGTCAGGGGTGAACTGAATTCGCTGAAATTTGAGATGGAAGATTTGCGCGACCGACCGCACCAACAACGTTTTCGCGAGCCCCGGTGCCCCGGTGATGAGACAGTGCCCGCCTGCAAACAAGCTGAGCAACAGTTGCTCGGTGACTTCGCGTTGGCCAATGATGACCTTCGAGAGTTCCGCTTCGATCCGGTCTCGGCTGCCCCGAATTTGTTCGACGGCTGCTTGTTCATCTTCGTAGGATTCGCCAGCGTTCACGTTTGATTCCTTGTCTCCAGTAGGGTGCGTGAAGCTATGCGAAACGCACCACCAAGGTTGGTCATCGGATCCAGCGATGGGGTTCAAAACGCAAACCCACGTATAACATGAAACCCCGCAGACAGACGATTGGGTTCGCAAGACCCAACCTTTTTTCCGTTCAGTGCGTCATTGCGTAAGTCACGATGTTGATTCCCAACGGGTACGCCCACTTTTCGGAGTACTCATGGAAATAACCGGAATCGACCCCTTCGCGTTCCCAGCCGTCACCGAGATCGGTGTTGTGACAGATGATCGCCATCATCCGGCCATCGTCGTCAAACACGCCACGGTAATGGGCTTCCGTCGCGTCCCAGCGTTCGGTGCGACGACCACTGAGGTAGTGATTGATGCTGGGAATCTGCGGTTTCTCGGTGAGGTCGTAAACGCAATGAAAGATTTCATGTTCCAAAGGCAACTCTTGCGGCTCACGATCGGGGAAGACGCGTTTGAGGTTTTGATAAAACGTGTCCCACTCGTATTCGCCCCAGAAGTCGTCGACCATCAGGAATCCGCCGTTCAGCAGATACCGTCGTAGCCCTTGAACTTCCGCTTCGGTCAGCGACATCTCGCCAGGTTCGATGATGTAGATGAAGGGGTAATCGAACAGTTCCGGGTCATCCAACCGTACGATCTTGCCATTCGGATCGACCTTGAGCGACGTGAGTTGTTGCAGGCGAAACGAGAAATTCAGATCGCTGTCGGGCCAATCGGTTTCCCATTTTCCCCGCCAGCCACGATTCCCGTAAGACGTGTACTGAATACGGGCGAACGTAAAAACATCCTGCTTGAACTCGGCGTCTTTCTCCCATGTGGGCACGCCGTTGCGGTTAATGTCTTCCGGGGCGATCTGCGAAGGATCGACGCGACGGTCCCAACTCCGCCGACCGCGGCCGTACTGTGCCCAGGCGATTCCGCCGATCACCACGAGAACCAGCAGACAGATCAATATCGAATTACGGACGCGTTTCATGGACGGCCCTCGGTGATGGGTTTCCGTTCCTCGGCGATCGCGGGCGGAGGAACGGCGGTCTCTAACGGTGTGGATGGTGTCTCGACAATGGCGAGCAGCAAGCGTTGGGCATCGCGATAACGCGGCGCTTCCTCCAAGGCTTGCAGAATGTGTCGACGGGCGGATTCTTTATGCCCCGTGCGGTGCAGTAGTTTTGCGGTTCGATACGAAAGAGCCGCCGGGTCGAACGGTTCCATCTCCGCGAGTGCGAACAATCCGGCCAACGCACGGTCATCGTCGCCAGCGTGTTCGCCAGCATCCGCCAAATAGCGATGTGGTGCAGCCACCAGCGGATTCACCGCCAAGACACGCTCGGCATTCGACAGCACCGCGGGCCAATCGTTGCGTTCACTCGCCAACTCCGCCAACCGCAATGAGACTTCCCAAGCGTTGTCTTGAAGTTCAACAATCCGCTCCAAAGTCTCGCGTTCGGCCGCCGTGTTTTCCTGCTCCCGATACACACGCACCAACATCGCAAGCGCGGCTTCGGAACCTGTGCGTTCGGGGAACAACTTGGAAAGCCTTGTGAGGATTTCCGCAGCAGTGTCCCATTGTTTCGCGGCTATCAGTTGCGTTGCGTACTGCTGGAGTGCGGTGACGTTCTGGGGATGTTCGTTCACGAACGCGGCTAGCATTTCCAAGTTGGCGGCGCGGGGTAACTCGGGGTCACTGAAGTCAGCATCCGGTGCCCAGTTTCTCGCACGATCGCGAGCATACTCGCTGAAATCTTCGTCGAGAGCCGCCAAGGAACCCGTTGTGCGTTCCAAACACTCGTTGATCGACAACCCGCGTCCCAAGTCGACAAGAATCTCTTTGAGTGCATCTAGACCGTGTTGTTCGATGATGTACTCCACCACCAACGACGACTCGTAATACGCGAATTGCAAGTGAATCGGCGTTTCCGGACTCAGAAATGCGGCACTCAACTGACTGACTGGTGTCAGGTCTTCGCCGAGAATCATTTCGCGGTATTGTCGATTCATCGACTCGCCCCATGCGGGGTCGGCTTGGCGTTCCTCGTAAACGGAAATGCCTTCACTGAGCCATCGTGGCATGCGGTTGTTCGTTTTTGTCAGCGTGACGACGTGACAGAATTCATGCCATAACACCGATTGCCAATTTGCCGGCGTCGCACCTTGCGAAGCGGGGCTGTTCATTGTGATGACCGACCCAAAACATACGCCCAGAAACCCCGCACCGCCGGGCAAACCGAACGTGCGAATCGCGAAGTCTTGCTGTTTCGGATAAATGTCGACAAACACCGTCTCCGGCAATTCAACATCGTATTTCGCCACCAACTCGGCCTTGGCTCGGCGAAGCGTGTCCAACACTCGCGGGCCATAAATCCGGGATTCGCGAGCATCCATGCGGACGAGAAACCCATCGGACTTCAGAATCGCAAACTCATCGAGATGGTCGTGCAAGATCGAAAGGTTGTGAGCAACGACGTTGTAACCATCTCGCTCGAAGACTTCGCTGGCGAGTTTCCAACCTTCGTCTTCCTGGCCGAGTCGTAACAAATCTTGCGACAACTGCATTTTGGCGGGTAGGTAATACGGGTCGAACTCCAACGACTGTCGTTGATGTTTCGCCCCTTCCGCGAATCGATACTTCTGCGAGAGTTTTTTGCCGATGAGGTGATCAACTTCGGGATTCTTCGGCCATGTAGAAAGTGCCTGCTCGCGTGCGGCTTTCTCCTCGTTCGGTTCGTTCTCCAAGTGAGCGAGCACCGCCCGGTATGCCCATAACTTGGGATGCCGGGGATTGACGGCTTCAATTTCTGCGAGTGTCTTGTGAGCCAACTCGTAGCGTTCGGCGTCGACTTGGTCATCGACAAGCGAGAGCAAACTCGGCACATGTTTCGGGTTCCGCTCCAACGCCTGTTTGAGCGCGGCTTGGGATTTTTCGGAATCACTGGGAGCATACGCCTGCGACAGTCCAAAGGCGATTCGCGGGTCGTCTTCGTCGAGCTTCTTGGCTTTCTCGAATTCCGTGGCGGCCAAACCGTAATCGTGTTTGGCAAGAGCCAACTCACCGCTGACGATGTAAGCCATCGGCAAGTTCGGCTGATCTTTTTTGATCTGATCGTAAATGCTCTGCAGCACTTCTTTGGCATCGGCGCCTTGTTCTAACAGGAACTCCGCGAGCACCAACCGGTCCGCGACATTTCGGTAACGCCACGACGCTTGTTGGACTTTCTCGATTAACTCGACGACCATCCGATCGGCGTCCGCGGGTTTCGCGTTGAAGCGGTAAACCTCCCGCCCCAACCACCGCAACCGAATACTGTGCGGATACCGTTCGAGAGCCGCCGTCAACGACTCCAACGCCTGGCCGTATTCACCGATTGCGAGCTGCGCTTCGATGCGGAGGGTTCGCCAACTCTCCGAGAAGTCCCGATCTTCGATCGCTTCCCCCGTCAGTGCGATGCATTCCGCGTACTGCCCGGTGTCGAAAAACTCCTGGGCTTGCGACAAGTCCGCCGCGTTCGCCGAGGGGGAAACAAAAAACGACCCCAGAAGGGTCGCGAGCAGAAGACTGGCGGGAAAGACGGTCAGCGGTCCGGCTTCGGTACGAGCGGATAACGGATTCAGCCGCCAACGCAATCGGGTCAGAAGTTCCAAAGGCACGGTCTCCGTTCCGGATCAAAGAACGTCATCACAGCACCAACTCACAAACTTTATCCTACGAACCGGAACCGAGAAGGCAATAGCCAGACATCAGCGAAGCCAAAAACGCGGCCGGACCATTACAACGCCGAAACGGCGATCAGGTCCATTTCTTCGCCAATTGATTGTAGGCGTCGGTGATATCAAACCAGTATTCCGAACCATCGGTGCATTCGATGAGATCGAAATGCGATTCGTCTTGTGAGTTGAAACTTTGCAGCTTGAGTTGTTTGCCCATGTGGTGAATCAAATCATGTTCGTCCGAAGTGCGAGTCACAATGAACGGGGCGTCCCGCGTCCCCTCGCCAGATGTACGAATGCCGGTGAGACAAGCATCCTCGATCACCAATTCCAACTGAGCCGCTTCATCATTGCCAAGTTTGTGATGCAAGAAGCCAAGCATGTTGTGGGCACGTGGACTTAGCATCAAATTCGGCATCGTCTTGCGGAGCGCGTCTTGCGCTTCCTCGAGTTGTCCTTGCTCGTAGAGTTCTCCGGCGGTTTGGAATTCGTCGGAATAAGGGTCGTACTCGTCACACTGAATGATGTAGTCACGGATGGCGAAATAGGACTCACGATCGGGCGTTTTCACAAACTGAAAGAACTGTTCACGCATTGCATAGCCTTTCGTCTCGAGTTGAGATGTTCGCGGTCGCAACCCACGTTTCTATGGAACTCCAAAGCGAGTCGGTTCGCGAGTTCTGAAATGTTTGTCACTGAGTCATTCTTTCGCCCATGCTTCGTGCATTGCTTTCAGCTTCGTCACCATATCCGGATTCTCGGCGGCAAGGTTCTTCATTTCGGTTTTGTCTTGTTTGAGGTTGGCGAGAAAGAGTTTGTCGTCTTTGCCAAGTGGGGCTTTGTTGGAGGTGTCACGCGGGTTGGCGATGAGTTTCCAATCGTGATGACGGACAGCCCAACTGTTGCCGATGGTCCAATGCAAAATCTCGTGCGGCGTGTTTGCATCGGCGGACTTGATCACCGACATCAGACTTTGGCCATCGATATTGTTCGGTGATTGAACTTTACAAAGTTCCGCAACGGTCGGGAGCCAATCGCAACTGTGGGCAAGTTGATCACGGACTTCACCCTCCGGCAGATGTCCCGGCCACGCAATGATCGCCGGCACACGGATGCCACCTTCGAACAGACTAAACTTCGCCCCACGATATGGACCCGCGTAACCGCCACCGTTGTGAGCGCGGACTTCGGTCGAGTACCCATGATCCGACTGAAACACGATGATGGTCTTGTCCTTCAAACCCTGTTCATCGACATGGTCCATCAATCGGCCAATACGAGCATCCAACGTCGAGACAAACGCGTTGTACAAGTTTCGGGGGTAGGGGACATCTTTGTAAGTCTCCAGCCATTCGGGTTCGCCTTGGTAGGGATAATGCGGCGTGTTCATGGCGAAGTACATAAAGAACGGCTTCTCGCGGTGTTCGCTGATGAACTGCGATGCCTCCTCAACCATCATGTCGGGAAAGAATTTGCCGGGTTCGCGGATCCGTTCGTTGTTTCGCCACAGGTCATGACGGTTCGGCCCGTTCCAGTAAAAGAAGTGCGTGTAGTTGTCGATGCAACCGCCCATGTGCCCGAATGAGTAGTCAAATCCCTGGTCGAGCGGTCGCTCTCCGTTGCCCACATTCAAGTGCCACTTGCCGATGTGAGCCGTCGCATACCCCGCGGCGTGGAACATTTCCGCCATCGTGGTTTGTATCGCCCAGGTGCTCTCGGGAGACTTGGTGCTTGCGAGATGTTTCAGCCCTTCGACTGGTGGAGCTCCCGCGTTTCCTGGCATCCCGGCGAGAATCGGGTATCGCCCCGTGAGCAAACCGGCTCGACTCGGCGAACACACCGGAGCGGCCGAATAGAACTGCGTAAATCGCACGCCACGTTTCGCGAGACGATCGATACTCGGCGTTTGCAGATCCGTCGCACCGTAACAACCGGCATCGAGCGTGCCTTGGTCGTCGGTGAGAATAACAACCACATTCGGACGATCCGCAGCGTCTGTATGCGTATCCCGATCACCAATCGCCGCGACCGCAACAAGACAGCTGAAAACACGCACTAACAACCAGATTCGAGCGACTTTCATGACTCTCACAATTTTGAAAACGAAGAATTCGAACGAGAGGTTCCGCTCGCATTCTGAGCCGCCATTTCGAGAGAGTCAAACCTACACCAACTGGCCGACGTTTGGTTTGCCACAACCGGCGGGATATCATCAGCCGGTTCGGTGGATCAGCAGCGTCTTCACCGCCGACACTCCTTTCCACGTTGGCCTTAAGGAATCCTGCAATGAGTCTTACAGTCGGCGGACACAAATTTCAGCTTGAACATCAGGGCGAAGAAGATGATCTGGGCTACCGAATCTATTGGCGGAGCCAGATTGCCGCTGCACCCCTCACGACTTGGGGGCGGGGAGAAGATCAGTTGGGAGAACAACCGTTGCCGGTGAGTTTTGTTGGAAACTCCGAAGCCCCACCTTCACCCGCTCAACGGGCGGCTTTCGAGTGGTTGGCCTCTCATCTCGAAGAAGCGACGACACGAATCCAAGCCGCGTGCGAGAACTCGTGGAGGGAGTGCTACTTCTGGGAAGGCAACGAAATGGAGGATGATGAGGAGTACTTCATCGAAGACATTCGGATTCCCCCCGGCGAAACAGGCGAAGGAGTCAATACCCCCCGTGACCCCGCGTTGCCCGCTTTGATCGTCGTCGACCTGCAACAGGACTGGGAAATCGAACACGGTTTTTATGTGGTACTCGATCCGGCCGACGCGCAGGGCGATCGCTGGACCACCTGGGATGGCATGACCGAAATCGGCCTCTGCTGCGACGACGACGCATTTACGTAAGACAAACGGAAGTCCTCATGACAGCCAAGAGCAGGTCGGTCACGCGCCTTCCAACACGTGCTGGACAGCGGCACGGACCAATTGATTCGCGTTGGGCAGGTGGAGCTTCTCTTTGATTTTCTCGCGATAGCTTTCCACCGTTTTCGGACTCAGTTCCAGATCGCTGGCAACCTCCTTGGTGGTCAACCCTCTGCCAATCAGTTCGAAGACAGCTAGTTCTCGATCGGTCAGACTGTCCATCGGAGATTGGTATTCCTCCGTTTGTCCGGAGATCAGCCGATTGAGAATTCGCTCGGTCATTTTCGGACTCAGGAAAATTTTCCCGTCCAAGACCCGTCGCACCGCTTCCACCAAACGTTCGCCAGTTTCGCCTTTGTTGAGATAGCCAGACGCCCCCGCATGCAACGCCCGCTCGGCGTACAGTTCATCATCGTGCGCGGACACCACAAGCGACTTCACCGGGGTTCGCGAATTCGTGTCGGGTTGCTCGTTCCAAGCACGAATCTGCTTGCAAACCTCCAAACCGTGACCGTTGCGAAGGGCAATGTCGACAATGACCAGATTCGGGCCCAACTGTGCGATCTTCTGTGTCGCCTCGGTCTCGGTCGCTGCTTCACCGCAGATTTCCAGTCCGGCTTCGCTGCCAAGAATCTGGCCATAGCCTCGCCGCACGATCTCGTGATCATCAACGATAAAAATTTTGGCAGGTGGTGATTCTGGAAATTCGGAACGCGTGGTCATTCGGGGAAACTCGGTTGTCTATCGACGAGTAAAAAGCGAGTGGCAAAACGAATCTTCAAGACGACAGACCGACCTGACTCGCCAACCCGCTCAATGTGTTCATTGATCGATCCGCCATTCGACATAATAGTCCTTATGACAAATGTCGTCTATGACCATCATGTTCACGCAGGCTGGCGAACAACCAGAATGCCAGCGCACACGTCTGGGTTTCGTCGATTGCAAGTCATACGGACGCCCACGAATTTCGAAAATTGCCGAGAAAAATCCCGGTCGTAGTCTCGACTGTTAGCTGGATTCCAATTGTCTGTCGGTCCGCATCAACTGATCCAGCAACAACGCATCGGCATGCCCAGACGGACCATTCTTAGAATCTCTGCATGTCGACTCTCGAACGACCCGATACAACAGATCAGGACCTGTCTGCGTTGTCGTTCATGTCAATATCAGTTCTGATAAATGACGGGTCCGCCCCTTTCAGACGACCATCTCATAACCTCAACAGCCCCAACGACATCCAACACGCCATCGATTTTTCGATCGAAAAATCGCTACGGACAGGATTGTTTTGCGTGAGGAACTCACTATCATCGCTCGACACGCTGTACGTTTTCGCTAATGTTGCATTCAGACGAAACTAGATGAACACACTGTCAGCCTGACGGTACCGATCAGGTGCTCGACAAACCGCAGAGGGCCAACTTCGATGAGCGAATACCGAATCGAACAAGATTCGATGGGCCAAGTAAAAGTTCCTGCGGAGGCGTACTACGGTGCCCAAACACAGCGGGCCGTGCAAAACTTTCCGATCTCAGGTCAACCGCTGCCGCCAGACCTGATTCAAGCCATGGGCCTGGTCAAATTCGCCTGTGGGATCGCCAACCGCGACCTCGGGAAGTTGACCGGCACTGGTAAAAACCCGCTCTCTGATGAGCAAGTCTCCGCAATGCTAGACGCTGCTCGTGAGGTTTCGGTCGGCAAATGGAACGATCAGTTCCCAATCGACGTGTATCAAACGGGTTCTGGCACGTCGAGCAACATGAATTGCAACGAGGTCATTTCGAACCGAGCGATCGAACTGCTCGGCGAAGACCGGTTCCAGCCGACAAAAAGCGTGCATCCGAACGATCACGTGAACATGGGCCAAAGCACCAACGACACGTTCCCGACTGCTATCCATGTCGCAGTCGGAAGCACCATCAGCAAGCGATTGCTGCCGGCTTTGAAAGCATTGCACGAGGAGTTGAGTGCAAAAGCCGCCGCTTGGGACCGCATCATCAAGATCGGCCGCACACACCTCGCAGACGCCACCCCACTGCGATTAGGCCAAGAATTTGGCGGTTTCGCTCGGCAAATTGAGTTATCGATCGGGCGAGCGGAACGGGCCTGCCAGGCAGTTCTGGAACTGCCTGTCGGTGGAACTGCTGTTGGATCAGGTATTAACACTCATCCGGAATTCGGTCGCCGAGTCGCAAGAGTCCTTGCGGACGAGACCGGAATTGCTTTCGTCGAAGCCGATAACCACTTCGAAGCCAACGCTCAACGCGACGGACTCGTCGAATGTCACGGCCAACTCAAAGCGGTGGCGGTGACGCTCTTCAACTTGGCTAACAACATCCGCTGGTTGGGTTCTGGTCCGCGTTGTGGGTTTTACGAAGTCAAAATCCCTGACTTGCAACCAGGCAGCTCGATTATGCCGGGGAAAGTGAACCCCGTCATGTGCGAAAGCCTCATGCAAGTAACCGCCCGAGTCATGGGGCACGACGAAGCCATCACCGTGGCCGGTGCCGCCGGTGGCAACTTCCAACTGAACATCATGATGCCGATGATGGGACAAACCGTCCTCGAGAGTGTGACGATCCTCTCCGGTGCGGTGCAAGCATTCCGAGATTTCTGTATCGAGAGCCTGGAACCAAACGAAGAAGCGTGCGAGGCTGCGGTCGAAAAAAGCTTGTCGATGGTCACAAGCCTAAACCCGCACATTGGCTACGAAAAGGCAGCTGCACTCGCCAAAGAAGCCTTCAAAAGCGGAAAAACAATTCGAGAGTTATGCCAAGAACAGGAAATTCTTCCCGAAGAAGTTCTTGCAGATGCTCTCGACCCATTCAAAATGACTGTACCGCGAAGCTGACAACGGCCCCGAGCCCTGTTAGCATGCCCAGATGGTATCAATCCGTCTAGTCACTATCGATCCACCTTGTGAATTGATGTAGCAGTTCTGCCTGCATCAGTCCGCAATTCATAGCTGACGTTCTCCCTTGATCCTTTGCCGATTCCGGCGGGAGTCATGTCGAAATGCGTACGATCTTTGCCTGGATGTTCACGTCCCTCAAACCGATCACCCTCATTACGCTTTGGCTGGGTTTGATCGGCGTCGTGATCGTTGCCACCACCCCAGCAGTCGACGAAGCCGTCGGCGACGAACCGTCAAGCTGGGCGATCGCGATGGGCAGCAAACACGACGAAGTTCGAGAGGAAGCCGTCAAACGATTCTTGGCAGCCGGCCCCAAACTGTGCCCACTCCTTGAGACCACCGCCCTGAACGGCAACGAACGCCAGATCGACTCCGTTCTCAAAGTGCTGCAAGAATTCTACCGATCGCCACGCCCTGAATATCACGTGGTCGCAGAAGAAGCGCTGTACCGACTCCAAGATTCATCGATTCCCGATGTCACCCTACCGACGATCGCCTCCTGGTCATCCAATCGAAAGCTACGGGTGAATCGGTGCGCTGCCCGATTCGAAGAACTTGGCGGTTCGGTGCGGATCGATGAATCCCAATGGAATGGACCAACCAGTGATTTCCGTCGAGCCACCACTGCGATCCTCGACGAAAACTGGTCAGGCGGCGATGAGGGCTTGGAACATATTCGCCGAATGCCGGGACTTCAGGTAATCGAAATCACTCGTGATGCGAACGTCTCCAAAGCAGCGCTTGCGGAACTTCAAGAGCACTGCCCAGGCGTGACGATCATCCACCGCGGGGCAGCGAGCATGGGCGTCGAGGGCGTCGAACAATCGCAAGGCTTCTTGGTCGTCTCGGTTACGCCAGGTGGAGGAGCAGAAAAAGCAGGGCTCAAACCACGCGACTTCATCCTGATCGTGGGCGACGTTTCTGCTAGCAGTTTCCAAGATGTCGCGAACCACATCGCCGAACACGCCCCTGGCGATGTCGTCCCAATGACGATCCGACGCGGACACGCAATCTTGGAACTTGATGTGACGTTGGGTTCACGAGATTGACGCTTGAAACCCGTTGTTGCCGAAAAACGCAACTTCAATCTTTCGTGCGTACTTCCAGAAACAAATCACTGCGTTGATCGTATGGCCGAGTGCGGATGTACCACCTTCGCCAGCGATCACGCAATTGTTCCTTCCACCTTTTGAGTGCCTGGTCTCGCTCGGCCTGCGTTGCATTGGCCGCAAGATTCGCCCAAGGCGAATTCGGAATATTCTGCCCTCGAGGCAATCGGCTCAGGGTCCGTAGGGCCGCCTGTGCTTCAACGAGGATATCGAGATCCTCACTATCCAAAGCCTCAATCAGCATTCGCGCGAGCCCCATATCGGCGGTTTGTCCGATCGCCCAGATCGCGGTACGACGCACCTCCGGTCGAGGATCGTCAGCAAGTTTGATCAATGTTTCCGTTTGCCCGATCAGCGATTCTTTGTCGCCGATCTTGATTTGATCCACCACGGCCGCCTGTGCAGACGCCACATTCGCGGAATCCAGTTTCTCCAATTCCGCCAACAACTCGTCCAATGGACCGACGACTTTCTGCTGCTTGACTTTACCGTCTTCGAGTTCCGTCCGCCCGAGATCATCCGGCAGACCACGCCCACCCACGAGCAACCCCGAACCCACACTTTGTGGCGTGACCACCTTCCGTCCCAGCAACTTGGATGTTGCCCGGGTCAGAAACAATAGTCCGAACCCAGTCGTGGCGGGGTCGTCGGATTGACCACTCCAACCACCATCCGGTCGCTGCAATCGTAACAACGTGTTCGTTCCGTCATCGTACCAGTTCCGACCAGCAATCGTTTCGCGGTCCGCGAATGCCGCCATGCGTTCGAGACCATAGATGTAATACATCGGCCAGTCGGGAGCCTTCGGCGAGAGATAGGCCCGATCCACCCACCTCAATGCCCCTTCGATGGCTGCATCGATTCGGGCCAACGGAGTCCGTACGACACCCACCGGTTCTGCGTTCACTTCCTTATCGGAAGCCGCTTTATCAATTTCGACTTTCTCCAAGAATCCAAACTTTTTGGAATCTTCTTCCTCCTTCTTCTTCTCCTTACCTGCCGGCGTTCCGGCCCTGCCTGAACCGATTTCACCCGCATTCGGGTACAACTGCATGCGACAAATGACCAGACTGCTGATGCCGTTGACCGTCAATGCGAGTGTGCCGGCTGAATTATTGCCGCCCGGATTTGGATGATATGCAAAACTGCCATCACGACACTGCGTGACAATATGCCAGTTTGCAGCACGATCCCAAACGTGGAGAGGGATTTCACTTCCGGCCCGTTTAGCGGCCCATAAGCCGAGCAGTGCATACTGGGTTTGGCTGGTGTCTCCGTTTCCGGGAGTATTATTGTAATGCCAAGCCCCGTTCGGCAGTTGCGTCGAGAGCAAGTGTCGAGCAATCGCCTCAATTTGCGTGCTGTAACGCTCTTTGTCGACGGCCTCCAAGAACATGAGGTCCACACCCGCCGTGTAATTGTGAGACGTATTCCGTGGTTCATATCGCGTGCCGCGAACCGCGGAGGTCACCTTCCGGGCAACTTGCGTGATGGCCTGATGATTGGTATCGGCTCCCGCTTTGAGCGCAGCATACGCACCGATACTGTCTTGCCCGGCCGTACCGGACGCCACTTTTCCCAGAATA
This sequence comes from Thalassoroseus sp., assembly GCF_984380535.1. Classification (NCBI taxonomy): domain Bacteria; kingdom Pseudomonadati; phylum Planctomycetota; class Planctomycetia; order Planctomycetales; family Planctomycetaceae; genus Thalassoroseus; species Thalassoroseus sp. Next base: position 249,588 of record NZ_CFHRBF010000008.1, read on the forward strand.
AATTGCAGGCCCCGATCGACCGCTTGCTGAACCTGCGGACTAAGATCCGCACTGGTCGCAAACTCTCCCCCGAGCATCACGCTCGACACCAAAACCATAATTACAAGGCGAGACCGGATCATCGATTCAGATACCTCGTGCAATGCCCGCAGATGTGTTGCTGGCCAATTGTAGCGGATTCCGCTCCAAACTGGCGCATGGTTACGTGAAAATTCTCATTCCTGAAAAATGCCGCGTAACCGAATTGAGAAAAGAACGGGCTCGTTCAGTGATTTTATGAGGAATCGGAAGCCGGCTTCAGCGAATTTCGTGAAAGTCTGGGCTTTGCCACTCCCGAACGTGGCAAACCGGAGTGGAATGAATATACTCCCCAGTGTCCTCCGAAGTTCGGCCGGACGTTTTCATTCCCCGCGTTGTTGGTAAGCCTCACGGAGAAGGCGAATGCCGCAAGTTTTTCATCCGAGTTTCAACACGATTTCCCGGGTGAGCATCTTCGGTTCGGCGTTTATTGTCGCAGCGATTTTTTACGTGCTTTACGCGTTTTATCGCTCGCCATATTCGACCGAAGAAGACGTAATTCAAACCCAGCCCGTGCCATTCAGCCATGCGCATCACGTTGGCGATATTGGAATCGACTGCCGCTACTGTCATACCAGTGTGGAAGATTCCTCGTTCGCGAACGTGCCTCCAACGGCCACATGTATGAACTGCCACTCGCAGTTGTACCGTGATGAGCCGATGTTCGCGGCTGTTGTCGAAAGCTTCCGCAGCGCGGGAACCACTGAAGAGAAACCTCTTCGCTGGACCCGGGTCCACGACGTTCCCGACTATGCTTACTTCAACCACAGCATCCACTTGAAAAAGGGAATCGGCTGTGTGAGTTGTCACGGGGAAGTCGACAAAATGCCCCTGATGTGGCGGGAAAATACACTGCATATGGAGTGGTGTTTGGACTGCCATCGGAACCCAGAGAAGAACATCCGCCCGCGAGAGTTTTTGTTTTCGCTCCTCTCGCGTGAGGAACTTTCGAGTAGCGACGAGTTCCAAGAGTATCTCAAACGCGACTTCCCCGACATCGCTCAAGATGATGATCGAGCCGGCGACATGGCGGCAATCGCGAATGATTTGGTGGAAGCGTACGGAATTCAAAAAGAGCACCCGAAAACCCATTGCTCGGCTTGTCATCGGTGAGTCATGCCACGGAAAAACGGATTCGAAAATCAATCAGCCGGCGAACGGTTGCGAGTCGCGCGTGGCCGCGAGTACTGGCGAACGCTCGACGAACTAGCCGACACGCCGGAGTTCCAAGACGCACTCCGGCATGAGTTCCCGGCTTCCGCCGACACCTGGACCGACGACGCTTCCCGTCGTGAGTTCCTCAAGGTGATGGGTGCGTCGCTGGCGTTGGCTGGTTTGAGTGGCTGTAATGCCTCGCAGCCGCACGAAGAAATCGTGCCCTACGTCAAGCAGCCGGAAGAAATTGTTCCCGGTTTGCCGATGTACTTCGCAACCGCCATGCCGTTGGCCGGGTTCGGTACAGGGCTGTTGGTCGAAAGTCATATGGGACGCCCGACGAAAGTCGAAGGCAACCCATCACATCCGGCCGTTCCAATCGGTCATGGACGCAAAAACGACGACGTTCGTGCCGGTGCGACCGATGTGTTCGCACAGGCGTCGATCTTGCAGCTTTACGATCCCGATCGTGGCCAAACCGTCTTCGATCGCGGCAAAATCGCCACTTGGGAGCGGTTTCTCTCGGCGTTGCGAATCGAAAAACTCGCCCGGGAAGCGAACAACGGTCAAGGTCTTCGGATTCTCACAGGCAACGTCACGTCGCCCTCGACCCGCGATCAAATCAGCCGATTGCTTGAGAAGTATCCGAACGCAAAATGGCATCAATACGAGCCGATCTGCAATGACCACTCGCGTGCGGGTGCGATGGTAGCGTTTGCTCAAGATGTGCAACCGGTCTACCATTTTGACCGAGCGGACGTTGTGCTCTCACTCGATGCCGACTTCATGCAAGCTGGTGCAGCCCACTTGAAGTCCGCTCGTGATTTCATGAGTCGTCGCAACGTCCTCATGGCTGAAGGCGATGCCAAACCGACGATGAATCGGCTTTACGCCATCGAATGTACGCCGAACTTGACGGCGTCGAAGGCGGACCATCGCTTGTCGGTCGAGCCCGAACGGTTGGGTCAGATCGCGATGGCGATTGCATCCCGCGTGGGTGTAAACGTCGAGGAACCAAGTTTCGAAGTCGACGAAAAGCTGGAAACGTGGATCGAAGCCCTCGTCGAAGATCTGAAGGAGTATCGCACTTCCGAAGACGGTGCCAGCTTGGTTGTGGCCGGTGAATCCCAACCACCCGCCGTCCATGCTTTGGCTCACGCGATCAACTCGCAACTGGGCAACATCGGCAAAACGGTGGAGTACATCGAGCCATTGATCGGTTCTGATGCCGGTCACCTGGAATCGCTCAAAGCCTTGGTCCAAGCGATGCGGACGGATGAAGTCGAGACCCTCTTGATTCTCGGCGGCAATCCAGTTTACTCCGCACCGGCCGATCTCGAATTTGCGGACGCATTGAACAAGGTTCCGTTCCGAGCACACCTCGGACTCCACAATGACGAGACCTCGCGGTTGTGTCACTGGCACGTCCCGATGGCCCACTTCCTTGAAACCTGGGGCGATGTGCGAGCGTTCGACGGTACCGTCTCGCTCATGCAACCGTTGATTGCTCCGCTGTACGATGGCCACAACGCGAGTGAGATCCTGGCGTTTCTGTTGGGCGAGGAATCTGCGACGGCTTATAACATCGTGCAAGATTACTGGTCCAAACAGTACGAAGGCGACAACTTCGATACGTTCTGGCAAGAGTCACTCCACAACGGAGTGGTGGCGGCCGATCAGACAGCGGTCAAGAAGCCTGAGTCCGTCGATGTCACCCTGAAAGTCGGTTTTGCGAGTGATGAAGAGTTCAAGTTGCCGGAATCAACAGGCGACTTTACGGTCCTCTTCCGTCCTGATCCCCATATTGGTGATGGTGAATTTGCAAACAACGGCTGGTTGCAGGAACTTCCAAAGCCGTTCACAAAACTGACGTGGGACAACGCTGCCCTCATCAGCCCGGAAACAGCCGAGAAACTCGGCGTGCGGGACGGTGAGATGGTCACGCTCACGTCCGGTAAACGAACACTCGATGCTGCCGTGCTCAAGTTGCCCGGTCAGCCGAACGGTGTGGTGACCCTCCACCTCGGTTATGGTCGCACACAAGCTGGCCGAGTCGGAGACGATGCCGGCTTCGATGCGAACAAACTCCGCACGACACAAAACCCATGGATGCTTTCGGGCGTCAAAATCACGCCGACTGGCGAGAAGTATTTGCTCGCTCATACGCAGCACCACTTCTCGATGGAAAATCGCCATCTGATCCGCTCCGGTTCGTTGGAGCAATTGCATGAATCGCCGGAAGACCCGGAGTTCATGCACGTCGGGCATGGGGCACCGCATGAGTCGATGTACCCTGAGATCGAGTACAACGACTACAAGTGGGGCATGGTGATCAACCAGTCCGCGTGCATCGGCTGCAATGCCTGCACGATCGCTTGTCAATCGGAAAATAACATTCCGGTGGTCGGCAAGAAAGAAGTGGCCCGCGGACGGGAGATGCACTGGATTCGCGTCGATGGCTATTACAGTGGTGATGCCAACGCTCCCGACACGATGGAACATCAACCCGTCGCCTGTCAGCACTGCGAACACGCCCCCTGTGAGATCGTGTGCCCGGTTCACGCAACCACACACAGCCCGGATGGCGTCAATGAGATGACGTACAACCGCTGTGTGGGAACGCGGTACTGCTCGAACAACTGCCCGTACAAAGTCCGGCGGTTTAACTTCTTGGAGTACACCGAACCCGTCAAAGAAACGCCGGTGCTGCAGTTACTCCAGAACCCCGATGTGACCGTGCGGTCTCGCGGTGTGATGGAGAAGTGCAACTACTGCATCCAACGGATTCAACACGGCAAGATCGAATCGCAGAAAGAAGACCGCCGCATCGAAGATGGGGAAGTCGTAACGGCCTGCCAATCGGTTTGCCCGACTGAAGCCATCGTGTTCGGCGATTTGAACGACGAAGACAGCCTGATCAACAAAGCTTATGCGAGCCCGTTGACTTACGGCTTGCTCGAAGAATTGAACACGCGACCGCGAACCCGTTACGGTGCGGTCGTTAGAAACTTGCATCCAAAGTTAGCCGCTTTGGAACCGAGCGAGGAACACGCTCACCACTAGAGATGTCGATGTCAGGTGTGTCGAGACGCACCTTGGAAACGATCTGGAATTTCGGTGCGTCTAGACGCACCCTACGCCCAAGTCATGTTGAACGGCAATCCCAACGGCCACCGAGTTACGATATGAGTAGTCATTCGCCCGACTCGTCGTCACACGACGCCCAGCATCAACCCGCTAATCGAATGATTGGCCCGGGTCATAGCTTGGGATCCGTGACGGACAAGATCACCAGCTTGACGCTCCGACAGGGTGTCGGCTGGAAGTGGCTTCTCGGTTTTACCATCAGCTTTGCACTGGTGATGTTGTTAATGCTCTCAGTTGCGATGCTGTTTAAGTACGGCGTCGGAATTTGGGGGATCAACATTCCGGTCGGCTGGGGTTTTGCGATCGTCAACTTCGTGTGGTGGGTCGGAATTGGCCACGCGGGTACGTTGATTTCCGCCGTCTTGTTGCTGCTGCGACAGCAATGGCGAACCAGTATCAACCGTTTCGCCGAAGCCATGACGCTGTTCGCTGTCGCGTGTGCAGGGATGTATCCGCTGTTGCACATGGGTCGGCCGCAGTTCTTCTATTGGATTTTCCCGTATCCGAACACAATGGATATCTATCCGCAGTTCCGCAGCCCGTTGGTGTGGGATGCGTTCGCGTTGACGGCCTATGGAACCGTTTCCGCGTTGTTCTGGTACGTCGGTTTGATTCCGGATATGGCGACACTCCGCGACCGGGCCAAGACTCGGTTCTCGCAGATCACCTACGGGTTTCTGTCAATGGGCTGGCGAGGTTCGGCCCGACACTGGAAACGCTATGAAACCGCATATTTGCTGCTCGCCGGTTTAGCGACGCCGTTGGTGGTCTCGGTGCACACGATCGTGAGTTTCGACTTCGCGGTGGGGATCATCCCCGGTTGGCACGCGACGGTCTTCCCGCCGTACTTCGTCGCCGGTGCGATTTACTCCGGCTTCGCGATGGTGTTGACACTTTGTATTCCGCTGCGAGCGGCTTACGGCTTGAAAGATTTCATCACCGACCGCCACCTCGACAATATGGCGAAAGTCATGCTGGCATCCGGGTTGGTTGTCGCTTATGGCTATGGCATGGAAATGTTCATGGCGTACTACAGCGGTCATGATGTCGAAGCTTACATGCTCGAGAATCGTCTTGGCGGACCGTACGCATTCTTCTTCTGGTCCTTGCTGGGCTGTAACATCGCAATTCCACAATTGCTGTGGTTCCCGGCAGTGCGGCGGAACACGCTGATGCTGTTCGTGATTGCGATTATCATCAACATCGGCATGTGGTTGGAACGGTTCATCATCGTGGTGACCAGTTTGCACCGCGACTTCTTGCCTTCATCCTGGGATATGTATTACCCGACCTTCTGGGATTGGGCGTTGTATATCGGCACGATTGGTTTCTTCTTCGCGTGTCTGTTTGTCTTCGTGCGACTGCTGCCTGCAATTTCGATCTTCGAAATGCGTGAATTGTTGGAGACGGAAGAAGGGGGTAACGGACATGGCCACTAAATGGGACGCCGTCACCTACGGACTGATGGCAGAATTCAACGAGCCGGAAGAACTCATCGTCGCCACCCGTAAGGCGCGAGAACAAGGCTATCGCTGGTTTGAATCGTACTCCCCGTTCCCGGTTCACGGTTTGTCGGAAGCCATGGGTTTCCGTCATACGAAACTGCCGTTGATCGTCCTGACGGCCGGTTTGCTCGGCGGACTGGGCGGGTTCGGTTTGCAGTATTACCTCACGGTGATTGAGTATCCGTTGAACGTCGGCGGTCGACCGTTGTTTAGTTGGCCGTCGTTCATTCCGATTACCTTCGAACTCACCGTTCTTAGTGCCGCGTTTGGGGCGGTGCTGGGAATGTTAGGACTCAACGGTCTCCCACGACCACACCACCCGGTGTTCAACATTCCCGAGTTCGCCAGCGCGAGTCGAGACAAGTTCTTCTTGTGTCTCCAATCTCGTGATGAAAAATTCCAAATGCAGTCGTCGCGTGAGTTCCTCGAGAGCTTGCAACCGGCGGCAATTTACGAAGTTCCGCAATAGACGTTTTGAATGCCTAGCGACGTTAGTCACCTGGCGACCGGAAAGATGTGCTTTCGGTTTTCGATTCAGAATTGAAGACACAATGGATTCCAGAATCATCCTATTCGTTTTCGGACTGTTCGCCCTGGCGGTGATGGTCGGTTGCGATCAAAACATGATCGACCAACCACGGTACGAACCGTTGGAAACGAGCAACTTCTTCCCAGACGGGCAATCGGCGCGACCGATTGTTTCCGGCACAGTTGCTCGTGGCAACCTGCGGACCGACGAAGAGTTTTTCACCGGCCGGGCTGATGGAAAACCTGTTCGCGGTTTGCCGGAACGAGTCCTCGAAGGCAAGACACTCAAAGATGTGCTGACTCGCGGTCAGCAGCGATACGAGATTTTCTGCATGCCCTGTCATGGGATTTCCGGCAATGGCGACGGAATGGTCGTCAAACGCGGTTTTCCAAGACCGCCGTCATTTGTGCATGGCGATGACGGTGCCCGATTACGCGGCGTGGGTGAAGGTCATATTTTCGGCGTGATCACCAACGGTATCGGCCGAATGTATCCTTATGCTTCGCAGATTCCACCGGAAGATCGCTGGGCCATCGCCAGTTATATTCGTGCTTTGCAACTCAGCCAACATGCTGCTGTGGATGCGTTGCCGAACGACTTGAAGAGCAAATTGCAATCCTCGCCCGAGAGCAATAACTAGCATTTCCAGGGCCATAACCAAAGCCTTGATAAGGCATGAGGCTGATGTCGACAACAGCTGAACATACACAACACCCTCCGTTGATCGAGCAAATCAACACGATCCGCAAACGCGCGTTGATCGCCGGCGTCGTAGCGATTGCGGTCTGTGCCATTGCGTTGTTCACCGACCCGCGATCGTTCTTCACATCGTATCTGGTCGGTTACACGTACTGGTGGCAATTCGCTGTCGGTGGGTTGGGTTTGGTGCTGTTGCATCAACTGGTCGGCGGTAATTGGGGCGTGCCCGTGCGACCGATTCTGTCGGCGGCCACCTCCACCATGTTGCCGTTGGCAGTTTTGGCGGTCCCGATTTATCTCGGTGTTGATTACATTTTCCCTTGGACCAATCCCGAGTATATCCATAGCAACCACCTGCTCGAACAGAAGACGTTCTTCCTGAATAAACCGTTCTTCGTGATGCGAGCGCCAATTTACTTTGGCATCTGGTTGTTCCTTGGTTTCACACTTAACACCGCGACCAAACGACAAATGCGGGCCACCGGATTACCGAACGCCGAGGGCCTGAAATTCATCAGTGGCATCGGTTTGCTGGCATTGTTTCTCTCGGCGACATTTGCGTCGTTCGACTGGATCATGAGTCTCGACCCATTGTGGTACTCCACAATTTACGGGGCATTGGTGATCGTCGGTGGTGGCGTCTCGATGTTCGCCTTATGTGCCGCAGTCGCAGCCCTGTTACCGTTCCAGCTCAAAGGCGAGAACAACACGATTTACTCTGCCGCCCGAGGCACACTCGGCGACTTGGGAACCCTGCTGCTCGCGTTCATCATGCTTTGGACGTACTTTGCGTTCTCGCAATACCTCATCATCTGGAATGGTGACCTGCCGGAAGAAATTTCCTGGTATATGATTCGACGGGAACACGGTTGGGCGATTGTTTCGTTCGTGATCGGACTGTTCCATTTTGTCGTGCCGTTCTTCTGCCTGATGTCTCGCGAATTCAAGGAAACTCCGAAACTGCTCGGGGGTCTTGCACTAGGCATTCTGGTGATGCGACTCGTCGACGTCTTCTGGAATATCGTGCCGAGCTTGGAACGAACCGGCTTTCAAATTGCGTGGACCGACCCATTCGCGGTCGTTGGAATCGGCGGGTTATGGACGGCCGCGTTTCTCTGGAAGCTGCCGAGTTTTCTCAACGATGACACCCTAAAAGCTCCCCGTGGCCTATTCGACCTCGCGGCTATCAACGAGGAGGAGCATGCACATGACTGATTCCAAGTCACCCCAGTTTGATCCCGCGCAAGACGAAATCGGTCACGAACCGCTGGCTGTCAGCATCCGCGGTGTGGTCATTGCGATGGTCAGCCTCGCAGCATTGTTGGTATTCACATTGGTGCTCGCCAACTTGCTCATTCAAACAACCACGCCGGAATCGACAGTTTCCGATTCCGTTACACCGTCATGGAACGCCGACCGATTGCCTCCCGCTCCACGAGTGACGCCAAAGCAAGCCCGAGAGTTTCGCGAGATGCTAGCTCAGCAAAAAGCTCAACTCGGCGAAACAGTGCTACGTGATAGCAAAAACAACATCGCACAGATTCCATTGGACCGTGCGATAGAATTGCTCGAATCAGAGGGCCTCGACGCGTTCGACCGGTTGACCGGAAGCGATAGCAATCCAGGTTCGAACTCTACAGATAAGGAGTCCGAGAACTAATGACTGCTCATCGCTTCAATATGCTTGCGACCGGACTGGTGCTGTTTGGCTTGATGTCGAACATCACATTCGCAGAGTCGTCGATCCTCGACCCTCTGAATGCAGCCCGGCTAGAACAACAACTCGGTTCTCAAGTTCCGTTAGACCTTGAGTTCACGAACTCAGAGGGCAAGCAAGTCCGACTTGCGGACCTCGTGAACAACGAACGCCCGGTCGTCCTGAACCTGGTGTATTTCGAGTGCCCAATGTTATGCAATATGACAATGGACGGGCTTCTGGAAACACTTCGTGCGATTGATTTCAACATCGGTGAGGACTTTGACATTATCACGCTCAGTTTCGATTCCCGTGAAGGGCCGAAACTTGCAGCTGGGAAAAAGCAAAGCGTAATCAAAGCCTACGGCAAACCCGAAGCGGCCGCAAATTGGCACTTCTTGACGGGCACTAAAGAATCGATCCGCACACTGACCGATTCCGTGGGTTTTCAATTCCAGTACGACCCGTTGACGAAACAGTATGCACATTCAGCGGGACTGATTGTGCTCACTAGCGACGGCATCGTCTCCCGGTATCTGCAGGGTGTTCAATACACGGATTTGCGGTTGTCGATTGTCGAAGCGTCGAACGGAAACGTGAGCACTGTCAAAGACAATATCTTATTGCTGTGTTACCAGTATGACCCAGCGAGTGGTAAGTATGGTTTCGCCGTGCTGACTACGATTCGGCTTGCCGGAATCGCAATGGTGGCGGTCTTGGCTGGGTATGTCATTTACCATCTCCGCCGTGAGAAACGAGTTCCCTCCGAACCTGTCGCGACCGAGTGATGTTCAGGTTGATTTGTCGACCGGAATTAACTCAGTTTTGATTGTTCGTTTGTCTAAAGCAGACCGTTATGGAAAGCGAATTTCGACTATATCCCAGACAAGCGTCGTCCTTCGCGGAGAAGTACGACGAGTTAAACTGGTTCATCGTTTCAACGTCGTTATTCTTCGTCGTCTTGATCTGCGCTTTGATCATTTTCTTCGCGATCAAATATCGAAAACGACCGAACGCTCAACAGCCGAAACTCGAAGGCGGCCATTTCATTCTGCTAGAGATTGGCTGGTCGATTGTGCCATTGGTGCTGTCGATGGTGATGTTCGGCTGGGGTGTTGTCCTGTTTTTGGAAATGGAACGCACGCCCGAAGAGCATGAGCAGTTCTATACCGTCGGCAAACAGTGGATGTGGAAGAATCAGCATCCTAACGGTCAGCAAGAAATCAACGACTTGCACATCCCAGTCGGTGAAACGATTGAGATGAAAATGATTTCTGAGGATGTGATCCACAGTTTCTATATTCCTGATTTCCGCATCAAACAGGATGTGCTACCTGGGCGATACACGTATGTTTGGTTTAAGCCCACACGAGTCGGGAAGTATCACCTCTTTTGCACGGAATACTGTGGAACCAGCCATTCAGAAATGATTGGCACCGTGCATGTGATGGAAGCTGCCGACTATGCGAATTGGCTCAACGAACAAACGAGCCCACCGGCTGATGTCGCCGGCAAAGAGGTCTTCGAGAAGTACCACTGTAACAACTGTCACCTCCACAAAGGCGGAGGACAAGGTCCGTCGCTCGTCGGTATCCTCGGGAAAACTCGGATCCTCAATGGCGGTGAACGAGTCGTCGCCGACGAAGAATACATCCGGGAGTCGATCTTCACGCCCAATGAGAAAATTGCTGCCGGGCATCGTGCTGTTATGCCGACGTTTCAAAAGGAGATCTCCGAAGACGAAGTTCTTCAGTTGATTTCCTACTTGGAGTCGCTCGACGAAGACGACAACTCCCAATCATCGGACGAGACTAAACCTGAAGAGTAAATCGATACGATTTGACTCGCAGACTTCACTTTTTGAGTTCAACAGTCATGGCTGCAGCTGCGGTTTCACCAAAACGCAATTACCTGAATGCGAGCTATAATATATGGTCGTGGTTTCTCACCGTTGACCATAAGCGGATCGCAATTCTGTATATGATTTCGATCACGCTGTTCTTCTTTGTCGGAGGGGCTGCGGCAGTCGCGTTGCGGCTGGAGCTGATGGCTCCCGGCCAAGACCTCATGATCTCCGAAACATACAACAAGATGTTCACCATGCATGGCGTGACCATGGTGTTCTTCTTTTTGATTCCCTCCGTCCCGGCGGTGTTAGGCAACTTCCTACTACCACTCATGCTCGGCGCGAAGGATCTTGCGTTTCCAAAACTCAACTTGATGAGTTGGTACGTCTATATGGCGGGCGGAATTTTGACGCTCGTCTCGATTATTATCGGTGGTGTCGATACCGGTTGGACGTTCTATACACCTTACAGTAGTACATTCACGAATAGCTATGTGATGGTCATGGCTGTCGGGGTGTTTATTGTCGGGTTCTCATCGATTCTGACTGGTCTCAATTTCCTAGTCACGATTCACACAATGCGTGCGCCCGGACTGACTTGGTTCCGGTTGCCGTTGTTTGTGTGGTCGATGTATGCGACTAGCATCATCATTATGCTGGGGACGCCCGTCGTCTCTGTGACGATTTTATTAGTCGCGTTGGAAAAGGCCTTTGGGTTTCCGATTTTCGACCCGAACAACGGTGGTGACCCACTTCTGTTCCAACACCTGTTTTGGTTCTACTCGCACCCGGCTGTCTACATCATGATTCTGCCAGGGATGGGTGTGGTTAGCGAATTGATCACCTGTTTTTCTCGCAAGCGAATCTTCGGTTACTCGTTTATCGCCTTTTCGAGTTTGGCGATTGCGGTACTCGGGTTTCTTGTGTGGGGCCACCATATGTTCGTGAGTGGCCAGAGCATCTATGTCGGGATTATTTTCTCGTTCCTCACGATGCTAGTCGCGGTGCCATCGGCGATTAAAGTTTTCAACTGGACTGCAACGCTCTACAAAGGTTCGATCACCTGGGACACACCGATGTTGTATGCCCTAGGCTTCATCGGGTTGTTCACAATTGGCGGACTCACAGGTTTGTTCCTGGGCAATATCGCCTTGGATGTCCACCTGCACGACACATATTTCGTCGTTGCTCACTTCCACTACATTATGGTGGGTGGGATGGTGATGGCGTATCTTGGTGGTGTCCACTTTTGGTGGCCGAAGATGACCGGTCGCATGTACCCCGAATGGTGGGCCCGTGTGTCGGCGGTCATTATTTTCGTCGGTTTCAACCTGACGTTCTTCCCACAGTTTCTGCTGGGATACCTTGGAATGCCGAGGCGGTACCACATTTACCCGGAAGAGTTTCAAATCCTCAATGTGATGTCGTCCGCCGGTGCTTCGATCCTGGGGATTGGGTATCTCATCCCGCTGATTTATCTTCTGTGGTCGTTGCGATATGGCCCGAAAGCACCTAGCAACCCATGGAAGGCGACCGGACTGGAGTGGATCACCCCGTCCCCGCCAACCACGTTCAACTTCGATCAAACGCCGATCGTGACACGCGGCCCCTATGAGTACGACGTCATGGACGAAGAACTCCGGAAAGCCGAACGCGGCGAACTTGTTAACCCCGCCAAGCTGAACCAGGGATACATCCCTGAAACAAAAGCAGAGGAGTCAGCCAGTGACCACTGAGACTGTCTCGACTGACCATCACGGACACGACCCACACGTTGCACACCACTTTGACGACGCCGAACAGCAGTTCGAAGCGGCCAACCTCGGGATGTGGGCGTTCCTGACTACCGAAGTCATGTTCTTTGGCGGGTTCTTTGCAGCCTATGCCATTTACCGCTCGACGTACCCTTTGGCTTTTGTCGAGGGCAGTTTGCACCTCAGCCACGGGATCGGCGGAATCTTAGGCTTCGTCAACACGCTGTTCTTGCTGTGCAGTAGTTTGACGATGGTCCTAGCCGTCCACGCCGCCCAGACGAACAACTCCAAAGGGGCCGGCAAACTGATCGTAACGACGATCATCCTGGGGGCAATCTTCCTGGGCGTGAAGAGTTTCGAGTACTATGAAAAGTTCAAGCATCATCTCGTGCCAGGTATCGCTGGCTTCGAGTTAGATGACTCCGAGCGACTCTTGCTCGAACACGGCGAAGAAGAACTCGAAGCCGCCAAAGGTTCCGGCGACGTCAAATCCATCGAACACGCAGAAGCAATCGTGGCTCGTGGAAAAGCCGTGCAACCGCGACATGTCGAAATCTTTATGGCCTTCTATTTCGGCATGACTGGTTTGCACGCGTTGCACATGATTATTGGTATCCCGATCCTCGGTTTTTACGCGTACAAAGCGTATCACAATGCCTATTCAGCGGAGTACTACACGCCGGTCGAAATGTGCGGGCTCTATTGGCACTTTGTCGACATCGTTTGGGTGTTCCTGTATCCGCTTCTTTATCTCATTCGCTGAACAACGCACTACCATGTCGCATCATGTTGTCGAGAAGAAAACCTATTACGCGGTCTTCGTGGCGTTGATCGTTCTGCTTGTGATCACCTACGGAGCGTCGCTATTGGATGTCGGCGAGTTACTCAACTTGACGATCGCCCTCGTCATTGCCGCCACCAAAGCCATTTTGATTCTGCTGTTCTTCATGCAGGTCAAATACGCCACACCGCTACGTCGATGTTTTGCCGCATCAGGATTCTTGTTCCTGATCTTCCTGTTCACGATCACATTCGCGGACTACATCCAACGCGGACCATGGGATGAAATCCCTGTGCCGAGTGCGTCATCAATGAGTGAAGACGCCCATCAGGAAGCAGCGACGGAACTCGAAGCCGAGTGACGACTGAACTCAGGAAACCGTCGCACACGTTGGTTCGAGGGACGCATCGCAGACGGGATTGGGTTCTTCGATCGGCGGAACACGACCGGGACGGTCTTCGGAATACCATTCAGCCAGGGCAGCCATCCACTGTGATGGCTGTTTTGTTTTGACGAAGGCATCGCGGACAGCTTCATGGTCCGGGTGTAACTCCGCGAACTGCACGCCGAACTTACGCATCATTCGACAACCGTGTTCGGGTCCGTAGAGTTCAACGGCGAGCTGAAAGTGGTCGGCAATGACTCTGCGTTGCTCGTGCAGGGTAGGGATGGTCGGCGTCTTGCCGGATGCGAGTTCTGCAACTTGGCCGAAGATCCACGGGTTGCCGATGGCTCCGCGAGCAACGGTCACACCGTCGACTCCGGTATAATCCATCATCCGCAAGCAGCTCGCAGCATCGAACAAATCACCGCTGCCAAGCACAATCCGATCCCCCGCGAACTCTTTAAGTTCCCGCAGGAATTCCCACTTGCTCGGGCCGATGTACCGCTGCGTCACTGTGCGACCGTGAACCGTCACCGCTGCCAAACCGGTCTCGTAGGCGGCTTCGAGAATCTGATAAAACCGATCGTGGCTTTCCGGGGTGTCGTCGATCCCGCGTCGCATCTTGACGGTCACGGGAATCTCCGCCGGGACTGCCGACCGCACGCGTTGCATGATTTCGATCGCAACATCCGGCTGACTCAGATGATATCCCCCACGACACCGCCCCAAGACCTTCTTCACCGGGCAGCCGAAGTTGATATCGATTACATCGAAGCCGACCTCGACCAGTCGAAGCGCAGCCGGTTCGAAGAGTTCCGGGTCTGCCCCCATGAGTTGCCCGCCGACGGGGTGTTCCTCGTCGGCAATCTGGAGATGACGACGGTTCTTCCGACTGCGACTGGCTTCGACGAGGAATTTGTCGAGCATGACCTCGCAAAGAGTGTACGAGGCTCCCATCCGACGCGCGATTCGGCGCATCGGTCCGTCGCTATATCCGCTGAGAGCCGCCTGCACGATGGGCGTGTCCAACCGCACGGAACCGAGATGGAGTGGTTTCAACGCGGCGTGCTTCTCGACACCAATGCTTCCGTTCACTCTGACCCCGTGCCCTTTTGTTTGTAGCGGTTGCTGGCTTTCTTCAGGCGACGTTTCTCGGCTTCCGTCAGCGATTGCATGCCCTGCGTATGGACCTTTTCCAATAGTGCATCAAGTTCGCGTTCCACCTCGGCTTGTTCGAGCAGACGTTTCTGCTCTTTCTCTTCTTGCCGACGTTTTCGCCATCGTGCAATGGGCCCAGGCGGACGTTCCACTCGTTCTTCACGTTCCAAACTCGTGTAGCCTTGGGAGAAGTCATACCCCAAGAAAGAATCGTCGTAGACATCGGTCTGCTGAAGCTGATGACGTTCCAGCAGGTTCGAGATGAATATCAAGGCTCCGAACAACACCACGGACGCCCCGCGAATCGTGGCACCGTCTGGCACGAAAATCCCGATCACCATGAACACCGCACCCACCACGAAACCGACCATCGTGCCAATTTCAACCGCCCGCCGACTCCCTACATGAGATGCAGCAATCGACCGGACCATTTGACCACCGTCGAGTGGCATCACGGGTATCAAGTTGAAAAGGATCAGCACCCAGTTCAACCAGCAGGTAAGAATGGCCAAATCTTGGGGCCAATTTGTGATGTTATGAATCGGCACTAGAAACGGATAGAACGCGTTTCCCAGGGAACCGGCTTGCGAAACGGGGACAACCGCCAGCAGACACAGCGACAAGTTCACGAGCAATCCGCCGCCATGCGTGAGCAACTGCGCGAACGTGGAATTTGCCGGTCGGACGAACGCCAAACCGCCCAACGGCCACATGAGGATGTCTTCCCCGGTCCCGCCGGTGAGTCTCGCTGCGAAAATGTGGCCGTATTCGTGGAGCAGGATCGAAACAAATCCGATCCCGGCCAATGCCAGATTCAACGGCCAAGGCAGGCGTAGAAAAATGAACAGGACGACCAACGGCAACCAAATGCTGATTCGCACACGGACGCCGAACCAGGTGCCGAACGGAATCGACCACATCCAGAAATTGTCATGTGCGTTCATAGCAGCGTGTTCCGAACCGCGTGAGCTGACCGCCTGTGGTGCCCACACCCAGCCAATGGATAAGAGATGAATTCTATCACTCCCTGGCCACCCCCGCAAATCCGGATTTTTCCGGCGAACCATTGTGCAGAAAGTTTGTCAGGACTGCCAAATCGGCTTGCTGGGGGGAGTTGATTGTCACGGGGTGATCGTGGCGTTACACTATTCCTCCTTGCTGGCGGTCACGGTCCGGACTTTCCACGGTCTCCGTCCGGGTGTTCACGAAACGAATTGGCCGTTAAGTTTTTGAAAATTGCCGACTCTTTGGGTGGCAAAGAAGGTTGAAGACATGCGACACGTTCTCAGCGCCCTGGTGATTAACCAGCCGGGTGTGTTGGCCCACATTTCCGGAATGCTCGCTTCGCGGGCGTTTAACATCGACAGCTTGGCCGTCGGCGAAACGGAGAACTCTGAGTTCAGCCGGATCACGTTCGTAGTGAACGGTGATGACCGCGTGCTCGACCAAGTCCGTAAGCAACTCGAAAAAATCGTCACCGTTGTTCGCGTGGAAGACTACTCCAACGACGATTTCGTCGAACGCGACCTGATGCTGATCAAAGTCTGCACCAAAGACGGCGACCGAACGCAAGTCAAAGAACTGACCGAAATCTTCCGTGGTCGCATCGTGGACGTTTCCCCCGAGCATGTCGTGGTGGAACTGTCCGGCCAAGAAAAGAAGATCGAAGCCTTCATCGACGCCATGCGTCCCTTTGGCATCCTCGAACTCGCCCGCACCGGCCGCATCGCCATCTGCCGCCGCAAGTCCATCACCGAAGGCCTTGAGCAAGAGTCAGGTGACGGGGGACAGGAGACAGCAGACGGCAAGCAGGAAGCGAAAGCCGTGTAACACTGGGAGCGTAGATCGTGGCGGTTCAGTCGGTCAAAGAATTGATCGTTTACCGAAAAGCCTACCAGACGGCGATGACAATTTTTTCGTTATCGCGTGAATTTCCCGTGGAAGAACGCTACGCTTTGACCTCTCAGATCAGGCGATCCTCACGTTCGGTCTGCAATAACCTGAGAGAGGCCTGGGCCAAACGACGCTATGAAGCTCACTTTGTGAGCAAACTGACAGACTGTGACGGCGAGAATGCCGAGACCGAAACGTCTCTCGATTTTGCCAAGGATTGTGGATACATCACAACCGAACAGCACGACAACTTGACTGCTGCCTGCCGTGAAATTGGAACGATGCTCGGCTCGATGATCAAAAACCCGAAACCGTTTCTAATTCAATCAGTGCATGCTGATTCCTAACCTCTGATTTGTTTTCCTGAATCCTGACCCGCGACTCCTGACCCCTGGTTCACCATGGCTGCCAAAGTTTACTACGAAGACGACGCTGACCTTTCACTCCTCAAAGACAAGACGATTGCCATTCTCGGCTATGGTTCGCAGGGCCATGCACAAGCTCAGAA
Source organism: Thalassoroseus sp. (assembly GCF_984380535.1). NCBI lineage: Bacteria > Pseudomonadati > Planctomycetota > Planctomycetia > Planctomycetales > Planctomycetaceae > Thalassoroseus > Thalassoroseus sp. Next base: position 266,722 of record NZ_CFHRBF010000008.1, read on the forward strand.
CCTGCGGGACAGTGGCCTGAACGTGATCGTAGGACAACGCAAAGGAAGTGCGAACTACGATTTGGCAGTCAGCCACGGGTTTGAACCGCTGCCGATCGCCGAAGCGACCGCCAAAGGCGATCTCGTCAACATTCTGCTGCCGGACGAAGTTCAAGGCGACTTGTACAAAGCGGAAATCAAGCCGAACCTATCTGCTGGCAATCTCTTGTTGTGCTCGCACGGGTTCAACATTCACTTCGGCCAAGTCGAACCGCCGGAAGGCGTGGACGCCGCTCTCGTCGCTCCGAAAGGACCGGGACACCTCGTCCGTAGCGAATACGAAAAAGGCGGCGGTGTGCCGAGCTTGATCGCTCTCGCCGAAGGTGCCAGCGAAAAGTCGCGTCAATTGGCTCTTGCATACGCCAAAGGGATCGGCGGCACACGTGGTGGTGTGATCGAAACCACCTTCGCCGAAGAAACCGAAACCGACCTGTTCGGCGAACAAGTCGTGCTCTGTGGTGGAGCCGCCGCACTTGTGAAAGCCGCTTTCGAAGTTCTCGTCGAAGCCGGATACCAACCCGAGATGGCTTACTTCGAGTGCATGCACGAGCTGAAGCTCATCGTCGACTTGTTCTACCAAGGCGGCCTGAACTACATGCGGTACTCGGTCAGTAACACCGCCGAGTTCGGTGACTACACCCGTGGCCCACGCATCGTCACCGAAGAAACTAAAGCTGAGATGAAAAAGATCCTCAGCGAAATCCAACAAGGCCAATTCGCCAAAGAGTGGATCCTCGAGAACCGAGCCGGCCAAGCTGCCTTCAAAGCCGCCCGTCGTCGCGATCGCGATCACGAGATCGAAAAAGTCGGCAAAGAACTCCGCCGCATGATGACTTGGATCGATTCCAAAGAAGTCTAAGTTCCGGCTGACGATTTACATTATTTGAATTCCACAAAACTCCGTGATGGATTTCTGTCGCGGAGTTTTGCTTTGCGCAGTGGTCAGTTGAGTTTCGACGTTCGGCCTGGCATTGTAGAGGACGGAATTGACGAACTCAGTCGAATGGAAAGGGCTTCGATGCGCTCGCAGGTCGGTCTTATCATTTTTTACGCCTCCGTTTTCACGAGTCTTCATATAAGTCATGCAGCCGATTCCGCCGAGAGGCCGAACATTCTGCTGGTGATGACCGACGACCAAGGATGGGGTGACGTCCATAGTCACAACAATCCGGACATCAACACGCCGGTGATGGATTCGCTCGCTGCATCGGGAGCACGGTTCGATCGGTTCTTTGTCAGCCCGGTTTGTGCGCCGACACGGGCCAGCTTGCTGACTGGCCGATACAACCTGCGAACACACGTGCATGGCGTTACGCGGGGCGAAGAAAACATGCGGGCGGAAGAAGTGACGATCGCCGAAATCTTCGCGGCCAACGGCTACAAAACCGGATGCTTCGGCAAATGGCACAACGGACGACATTACCCTTGGCATCCCAACGGCCAAGGCTTTCAAGAGTTCGTCGGATTCTGTGCGGGGCACTGGAACAACTACTTCAACACCACGCTGGAACGCAACGGCGAGGAGTTCCAATCCGAAGGGTTCATTATCGATGTGCTGACCAATCACGCATTGAAGTTCATCGAGAAGAATCAAAACGAACCGTTCCTGTGCTACGTGCCGATGAACACTCCCCACACGCCTTGGCAAGTTCCCGAAAAGTACTGGCAACGCTACGCCGACACCGATTTGCCGGAGACGACCAAGTGTGCCTACGCGATGTGCGAGAACATCGACTACAACCTCGGTCGATTGTTGAGCAAACTGGATGAACTCGACTTGGCCAAGAACACGATCGTGTTGTTCCTCACCGACAACGGAGCCAACACCGATCGCTACGACGGCCACATGCGAGGTCGCAAGGGAAGTGTTGATGAGGGGGGCGTGCGAGTTCCGTTGTTTGTGCGTTGGCCTGGCCACATTCCTGCCGGCCGAATGGTCAAACCGATTGCGATGCACATTGATCTGCTGCCGACACTGGTAAGTCTCTGCGGTGTCGAACCAGGATCACACAAGCCATGGGACGGAACTGATCTTGCGCCGTTACTCGTCGGTGAGGAGTCGGCAGCGGCTGATTGGCCGGATCGAAAACTGTTCACATTTCGAAAGCTCGGAATATCCGCTGAACGTTCGCAAGGGGCGGTACGAACTCAACGTTGGCGGTTAGTGCGACGGAATCCGGGGGCCAAGTGGACTCTTTACGACATGCAAACCGATCCTTCGCAGAACACCGATCTCGCGAAAAAACATCCGGATGTCGTGAACGAACTCGGCAACGCCTACGATGAGATCTTTCAAGATGTCACCCAAGCCGATTTCGATCCGCTGCCGATTCCGCTCGGATTAGCCGCCCGCCCGACGACAGTGCTCCCAGGTCATGAAGCGTATTTTCATCCCGCGAAAGGGCAGGGGATTCGGTATTTCGGCCCGAATGGTTGGGCGAACGATTGGATTTCCGGCTGGACCGACACAAACAGTTACCCCTGGTGGCCGGTGGAAGTTACGGAACCCGGACGGTACGCCGTCTCGGTTGATTACATCTGCCCGGCCACTCACGTTGGAGCAAAACTGACGGTCTCGATTGGCAATGAGTCCGTCTCGACGACGGTCTCCGAGCCCCACGATCCCAAGCCTATCCAAACTCCGGATCGCATCGACCGAAAAGAAGTCTACGAGTTTCCCTGGAAGACACTTTCACTCGGGCACATGGAGCTTCAGCCGCAACAAACACAACTCGTGATCCGTGGTTCCGACATGCAGAACGGGCGATTGCCGGAGATTAAAGCGGTTCGCATCACGCGTGTGAGCGATTCATCACCGGCGAAGTGAAAGCGTTTTGACTTCCTCGGCGGACAGCGATCGCGGCGCGAGAATCTGCGTGACCGCGATCCCGCCGGAGAAGCACACGTCAATATCCCGTCCGGGTAGACGGTCTCGATCTCCGTAGACCCCGCGATAGCGATAGCCGTCTGCGTGGTATTCATAGAGAGCCGGCAACGGGTGAGAGTCGAGTTCGCAGTACGTCAGCCCGAAGTCATCGGATTTCGCCCAGTCTGCCAGCACGCGACGACCGACATCGCCAAAATTCACGTTCCAGAATGCCCCTTCGTGCAATGGCATTTCCAGCAACGTGAGCAGCACCTTCCGAGCCACCGGGACCAACGCATCCCAGGGGAACTCGTCGCGAGACTTCCGATACTGGGAAAACGCGATTCCCGGCTTCCCCAGCAAAGCTGCCTCTCGAACCGCCGCCACGGTTCCGGACATGTTGACATCGGCCCCAAGATTGCCACCGTCGTTGATCCCGGAAAGCACCCAGTCAGCGTCTTTCGCCAGATGCATGAGACCGATTCGCGTACAATCCGCCGGTGTCCCTGTGAGAGAATATCGCCCGTCGGCCACGACTTCGGTGACTAGTGGTGAGTCTGTCGTAACCCGATGACTACACCCCGAAAGATGTTCATGCGGTGCAATCGCGGTGAAATCCCCGATGCCTGATACAACTTCTTGCAAAGCTGCCAAACCGGGAGCATGGATACCATCATCATTTGTCAGGAGAAAGTTCATGCAGACATTTCAGTGAGTCGCGTGCTGGGCGTCAACTCTCTTCTGAAGCTGGCGACTTACTGTAGAGATGCAAATCCATTCCGGATCGTTGCCAAGTGTCTTCACGAGCCCATGGTTCGGGCAGCAGGAACGCGGCATCCGCTGGCGTGCGAAACACCATCAAGACATTGTCGGCAGTCACACCGTCGCGAGCCAAGCGAGATAGCGACTTATACAACGGACGTCCGGGTTGCATCGTTTCGACGAGCTTGTAAGGCGGATCGAAGAAAACCAACTCATAGGGCAACATTTCGTCCACATTCTTGGGACGAAAGGACGTGCGAAACACATCGGTCTTCCAGCAGAGTGTCTCGTCTTCGACGCCGAGTTTCTCAACGTTCTCGCGTAGCAACTCATAGGCTTTGGCGTCTTGCTCAAAGAACACAACGCTCGACGCACCCCGACTGAGTGCTTCCAAACCGAGCGTACCAGTGCCCGAGAAGATGTCGGCCACACGACGGTTCTCGACGACTTCCGGCCCGAGTCGCTCAAACAGAATTTCCTTGATCCGATCGGTGATCGGACGCGTCACCATTCCCGGATTAGCCTGGAGTGTCCGCCGACGAAAACGACCCGCAATAATTCGCACGAAAAATCAACCTGTCAAACCATGTTCCTGACGCCACCGCCGAATGATATCCGCGGCTTGCGCGACAAGCGAGCCTTCCTGCTCAGTTTCGTCGGTCGCAGGACTTTCCGGGGCCGAATCTGCGTGGGGATCGACTCCATTTTCGCTGATAATCGTCGTGTCTCGCCCGTCACCCTCTTCATCGGTCAGCCAGCCCAGAATATCGTCTTCGGCTGACTCCGTTTTGCGTTCGTTTCTCGGTTTGGCGACTCGGCCCTGAGAGGGCGTCGAGTTCTTCACACTCTCTTCCTTCGTGAGTTCCTTAGCCACCAGAAACGGGATCGTACCGACTCGCAAAACATCGCCAATTTCCAGCAGCGTCGGCTCGGTGACCAAAACATCGTTGGCGAACGTTCCGTTGTGACTCCCGAGATCCCGAACCAATAAACCGCGGGACGTCGTGCGAACCACGCAATGCTGCTTGCTAATGTCAGACGACCCTAATCGAATCGAACACCCCGGGTCACGCCCGACAATGCAGTCCTTAGGCGGAATCTGCACACGACGACCTTTGAATTTCCCGGCTTGGATAATGAGCGACGCCATGAAGCAACTCCGTAGCAACAGCTTGGAGAGGCGTTCACATGCGGAGATGTAAACGCCCCAGGAGTTCGAAGGGGCCAGACCGAGCCACGGTCTTCTGTATCCATTAGCGACGCGAAGAAACTGTTGTTCACCGCCTACACGAGACAGAAACCGCGACGATCAAAAAATACATTTGTTAAGCGAATTTCGATAGAAACAGCACTCTTTTATACTGGTTTCTACTGATATGACGCAAGAGGAGAACCTGACGATTCCCCTTTTTAATGGGGTAAACGTACTAACAACTACGCCGGAACAGATACTGCTTCACCACATTCCGGACAAGCAATCCGTTCGCGTCGACGCGACGGACACATCTGAAATCGTCGTCCGCAGTGACAACGGAACATGACGCGTTGTGCCAGCGAGTTCGTTGAGTGACTCGCACCGGCTTTCCGCGATGAATCGAACAAGGATGCCGTTTGCTCGACCAGAGTTTTGGGACCAACCGGTTTGATAAAGTAAGCCGACGCGCCGACTTTCTCCGCTAGTAACGGCGCATCAGGAAGGTCGACTTCCGTCACGACTACCAACGGGATTGTGGAATCCCATCGATGAAGCTGATCACAAAGCAGAAAACCGCCGCCAGAAACCTGTCCGGCATCGTCAGGGAGCAGGAGATCAAGAAAGACGATATCCGGTCGGCGTTGCATCGCGAATGCGACTGCCTCGCGTGCCGATCGACACTCGACAGCTTGCACACCCTCTGCGTGCAATGCCTCGGTGAGTTTCTTGGACCAAACACGATCAAAGTCGACAACTAACGCCGAGTAAGACTCACCTGATTGATAAATGTGCGGCATCGATTTTCATCCTGAGCGCTGCTCGCGTGTTTCATGGGTCGCCGATACACCATCGGTGAATTCGACTGAGGATATCGATGTCGATTCCACAATTCCAGAAATAATTTGTAACCATTACAGAAAGTCGTTCAATATGCGGACCGATGTGAGAGATTCGACGGGAATTGCGGCGGGATTCTCGAAAAAACACGGAAAAAACCTGGCATTCATTGACAAGTTGGCGTTTCTTCCGTTAACTACCTTCACGCCATTCGGCAATCTTGTGAAGACCAACCTTTGATGAACACCCAACAAAACTGGAGTAGGGTATGGCGAAAAAGAAAGCGCCCGCTCGCGAAAAAGCGTTAACGAAATCGGAAATCCTCAACGAACTCGCTGAGCGGACCGAGCTGTCCCGCAAAGAAGTCGGTGCCGTGCTCGACTCACTGACGGAACTGATCAGTGAAGAACTGGGCAACAAGAAAGGCCCCCGCACTTTCAACTTGCCAGGCTTGTTGAAAATCTACGTTCTGCACCAAGCAGCGAAGCCAGCTCGTAAAGTTCGCAACCCAGCAACCGGCGAAGAAATGATGTCCAAGCCCAAACCGGCTCAAGACGTTGTAAAAGTCCGGGCCTTGAAGGGCTTGAAGGAAATGGCCTAATCGCATTCGCGAAGGGTATTCCTAAACTCGGCCGGTGGAAATCCTTGCATTATTGTTTGTGAATCCGGGATTTCCACCAAGTCTTCCATATTCAGTCAGTTGACTGATGTCGCCTCGCTCCGTAGACTTGCGGTGTTGAACTTTGGGCTGCGCTCTTCATACAGCGCAATCCGACTCAATGCCTGCTTGGCATCCCGTCAAGTTTACCAGGGCAGCTCGGATGGACTGCGGAGTACTCTTCAAATGTTGGTCTTGTCGCGGAAAAAAGATGAAAGCATCGTGATCAACGACAACATCGTGATTACGGTCGTGGAAATTCGCGGGGATAAAGTCCGCTTGGGAATCCAAGCACCGCGAGAGGTGCCGATTCACCGGCAAGAAATTTTTGAGATGATTCGTTCGGAGCAGAATGTCGAGCCCGAGGGATCCCTCTAAATTTCGGGCTAATATCTCCGCCAGTTCCACCTGCCGAAAACTTTTTTTGGTTACTCTTTCGCCAACACGGTGACTTGGCTTGACTCCCACGCAGGAATCGCTAAATTACCTCACACACTTGTTGGCCCCATCGTCTAGTCAGGTCCAGGACACCGGATTTTCGATCCGGTAACCGGGGTTCAAATCCCCGTGGGGTCACTCTTCAAAACTACGAAATCCTTTTCGGATTTCGGCAAATTTAAGTTCGGGTTGCTGTTAGCATCTCGAACTTTTTTTGTGTCCACTTTTCTTCTCATCAGTTCGACGCCCCCCTTATCGCATTGGAGACTCGAATGGAAGCGGGTGAAGCGTGGCGGAATCTCTTTGAAAATTGGCCAGAGAGTATTCCTCGACAGGGCGTGGCTGTGACAACGTTTGGTGAATCTATCAGCTTCATCAATTTCTTGATCTCCGGTGGCCTCCTGCTTGTCGAACGAGACAAACCCGATAGCGTGGGTGCCCGGAAAGTTGTCCTCAGTTACGATAGTCTCAGTGCCGTAAAACTGGCTAACACGATGGAGTTGGCCCGATTCCAAGTGATGGGGTTCCAAGCTCCGTTTTAGTTGCAACCCGGGGGACGTTATGTTCCCATATTGAAACACTTCTCTTCCTTTCTGACCTTCGTCGTATTGCTTCCGGTCGATCTAATCCGGCCAATCCCGATTCATTTCACGCGAAATCGCAAGCGATCTGCCTCCGGACTCGTTTGCGGACACGCAACGTGTCGAATGTGCGGACATGTTGCGAAAAATCAAATCCCTTCGACAAGAAACCTCCAACTTCACTCAAGTTCCCCAGACTCTGCGGTTTACCCTTGATTGCTGGTCGCGTTAACCCGACCGAGTTCGACTTTCTTGGCAGCTCATTCAGTCAATTCCTTTGCCACGTGCCTAGTTCGTGAAGATAATCGCAACAGGCCGCGCATTCCGAATTGCCTGCCTTCCTGTCACGTCGGACGGGACGCGAGGACACTCGCATTGTGAAGAGGTAAATACGATGAGAATTATGAATATCACGTGCATCGTTGCGTTAGGCGCGATGATGCTGACATCAGACGAGGCTTTCGCGCAGTATTGTGGGGCAGCCAGTTATCGGTGTTGTCCACCTGTGGCTTGTCAACCGGTGTCCTGCTACACCGCATGTCGAGTCGAGCGAAGAACCTGTTACCGGACCGTCTACGAGACGTGCTATCAACCGGAGCAGTACACAGTGAATCGCACCGTTTACGAGACGGTGTACGACAACGTCCAACAGACGTGTTATCGCAACGTCACCGAAACAGCGTACCGCCAGGAAAACTACACGGTTCGACGTCCTGTCTACGAGACATCGTGTCGCGAAGAGCAGTACCAAGTTCAACGCCCCGTTTGGGACGTGAGCTATCGCGAAGAATGTTACACCACGCAACGTCCGGTGTACGAAACGATTGAGCAACAACGTTGTCGCACGGTGATGCGTCCGGTCACGGAGACCTTAGAGCGGGAATGTCGTCGGACGGTGATGAAGCCGGTTTGCGAAACCGTCATGCAGGAACGCTGTCATACGGTCATGCAACCGGTAACGACGTACCGCACCGTTCGCGAAGACCGTGGATGTTGGACGACCCAAAAACAATATATTCCTGGTCCTGTGGTGCCGCGATTTAGTTGCGACCCGTGTCGAGGACCGCGAATCTGCATGGTGCAATGCCCCGGTGTGACGACATGTCGCCGAGTCTATGTGCCGAACGTGGTCTGTCGACAAGTTCCTTGCACGACCTACAAGCCGGTTGTCGTCCGACGTCAGTGCCCGATTCAAGTGACGCGGTATGTTCCCGAAGTCGTTGTGACAAAAGTGCCTTATCAAGTTTGTCGCATGGTGCCGGAACAAGTTGTCGAGAAGATTCCAGTACGTGTTTGCCGAATGGTCCAAGAACAACACACCCGTCGGGTGCCGGTGCGAACCTGCCGGATGGTGTGTGAAACACGGACCCGAAAAATTCCGATCCGGACTTGTCGCTACGTCGAAGAAACGCAGTGTCGCCAAGTTCCGTACTGCGTGACCAAGAAAGTCCCTTACACGGTCACGAATCGCGTCGCACGGTGTGTGCAGAAACAAGTCCCGGTGACTTGCACTCGGATGGTCGCCAAGTGTGTGCCTCGACAAGTGGCGTACGAAGTGTGCGACATGGTTCCGGTTCAGGTCTGCCCGAGCGGTTGCTCGACTCCTGGCTGTTCGGATTGCAGCACAGGTGGTTGCGATGCAACGGTCACACCGACGAATGCGACCGATTCCGATCCCGGCTATGCACCGCGTGACGAACGTCCACGGACGTTTGCTCCAGAACCCGATCCCGGTTTGCAATCACGCGGCTCACGCGAACGATCGGTCTGAGCTTCAACCCGACTGACTTGAAGACGGGACGAAGTTGACAGCAGCCGTTTCGCAAAAAGTTCGATGATACGAAAACAGCCCGCCGGTCTTTGGCGGGCTGTTTCTTTGGGCTTGGTATTTCTTGCCAGTGAGAGCAGTCGGCTTCTGATCGCGGTGATTTCTGTCTCGTGAAAGTCGGAAAGTAAAACCGTTCCGAGCGTTTCACGAGCACAAACGGCTGTAATTCGGTCTAGCGAATCGGTTTTGGCACGGCCACCAGTTGCGGCGTGGGATCACACAGCCAACTCTTCTGAGGGATTTGCCCTTCCTTGAGGATCGCCGGAATCGTGACCGTTTCGGCGGTCAGGAATGGCTTTTTGGTATGAGCGTGTTCCTTGTACTTGGCTTGGAACAGTTTTTGGTACTGTGCGATTTTCGGATCGTTCGGGCTGTCGAAAGAACCGACCGTCACGACCGAACGGAATTTGTCGTGGAAGACCCAGGCTTCCATCGGTTGACGCTTGGGCGGTTGTGATGGGTCGTCGTCCACCACAAAGTGTCCCTGCCGGATGGCAGTTGCGAGTTCCCAAGCATCGACGGCCGCTTGCCCCAGTGCATCACTGACCTGGAATTTTTCGGCCGCTTCACGAAGTTTCGCCAAACCGGTTGCCCCGACGTGGGCCTTGGTCGCTTTTCCGTAGAAGGAAGCCACCACCAACGTGTATTTGCCGGAGTTGTTCAACAGCGAAAGTTCGTCGCCGGTGTTCAGTTTGAGCAACAACGGATCGAACGTGCGGTTCTTGACTTCCTCAGGATCGAGCAGGGGGTTCAGCGTCAGGAAGGCACCGGCGAGAACCTTTTTGTTCGCCCGTTTCTTCGCGGGAGTCAGACGCACGATGCCACCACTGGCCAGTTTCTTGACCTGTGCACCCGCGGTCTGCTGGCTTTGGATGTAATCTTTGTCGGGATCGGTGAGGAATTTCGGTTCGAACTTCCGTTCGATGTAATCGAGAGTGGCATGGGCAATTTTTCCGGCCCGGCTTTCCTCGTCGATGCTGCTGTAATTCCCGGCGAGCACGCAGAATTGCTCCTGCTGTGCTCGGTATGACATGGATCGGGCTCGACCCAACCGGTCGATCGTGTTGATCTGCTCGAGATCTTCATCGCGGGAAAAGACGTACGCGGGAATGCCGATCTGTCGCAACTCGTACACGAGTTCATCGGCGGCTTCCTCGGGAGTCAAACCCTCCTTGGTGCGGCGTTCTTTCGGCGGGGCCTTGAAGCTGGCCACCATAATCATGTAGGGGCCGTGCTGTTTGGTGAGCGGATAACGCTTTCCTCGGACGGGTTTATCAATGCCCCATGCCGATGTTGACCACGTCGTCAGTAACATTAGTCCCGCGAGGAACCACGTCGCTTTTCGCATTCTCACAACAGACTCCCTTCTGCTCATTTTGCAATCACCAGCGATCACCAAAGCGTCGTCAACCACTGATCAACGCAGGGGGTCGTCTGGCCGGATGGAGAAGCGCGGGGAATCTAGCAATTTTTGCAAAACCTGTCTAGAGGCTAATTTTTCCTAAAGTTTGAATCCGATCGTCCAACAGAATCCCCTTAAAAAACGGGTACCACGGCTCTGTGAGCCGTGCTATACGAAAAGTCCCAAAGAACACGGCTCACAGAGCCGTGGCACACATGACTGGAATTCGCGTTAACTATCGAATGGCCAGTTGTCGCCTAATGCTTCCTGCTGGAGTTTCGTCAAGCGACGGATGCCTTCTTCGGCGACGGACAATTGCGCATCAAGCAGGTTTCGGGCAAAGGGCTGCCCCTCTGCGGTTCCCTGGACTTCGATGAATTCCCCGCTACCGGTCATGACGACATTCATATCTACGTCGGCTCGCACATCTTCGGAGTAATCCAAATCGCATAGCACGTCGGAACCGAACACACCCACGCTGACCGCCGCCACGCTGTTCGTAAGTACCGGGCGTTCGATCAGACCCTGCGACTTCAAACTCGCAATCGCATCGGCCAAGGCGATAAATCCCCCCGTGATCGACAGCGTCCGTGTGCCGCCGTCGGCTTGAACGACGTCGCAGTCGATTGTAATCGTACGGGCACCAAGAGCTTCAAAGTCAACCACCGCCCGCAAACTGCGACCGATCAGGCGTTGAATTTCCGTCGTGCGTCCGTCGACTTTCGAGCGATCGCGTCTCTTTCGCGGCGACGTGCTGCCGGGGAGCATGTTGTACTCGGCGGTCAGCCAACCGCTGGGGTTTTCGGGGTCCAACTTCCACGGGGGAACGAATTCTTCCACGCTCGCGGTGCACAGGATCGTTGTCTTCCCAGCCGAAATCAACAGGCTACCAGGAGCGGCCGACGCGAACCCCCGTTGAATTTGAATTGGACGAATGTCGGCGGCGGTTCGGTTGTCACTACGCATTATTCAGTATCTTTCTGAGTTTCCTGAGCAATCCATTCGAGAAATTCTGTGTGGCCGCCGCGAAGGGGAATCGTCACGATGCACGGGCAGTCGTAGGGGTGCAGTTCACGGATCCGGTCGATCAGCGGTGTTGTCAAATCCTCGGTACTTTTGAGGATTAACACAACCTCCGCAGCTTGTTCAATTTGGTTGTTCCAACGGTAAATCGAAGTCATCCCGTCGATCACGTTCGCACAGGCAGCTAAGCGGTCTTCGACAATCGCCCGCCCAATACGAACGGCCGTCTCGTGATCGGGCGTAGTCACGTACGCAAAAATCGCATTTCGACTCATTGATTCCGTTTTCCAGGCTCGAAAGGTGGTGTCACGATCTTGGTGATACGTTCATCGTTTGAAGTTCATTCGATGTGTTGGCTAAGTCGCCGACTTGGCGGACCGACCGCATACGCTCGGACCGGACGCGACAAGAAACGATTACGGCTGCCACGTTACTCAATCATCCCCGCGAATTTCCGCGAGGTGTTTCGACAGTTGCTCCACGACATCGGGATGATCTTCCCAAACGTTGTTTGTTTCCGAGGGATCATCCGCGAGGTTGTATAATTGCCCGGGTGGACCGCCGACTTTTGCGGGATCGATCGTGCGGGGAAATGTGAATCCGCCGGAACCTCGATGGGGAATAAGTTTCCACGGTCCTTGGCGAATCGCGAACGCCCCCCATAAGGAATGATGCACCGCGAACGACCGCACGGGTTCAGACGGGTTCTCTTTGAGTAACGCCGGCAGAATGTTGTGACTGTCCTCGGCGGCGTTGTCCGGGAGTTCGACGTCTAACATCGCGGCACATGTGGCGAGCAGATCCGTGAGTTCGATCAACTCGTCACTCACCGTACCGGCGGGTGTTTTGCCGGGCCAACGGACAACAAACGGCACTCGATGCCCGCCTTCCCAAATGTCCGCTTTCGTTCCCCGCAGGTGAGCATTCCCCTGATGCCCGAATTGTTGCACGTATTTTCCGCGGGCGTTCATGCGGTAGTTCTTTTTGTCGTCGCTCTCTTGCGGCGTCCAATAGTGATAGAGGCCGCCATTGTCGGACGTAAAGATGAACAACGTGTTCTCGGCTTGCCCGGTTCGCTCCAATGTTTCCAGGATTGATCCGACGATTGAATCGGTTTCAACGACGAAATCTCCATAGTGACCGGCATCGCTGTGGCCGCGATATTCTTCGTTCGGCACCAACGGCAAATGCGGAGACGTCAACGGCATATACAGGAAGAACGGCTGATCGTTGTCAGACTTTGCCTGGCGTTCGATGAAGTCGATCGCTTCTCCCGCTAATCGAGGCAGAACCCCGTAGATCGTGAAGTCCGGCGACCGCACGCCTTCATCGACGCTGATAAACTCGGTCGACATTCGCTCTTGGTGGAGTGTCGGCAAGTGAACGGGGCGATCATTTCGGATGTAACAGAACGGCGACATGTTCAACGACGCCGAGATGCCGAAGTATTCATCGAATCCGCGGGCGATCGGTCCACCGATGATAGGACGTGTGTAATCGACATCGTCGCCCGGTCGCGGCCGACCTTTGGTTTCGACCGGCACGTACTGCACAGGTTTGCCCTCGCGGTCGGTCCATTGCATACCGAGATGCCACTTCCCGACGCACCCCGTGTGATAACCGTGTTGTTTGAGCAACGCCGGCACAGTGAGCCGACCGTCTTCAATCAGGGGCGGATCGAGACCGTCGAGCACGCGAATTTTCATCTTCGTTCGCCACGCGTACCGCCCGGTGAGAATGCCATACCGGGTGGGTGTGCACACAGCGGACGGCGTATGAGCATCGGTAAACCGCATGCCCTCTTTCGCCAATCGATCGATGTTCGGCGTCTGAATTTTCGAGTCTGGGTTATAGCAACTCACGTCGCCATAACCGAGATCATCAGCCAGCACATACACAATGTTCGGTCGTACGGCGGCGGCAGAATCGGCAGAATTCACAACCCACAGCCCGATGGCCAAAGCAAAAATCAATCTCAAGGGACACCACTCCACACGTATGGAACAAAGAACGAATGCGAACGGAGTTAGTCTACCGCACCGGCAGGCAGGTTTCACTGACGGCGATTCCATTGCAGCGGCGGGCGGGAAATGTCAGCATATTCTTCGAACCGCTCGCGTCTAGCGTGGACACGAATGGCCGCAACAATCATTTCGAAATCCGTTGCATCAGGAGATCATCATGGCGTTCGGGGAACATGCGGATGTGTTTGACGGCAAGCCGGTTGTCGACTACGAAGTCGGGATGACGCTTGAACCGGACACCACGAACTATCGGTTACGGCTGGAATACGACTCGGAAGCATCGTTCGATGAACTCCTGACGGATTTTCTCTCAGCGGATAACGTGGACCGAGTGACGGGGGTACTCACCGGAGCATATTCCGAGGAGATGTACGAGGAATCGATGGCACCGGTCGTGGAAGCGATCATCGCCGCGGCCCCGCGATTGCCGAGTTTGAGCGGCTTGTTCATCGGCGACATTACCTACGAGGAAAACGAAGTTTCTTGGATTCAGCAAACGGACGTCGGCCCGGTGTGGACGGCGTTCCCCAAACTGCGGACATTCCAAATTCGTGGCGGCGAAGGGCTGGGATTGGGAGACATCGCACACGATCAACTAAAAACATTGATCGTTCAAACCGGTGGTATGCCGCGTGAAGTTCTTCAAGCACTCGCTGCCGCCCGACTGCCGGAGTTGGAACACCTCGAACTTTACCTCGGCGACTCCAACTACGGTTGGACCGGTACGGTTTCCGATATCAAAGCACTTTTACAAAGCGATCGGTTTCCCAAGCTGAAGTACTTGGGTCTCAAGAACAGCGAGATTACCGACGACATCGCCGAGTTGGTCAGCAACGCACCGATTGTGACACAACTGGAAACACTCGATCTCTCGCTGGGCACACTCGGGGATGCCGGTGCGGAAAAACTGCTCGCCAGCGAAAACGTGAAGTCACTGAAGAAACTTGACCTTTCACACCATTACATGAGCGATGCCATGATGGAGCGGTTCTCCGAACTGCCATGTGAGGTGGATGTCAGCGAACAGGAACACGAAGAGGAATGGGGACGGTACGTTTCGATCGGGGAGTGAGATGCAGTTTTTCGTCATCGGCAACCCAGAAAATCGCCGCGTTACGCTGTTCACCGAAGCGGCGCGGCGATGTGGGTTGCGGACGCCGAAAGTGATTTCCTATCGCGACTTGCTGACCGATCGGGTGTCGCTAGCCGATATCATCCCCACGCACGCGAACATCCGATTGGACTCCCCCGGCGAGAATGCAGACGTCGAACGCCTGTTGATCGAACGCGGCTCACAGCCGCATGAACAAATCGAATCGAACTGGGAACCAGGACGGATCATTCATCAGCGAAGATGGTTCGAGGGGTTCCGTTCGTTGTTGGAATCGATCACTGGTTCGTGTCCCCAACCGATTCATTGGATGTCTTCACCGGCAGACATTCCGGTACTCTTCGAGAAGCCGACGTGTTTGAATCGGTTGGCAACAGCCGGTGTACCTGTGCCACGCGGGTTGGGGATTGTGTCTTCGTTCGATGAGTTGCAAACGCTGATTGAACGCACCGGCGAACGCCGGCTATTTCTCAAGCAACCGTGGGGTTCGTCCGCATCGGGCGTGTTGGCATTTCAATCGAACAAGCACCGATCGATCATCACTACCAGCACTGAGATGATCACGAGTAACGGTCGTGTGGAACTCTACAACTCATTGCGAGTGCGTCGGTACACCGACCTCCACGAGATTCGCCAATTGATCGACACGCTCGCGATCGATGGATTGCACGTTGAGTGTTGGCAGCCCAAAGCCGGACTTGCAGGGAAGACTTTCGATTTGCGAATTGTCACCATCGCTGGTGAACCACGTCACATGGTCATGCGAACGAGTGCTGGTCCCCTGACGAATTTGCATCTCGGAAATCGGCGGGGCGACCTTTCAGCACTTCGGGCAAAAATGACAGACGCGGCTTGGGAAACGATGCTCGAAACGTGTCGGCAGGCAGCGGCAACGTTTCCGAACGTGTTCTGTCTGGGACTGGATGTGTTGATCCGCCCGAACTTTCGTTCCTGTGCAGTGATCGAAGCCAACGCGTTCGGAGATCTTTTGCCGGGTGTGTCGGACCGTGACGAAGATACTTACACGGCTCAGATCAATGCGTGGAGACAGCGGGTGAACGCGATGGCGACCCAAAGTCGCAATTGACATCGAATCCGAACGTGATACTGTAAAACACTCGTCTTCGCGTCACTCTAGCGCTCCTTCAGATATTCAGTTCGGTAGCTTGGCATGTCTCACACCGAAAACTTCGTTGAGGAATCGGCAACCGTTGAGCCACCACCGCCACCGTCTTGGTTGTTAAGATCGCGTCGCCTGACGAATCCTGAACCGATCCATTCCACTCCACCCGCACAACCACCGCAATCAGCACCATTACCAACTCAAGAACCATCAAAGTCGCCGCCACCTATCAATGAGGACGCAACCGAACCGCCGAACCCGTCTTCATATCGCCGATTGCTCAAACATCTGACGTCCGCTTACGGGTTGAGTCTGGTGTTGCATGCGATAGTGCTACTCGGGATGTGGTTGATCGTGATGCCACAAGACACGAAGGATTTGCTGCTGAATCTCCTGATCACGAATCACGAGCAGCCGGTCGAGGATCTGACGTTTGAAGCCATCGAACAACCCCCGGAATTGGCACCACCTCAGATCGACACCAACACGGATTTGGCTCCCGAGCTGACCAATTTGGTCTCCGAAGAGCCCGACACGAACCAACTCGACATCAGTGATTTGGAAGCCAGTTTGGATCTCAATCCCGACGCGTTCGCAGGTCCACCAGTGGCAAACATCAAGAATCAACGAGAAGGTCGCAGCCAGGCGAATCGCGATCAGATGTTGTCGAAACGCGGTGGGAATCAGGCGAGTGATGCCGCGGTCGCCTCGGGACTGAAATGGTTGGCCTCTGTGCAACAAGCCGACGGAAGTTGGAACTTCGCCGAGATCGGCAAGTCATCCCAACCGGGTCGCCTGCGTAACGGCGAGAATGGCGCGACCGCAATGGCCCTGATGACATTCCTCGGAGCCGGACACACCCATACCGAACCGGGACCATACCAACAAACTGTGAAACAAGGGATCGATTTTCTCCGCGTCAATTTCGTTTCGAACCGCGGGCCGGACGGTTGGGACTTTCGCGGCGAAAACGTGGGCAATGCCGGAATGTATATTCAGGGGATGGTGACAATCGCCCTCTGCGAAGCGTACGGAATGACCAAAGACCGACTCTTACGACGACCGGCGGAAGGCGCGATTCAGTTCATCGTCAAAGCCCAAGACCCTGCCGGCGGTGGTTGGCGATACCAATTGCAGCAAGCGGGTGATACCTCGGTGGTCGGCTGGGAAATCATGGCGCTCAAGAGCGGTCATCAAGCCGGTTTGGAAGTTCCGCGTCATGTCATCAGCGGAGCAAGGAAGTTTTTGGATCGTGTCGCATCGAATGGCGGTTCACGCTATTCCTACGTTCCCGGTCAGAGACCGAAACCGTCGACGACGGCAATCGGCTTACTCTGTCGAATGTATCTAGGCTGGGATCGGGAAGACAAAGCACTTGGCGACGGCGTTCGCTATCTCGTATCGACCGAACCGGCGACGAACGACATGTACTACAATTACTACGCGACACAGTCCATCATTCAATTTACCAACGCCCAAGGCGACGATTGGCAGAAATGGAATGGGCGAATGCGGGACTGGCTCGTCAAAACCCAGCGTACGAGCGGCCCGGAGAAGGGCAGTTGGAATGTGGCAGACACACACGGCTCCCAAGGTGGCCGACTCTACATGACATGCCTGGCCGTGATGACGTTGGAAGTCTACTACCGTGTCTTGCCGATCTACAAGAACGATGCATCGCAGAAAAACTTCTAAACGAACGCTGGAATAGACGCGGTTCGTCGAATCGATGAAATCGGACCAACCGTTAAAGCCCCAGTATCTCGAGAAGGAATCAGGATCGCACAACGATCACGTCGATGATAGCGTCATACCAGAAGGCTCCTCTGCCAATCCGATATGTCATCAAAGGCCGTTCGATGTCGCGAACCACGAACGACAGTTCTCAACCCGATCAACCGGGTTGCCCCGAAGCGGTAGCAAATGCGCACCCGCTGCAAACGGCTGAGCATGTTCTCGGTTTACTCGAACAGATCAACTCTGCCCCGAACAACAACGACCTATCGCTTCCGGTCGTTTGCGATAAAGTCAAAGAACTCATCGGCGACGTGCGGGATCTCGAAAGCCAACTCCTTCAACAGACGGAGGAACTCACCGGTTGGTTGCAGGTTCGACGTGCGGATACGGATGGCATCGACCTGCGTACGGTGGCCCGGAATCAACTGAAAATGATCTGCCGCCTCACGGGTTATCGCGGCGCTGCGTTGTTTCTGCTCGATCCCGCTCGGCGGCGGTTGGTGTTGCGAGAATCGTTCCAACAAGAGCCGCGTCAAATCCCTCGACCGTTACGACTGATGCAACCGGATTCACCGGATTGGCTTTCGCTGATCGAAGGACGCCAATTTCTGTTGCACAAAACGTCGGCCGTCTATTCACGTTGGTTTCCCGAAGACGTCCAATCCGCGTGCGTATTCCGAGTGGGTGACCCGGAGACCCCGTTGGGCACCTTGTGGACTTACGATCGGCGTTCTCGCGAACCGGTTACACGCGAACTGCAAGTCATCGAGTCGCTCATCGTGCAACTGGCGACCACGATCGAACGGGAAGTCTTGACGCATCAATGGCGGAACGGCCAGCGGTTACGTAGCGAAGTCGAGTATGCCTCCTCGAATGTGATCGGTCGGAATCTTGATTTGCAGTTACAGACATCCGGTATCGAAGTCGCCGGGTTCTGTCGCAGTTGTTCCGAACTAGGCGGGGACGTCTGCGAGGTCATTCCGTGGGACCAACGTCGCACTGTGCTCGCCGTTGGCGATGCCAGTGGACATGGAATTGCCGCCTCGATGGTGTCGGCGGCCGCACGAGGCGCTCTGAACGTGCTTGGCCATCCGAGTGATTCGAAGTCGTTGGATACCGTTTATGCGATTGGTCGAATCAACGATGCCCTGTGTCGTCTGACCGAATCTTACCAATTCATGAGCATGGTCTACGGCGTACTCGACAGCAAACGCAAGACCTTCCGCTACACGAACGCCGGTCATTGCTGTCCACTGCTCGTCCGGGGAACTGCCATCACCGAGATGGAGTCGCACGGATTACTCACCGGTGTGCTCAGTGGTACGGATTACGAAGCCTCCGAGCAAAAACTCGAAAGCGGCGATTACCTGATCTTGTTCTCCGATGGAATCACCGAAGCCATCGGTCAGAAAGACCGCATGGTGCGAACCTCTGGATTAAGCGAAGCGATTCTCGCCAACATCCACGAAAACTCCGCACAGAACATGCTCGATGCCATCACGAAAACGCTCGAGTTGAATAGCGGGACCATTGCCGACGACGATCAAACGCTGCTGGTCGTGCGGGTCGCTTAACGCATCGACTCTTTCGGGGCATCGACGTCATCGGATTGCCAGATTCCCCGACGGGATTCGCGAGCCTGTTTCTCGGCCTCGCGGAATCGCTGTTTCATCGCCTGACGAAATGGAAATCGGGTTTCTGCTTTGCTGAGACCGACGCGAATCAACTCTTCATTCAGCAGTTGATCACCCACGTAGACATACGCCAACACTCGGCCAAACCGATCACGACGTTCACGGTCGTATTCCAACCGAATCGGTTGCGAGCCGATAAAGCTTTTCGTAAAGGCCGTCGCTTCCGGCCCGAGTACTTCTACGGGATGATCCGGTCGCTTGGTCTCCGGTGTGTCGACACCCAATAGCCGCACGCGTATCCCGTCTTCTAACAGCAGTGTGTCACCATCGACAACACGGACAACCGGAACCATTTCCGATGTCGACGGTAACCGGTTGGTCGATTCATTGTGGCGAGAAAGCGTTCGCCAGACGGTCAAGAACAGAAACACGACCACAACCCAAACCGGCCATGGTCGTCGAGATCGACGCATCAGTTATCGCTGAAGTTGAGACGCCGCGGCATGTGACGCCCGAGCGGATCGGTCCGGTACTTTTCGTGACATTTCGGACACAGGTCGTAACGGAATTCTTGCAAGCCACAATCTTCGAGTGTTTCGCCAGTCGATTCCATTTCCGCCAACGCATCGGCAACTTGTTCGAGATGGTCGGCGTCCAAATCCTCTTCGTGGATCTCTTCCGGATCGAACGCGGGATACACCTCAACCCGCGCCACAAAACGTTCTTCGCCTAATTTCATGCCGCAGAGATCACACGTGAAGTGGAGCATTGCGTTCGAGTCCTTCTCGAAAGACAAACAGCGGATGCGTAACCTGTTCTACTCGATTTAATCACAAACCGCTGAATCGGGAAAGAGTGTCTTTCGCTTTTTAGTTGCCTGTTTGAAATTTCTTACAAACGAATATTGTCGAATTATTTCTGGCTTTCCGGCCGATCTCTACGTTGTTTTTCCGCAACGGCGGGAGTCGTCGGTTTCAAAGACGTAATGACGGTGTTCGTATTCGGTTTGCCGAGAAGTCGGTCAGCTTCCTTCAGCACGAAATCAGGATTCATGAATGGTTCGTAGCTAATGTCTTGCCACCGCACGAGCCCGGTTTCATCGATGAGGAACGTGCCATGCATCGCGAAGCCTTCGAAATCATCGAAGCAGCGATACGCCTTGAAGACGTCTTCGTCCGCATCGGAAACCAATGGGAACGGGAACACGCCGTCGCGATAATTCTCGTGTGAACGCTGGAGATTCTTCATGTCGTCAGTGCTGATCGCGATGAGTTCAATTCCTGCATCGCGGAACTCTTGCGTCTTCGGACCGAACGCCTGAAGTTGTTCCGCACAGTGCAGGCAACCGGCTCCCAAGTAGAAGATTACCACCACCGGTTTGCCCCGGTACGAAGCCAACGAATGCATGTGTCCTTCGGCATCCGGGAGCGACCATGATTCCGCCGGCGACGGATGCCAACGGAATGGACCGAGATCATCCAGATTCGGTCGTGAACCGAAATCGTCGGGTCGAGGTTGAGGTGTTCGCCAGTCGGTTGGGAAGCCAAGTTCTTTCGCGATCGGTGCGAGGGCAGCGAACACAGGGGTATCGAGATCGGCCGTTCCACCGACAGTTCGTAATTCCTCGAACGATTTCTTCGCGGCGTCCTTGTTGCCAAGTCGCCATTGAAGGGCAATTGCTTTTGCCAAAGGCAACGCTTCGTTTTCGTTGCGTTTGACTTGCGAGGCTGCGTCTTTCTCGGCCTCCTTTTCTTTGCCAAGTTGCCGTTTGAGTTCCGCCATTTCGAACGGGTCGGCACGACCGGCTTTTCGCAGCAAGTCATATCCCTTTTGAATGTCTTCGTCAGCAATGGCTTGGCGGCCATCCAATTCGTTCAGGGCTTGTGTGAGTGATCGCAATGTCGAACTGAACGATTTGCGAGCGTTCGACTCCGCATCGGCAACCGCCTTCTTACGGGCTTTTTCGTCCTTGTCTTTCGCATCGGCCAACGCTTTCTCACTGGCCTTCTTGACCGCTTCGTCTTGCTTGGCTTTTTGAGCGGTTTGCAGTTTCTCCAGTTCGCCACGTGTTTGCTTCGCCGCCTGGAAATCACCGACCCCGTACTGGGCGCGTCCCAAATACCGCAGGCGTTTGATTTGTTCGCCGATGTTGTCCGTCGGTGCCAAGTATGATGTGTGCGCGAGTTGAATCAACTCGTCCCACAGTTCCGCTTCGGAGAGCACATCGAACAATCGCAGACGGCCGTACGATGCCGACGAACCGGATTTGTCGATCCGGTTGTACTTCGGATGATGAGGCAACTCGGTCATGTTTTTGGCCAAGTCGAGAGCATCGTGAATCCGACCGACGTGCAACAAGTTCCGCGTGAGCCATTCGTTGTTGTGGGCGAAGTTGTGAATCTGATCAGGCAGTACCCGATCGCGAATCATGTGAGCGTGATCGACACGCGCAGACGCTTCCTGTTGCCAAGCGGCATCGTGGTAACGTTTGAGTCGCGAGTAAATATGCCCCGGCATGTGCCACATGTGAGCAATCCCCGGTGCGGATTCCCCACACTTCGCGGCCGACTCCAATGCCCGCGCGGGCTTCTTGTAGTCCCATAAGTGAATGCGGTAATGATGCACTGGATGCAACGGATTCGCCGCCAACACTTCACCGATCAACGCATTGATCGTGAGGTTACTCGGCAAATCCAAATCGCGGCGGTATTCGTACAATGCCAAACACAGAAACGCCTTGGCTTCGATGTCGTCGGGATGATCCAGCGAGATCTCTTCCAACGCTTTCACGTAATCACGTTTGCGGTCTTTGGCGTCTTTGTCTTTCTTCTTCGGGTTCCAGTACTCGTTCAATGCATTGATGTAGGCCTTCTCGCGGGCGTCGGCGTGGTCCAAACGTTCGACGGCTTCCTCGATGAAGCCTTTTGCTCGGCTTGAGTTCTTGGTGTTCGCCATCGCCATGCCCCAGTACGCGATGGCACAATCGGGATCGATCGCGGCGGCTTGCCGGAAGGTTCGCTCGGCTTCGAAGTACCAGAACCCGTGCAACTGCCCAACGCCTTGATCGATGAACTTCTGCACGAGTTCGTTCTTTGACGAACACGGAAAATGAACCGCCCCGGTGCCGTCCATCAAGTACGCTGCTTGTCGAGGGCCTTCGTTGAAGGCTTCGCCGTGGAAAGAATGACCGGACTCCACCTGCTTCTCGGCATTCGCGGGGGAATCGTCCGCCCAGGCCAACCCGGCAGCAATACAGACCATTACGCAAGCCAACGAAAAGGCAATCCAACGGGGCATGCGACGCTCACTCTCTGAACACGGAACAAATCGGAAGAAACGAATTCATCTATTTTCGATGCTCGCGTGGAAATGTCTACCGGCGAACCGGGCAAAATCCCCATTGCGGTCATTTTCGCAGACGTCACCCGTACAGTTTCACCGAATTCACATAACCGGATGAATCTCGCGACGCGTCGCGTAACACCTCACATTTGCAAAATGGAAAGGGTGGCATGTCAATGGCTTTGCATGGACATGATTCGACATTCGAGTCTCTCTGGCCCATGCCCACACCGAGCTGTGGGCATGCCACCCGACTTCCTTCTCCATCGATTGTATCGCGCGAACCTCTGCCACAAACGATTACAAATGAGGGAGTTGTGTGCCACTGCTAGCTGGCCTAGCAGTGCGAGTGACCAGCGGTCTGGGAGTCGCTGAAAACACTGCTGGACAATCCAGCAGTGGCACCCATTGGACGCCAGCAGTGCCGGAAATTGCCTGTATTTAAGACAATATTACGTGACATTCGATGTGGTTAATACTTGGGTGGCATGCTCACCGTTTGGGGTGGGCATGGGCCAGCGATGTTTGAATGTCCAATCATGCCCACGTAAAACCGTGGGCATGCCACCCACGACGCTATATCGATGCAATTTCCCGTAGTGGCACCCGTTCACGCTGAGAAATGTGAAATTGGACGCGACGTCCCCTACGTTCCTTCGATGTCCGAAGGGTCACTCTGCAGAACTTCTTCGAGTGGTCGGACTTCTTTGCCGGCGAGGCGGTTGACGCTGTGCTCGACTTGCTTCCGGTAGGAGGGGTTGTTCTTGTAAAGATTGTTGATCCGCCGCCAAATCTTTTGGGCTTCGAGCAATCGATCTTCCAAAAACGCCGTCTCTGCTTCGCGGAGTTGTTGATTGACGAACTCGACCGACGTGAGCGGCGGATCGGTTTGCCGATCGGCGATTTGCCCGCGATGTTTCTCCGCCAGCAAGCGAAACGGACGGGCTTCTTCATTCCCTTGAACCGATTCGATCAACTGCGCGTACTTCGTATCCGCAAATGCCAAGTCGCCGAATTCCTCGAAATCCTGGGCTTCCATAAACTGAGCTTCCGCGACCGATTTCGGATCGATGCCGCGTTCCTTGCGACTCATGGATTGTCGCAGTGCTAAATCCATTTCAATGCGGTCTAGCCATTCGCGGACTTCCGGGTTGAACTGGCTGTTGGGAAACCGAGTTTGCAGGGGATCGATGAATTTTTCGCGGGCGGTTCGCCAATCATCGATGTTTTCCGACGCCATCAACGTCTTAGCTTCCTCATAAAGCTGTTGTTCGCTCATTGGCCAAACCGACCAAGCGACAAATCCAATGAGCCCCGCCAAACACGCAACGAGAAACCATGTCCGTTCCCAGATCGGACCGGCGTCTTTTTTCTTCTTCTTGCGTTTCTTGCGACCTTGCATTTCGACAGTTGGCGAACCCGGCGCGATGGAGGTACGACCGTCGCCGCCTTTGGTGGCCCCGGAAACCGCTGTTCGCTGGGCGACTCGTTGCCCGACATCGTCGAGTGCCACCTGCACTGCTAAGGCATCGAAGTAACGATCGTCGGGGTCTTTGGCCATCAATTTATCGATGAGTGCCTCCAACCAGAACGGGCAGTCAATCGCGAAACTTGTCAGCCGTTCGGGTTCCTCCTTGAGATGAGCCATCAACATGGCCGGCATCGTGTCGTGTTCGTAGGGCGTGCGGAGCGTGAGCATCTCGTACATCACGCAGCCCAAAGCGTACAAATCGGTTTTGCGGGAAATCGGTTTCTTCCCGGTGATTTGCTCGGGGGCCATATATGCATACGTACCCACTGTGCTTCCCGGTGCGGTGAGTGCCGTCGCATTGGTGTCTTGTGCGATCCCGAAATCACCGATTTTCAGTTGTCCCTTTTTGGTCAGAAACAAGTTCGCCGGTTTCAAATCCCGATGGATGATCCCCGCTTCGTGGGCGTATTCCAATCCTTTGCAAATCGCGCGTGTTAACTCGATCACCCGTTCCCAACCGAGTCGTCCGCGTTTCTCTAGCAAGTCTTCAACGCTGCCACCGTCAATGTATTCCATCGCGTAGAAGGTTTGGCCGTCGATCGTCCCGCCACCAAAATACCGCACGATGTGTTTGTGTCGAAGCTTCTTGAGGATCTCCATCTCACGAGTGAAACGCGCCCGTAACTTGGTATCGGACGACATTGTCGGCGTGAGCACCTTCAGCGCGACCCAGCGATTATCTTTGAGGTACTTCGCGAGATACACGACCCCCATACCGCCATCGCCGAGCTTTCGCTCGATTTCGAATGGGCCGATCCTGCGTTTGGCCGTGGCCATTCCGCTACTCCGAGACCTCAAAGCCGTGATGGGTGCCATGATCGTGACTGGAAACGGACCTGGTTGCACACGATTCCACCGGTCCGCCTGGAACTGTCCATTTTTCCGTAAGTGCCCGCGAGATGCAACTTGGAACAATTGCCGAGTTTTTGAAATCTTTTGAAACAAAAGTTCAATAGAAGCAGGTCCCATAAGGAAAGCGGCATCGCAAATTGCAATGGTTCACAAACCACGGTCGTGAGTTTTGCCTTGTGAAAATGGGTCAATGTTCGGCCAGATTCATTGATCCCGAGAAAACCAAAACCGCGGCACGGTTGGAAACATTTCACTTTCTTGTGCAGCAGGTTTTGTCTTGCAGGAGTCGGAAAACAATTTCGTTTTCGCGTCGCCTGCGGACACAGAAGACTGAAGTACGGTCCAGGAGACGATCAATGCCGAAACCTTCAAAACCCGTTCTATGGCGAACTCTGTTTCTCGTCGCGACCGTTTGCGGTGTGGGGTTGGCATGGCGAGCCAGCCAAGGTCACACGCCCGATCGGCAAGCGATTTCCCTTGGACAAGACTTGTTCACCCACG
Organism: Thalassoroseus sp.; assembly: GCF_984380535.1. NCBI lineage: Bacteria > Pseudomonadati > Planctomycetota > Planctomycetia > Planctomycetales > Planctomycetaceae > Thalassoroseus > Thalassoroseus sp. The sequence continues at coordinate 292,206 of NZ_CFHRBF010000008.1, forward strand.
CCTGGAAAGTGAACGACGAACTCGCCGCCGAAGGTGACGGCTTGGGACCGGTCTACAATGCGGAATCCTGCGTAGCGTGTCATTTCCAAGGCGGAGTCGGTGGAGCCGGGCCGAATTCGAAGAACGTCCTTACGTTTCTCGTGGCCCCCATTGAACGTGGTCAGGGAGTCCACGAAGGCGTCGTCCATGCCTCGGCAGTTTCCGAAGACTGCCAGGAATCGACGGAACTAATCCGCGGCTTATTCCCCGCCACACCGGGCGGCGTCTCCAACGACGGTATGTGTAGAGTCCGAATTCCAAGCGTCGATCCGTTGACGTTCCAAACCATCAACACGCCGGCCCTCTTCGGCGTCGGGGAATTATCGAAGATTAGCGATCAGGCAATTACTTGGAATCGTTGGCAACGCAATCTCTCCCTGATGGGTCAGGAACTTCGAGGCAATTGGAACGCAATTCCCGCCGGAAAAGTCCGTTCCTTGGACGACGGTCGCATCGGCAAACTCGGTTGGAAGGGCCAATTCGCGGACTTGGAAGAGTTCGTCGCAGTCGCCTGTGCGGTCGAAATGGGATTGTCGAATCCGCTCAAGCAACAATTGCTCCCGCGTAGTGTTGTCTCGTCACGGGTGAATGTCACCGACGCCTCCGCCAAGTTGGACCTCAATCAAGAACAGTTCGACGGGCTCGTCGCATTTGTCGAATCGTTGCCGCGTCCCGAGCAAGTGCTGCCCGACAATCCCGAAGCCTGCAAAATTATCAAACAGGGCGAAGAGTCGTTCTATGACGTGGGTTGTGCGGAATGTCACACGCCGAACATTGGGGGAGTCGATGGGGTCTATAGCGACTTCTTGATCTACCGTCTGGAACCCGAAGAAAGCGATGGCAGTGGTAGTGGATACGGCCCACCAATTCCCGACGATTGGCCAGATGACATCCCGAAACCGGAAGAATGGCAAACGCCACCGCTATGGGGTGTTGCCGACTCCGCACCGTATTTCCACGACGGCAAATCGCCCACGCTGCAAGCTGCAATCGAACGCCACGACGGAGCCGCAAAACTCTCTCGCGAGAACTACCGGCAACTCAGCCCGGCAAAACGGACAGCGTTGTTGAAGTTCCTCGGAAGCCTGCGAGCTCCCCAAGTCCGCTGATTCCATTCGGAAAATTAGTGTGCCACGGATTTGTGAATTGTGCTGAGTAGCATTCACTAACTCGAAGCACGACTCACACAACCGTGGCACACGATTGGTTTGGTCTACTCGTCGATCGAATTCTTGCGGTCGGTTTCGTCGAACTCGACTGGGGCCGACATGATGCCGGCGGATCGTGCTTTGCGGAATTTGGACGTGTTCTTCGCCACGGCCTCGAAAGCCGCCTGCTGACCACGTGCACTCCCCGTGTACGCCAGCGAAGAGGCCGCCGCAATCCCCATCGCTCCCGCGGAGGCAATCGCATCTTGATCGGCCCCGAGGAACACGAACTGCCAACTGTATTTGTCTCGATGCTCGGCGATCAAATCGTTAATGCGACTCATGTCGAACTCTCGGCTCGAATTCTCTTGGCCATCTGTTTGAATCACAAACAAGACGTTCCCCGGCCGGTCCTCCTCTCGCATCGCAGCGAACTGGCGTCCGTTCTCCATAATCGTGCGACCAATCGCATCTAACAATGCGGTGCTGCCACGTGGTTCGTAAGTCCTCTGAGTGAGGGGCTCAAAATCGTGGATCGGAATCGAAGCACAATCGACCTGATACTGATCGTCGAACTGCACCAACGTGAGCAGACACTCCCCGTCTTCTTGTTGTTGGGAAGCGACATATCCATTGACGGCCTCGATCGTGGCATCGCGAATGATCCCCATCGAACCGGAACGGTCGAGTACAACTGTGATATGTGTTTTGTTGAGATTCATCAGCGTCACCTCGTCAAGTTCAAGTAAATGCTAGTCCTGATACTTCCGCTCGGGAATCTGGGACAACGCAAACCGCGTCCGTTTGGATCACCAATTATACTGTTCATAACCAAACGAAATTCCAATCAGACTCGCCAAAAGGCACTTGGCGAATTTGGGAAGCTTGTGTAAACTCATCGATACCCCATTGGGATTGGGATTGCATCGTCGGGAACGTCTACCAAGTCATCACTTTTCCGTGACAGTTCCGGACATCATCCCCCAGCACATCGAGAAGCGGATTTTCGAACCCTGTGCCCAATGATCGGACCGACATCATGGAGGAGCGGAACGATGACAATTCTGTCGAACCGTCGTATTGTGGTTTTAGGCGGAGGTGCGTCCGCCGAACGGGAAATCAGTTTGTCGAGCGGACGAGCGGTACTCACCGCATTGCGAATCTGCGGGCATCATGTCGTCTGGTTGGACCCGCATGAAACCAATCTCACCGAATTCGCGTGGGAACCTCGTGATGTGGCGTTCAACGCGTTGCATGGCGAGTTTGGCGAAGATGGAGAAGTGCAGCGGATTCTAGAGTCGCTGGGTATCCCACTCACCGGATGCGATTCCATTGCCGCTGAAGTCACTTTCAGCAAATCTGCCTGCAAAGAGCGACTTCGCCACGCCAATGTCCCCACACCGGAAAGTGTGGTGATTCATCAATCCGACGATGCAGAACGCATTGAATGGCTGGCTCGCAACCTCGGTTTTCCGATGGTCGTCAAGCCGGATCGACAAGGATCGAGCTTAGGCGTCTCGATCGTGCGGACCGCTGAAGAATTGCCGGCCGCTTTGGCGGAGTGTTTCCATTTTGGCGAGCATGGCCTTCTGGAAACGTTCGTCGACGGCACGGAATGGACGGTTGGAATCCTGCCAGGAAAAACGTTGCCACCGGTTCGCATCGAAACGCCTCGACCGTTCTACGATTACGAAGCGAAGTACGCCGACCACCACACTCGATACGAATTCGCCGAAGACTTGCCGCCGCGAGTGTTGCATTACCTCGAAAATGTGGCCCTGCGAGCCGCCGAGTCCGTGGGCATTTACGAACTTTGCCGCGTCGACTTGCGATTGGATCGTCACTTGGAACCGTGGGTCTTGGAAATCAATGCGGTCCCCGGCATGACCGATCACAGTTTGATTCCGAAAGCCGCACGGAAAATCGGTCTTTCGCTAGGCGAACTGTGCGAACAAACGCTTTCACGTGCTTTGGAACGAGTGCCGATCGCTCACCGCGTCGCGGCTTAATTATTTGCCAAATGGTGAAGATTGTTAAGATTCTGGACCGCCTGTGCCGATAATGAGGGTGGACAGGGACGTCCAGAAAATGCGGCGTTCTCCTTCCGAAAAGGATTTCCGGGGGAAACGCATCCTATGGATCAGTCAAAACAAACCAGCACCAACGAGCCGACTCCTCAACCGGATGTCGCCGAACAAGCACTGCTGGCTGCCAAGCACACGCCCGAATTCATTCTCTCTCATGAGGGTGAACTTCACGGGATCGATACGCCCGAGCACCGCGAATTGGTGCGACGGATTACCGCGTGCGTTCACGCCTGCGACGGCATCTCCACCGCAGAGTTGGAAGCCGGTATCATTGCGGACATGCGACGCGTCATCGCCGAAGTGCTGCCCGTGCTGCAAGCGCAGCAAGCCGCTCAAAAGAAAGCTGGCTAGACCGTACTCCGATCTGTCGGTCGCACAATGGACGCGTAAAAACTCGAGTTTTACGGACTTCCACACCACGTAAACCGCTACGAGAAAACGGACACGGCTCTAAACGAGACCAGACTCGAAGGTCTCAATCGTGCCGTCGTGTTTCCACGACGTTTGTAAGGCTTCGAAACATCTCAGCAGGGCGGTCATTGCCGCGAGTGTCTCCTGCGAAGCCGGTTCGCCGAGTGACTCTAGTGGATCTGGCACGACTGGTTTCCGCGGCGTGAGTTCGTAGATTTCGTCCTCAGATGTGCGGATGATCTCTGAACGCTTACAGAACCCGCGATGAGTTCCGCCGATTTGCCAACCGGTATCCTCAGAGATGACCGAACTGATGCTGCGGCGAATCTCGATAACAACGCCATTTGGTTCGCGAAGCAGCAACAAGTACCCCCCGCCTGACTCGCCGTCCATTCCTGGTAACGGAATTGCCTGCACGGTCATTCGGCGTAGAGAACTTTCGGCAGCGATCAACAAGTCCCAGGCCTGAGCCAAATCGTTGAAAGCGAACTCAACGAACGCATCAACCGGAGTATTGCGTTGTGGATCGACCGCACCGGCTGAAGAAATACTGCGGTGCAATGTCCGCAATGCCCCGAACTCTCCGTCAGAAACGGCAGCATTCGCGACCGCAAACTCGATATCGGTTTGATCGGGACGGTCAATCCCCAAGCGAGAATCACCACGATCGGCAACCGCTTGAAGCTGCTGAAATTCATCGCTTTTGAACGCTGATAGCTCCGCCAATACCACCGTGCGACCTGCTTGAGCGAGAAGCGTTTGCGTTGCTGCGAACGACGAGTCGCAAATGACGACGGTTTCCCAATCGAGTTGCACACAGTCGTCGACATTCTCGACGGTCTGGTCACAAAGATGACTGGCGGCATCCCGTAATTGCGAATTCGCTTCGCAAACCCCAACCACGAAAAAATCCGGGCGAGAATGTAACTGCTGAAGCAGATGCATTCCCGTCCGGTTTAATCCAACGATCGCAACTCGTCGTGGCGTCATTCGAGTTGGTTACGTCCTCTCAGGCTCAAACGCCGACGGCTTCCAACTCTTCCGAGTTCTCGAATTCGTCTTCGAACTCGGCGTCTTGGTCGACGAAACCACGCAAGTGGTCGGAACGAGTGTGGTGTTGTAGCTTTTTGAGAGCCTTGGATTCGATTTGCCGAATCCGTTCGCGAGTCACTTTGAAGATACGACCGGTTTCTTCCAGCGTGTAGCTGTAACCGTCGCCGAGACCGTAACGCAATCGGATGATCTCGCGTTCGCGGTAGGTCAGGCTGCGAAGCACATGCTCGATTTTGTCCCGCAGCATTTGATGCATCGCGGAATCGGCAGGGCTGCCTTCGCTGGAATCTTCCAGGAAGTCGCCAAAGCTGGAATCTTCACTTTCGCCGACCGGAGTATCCAAGCTGATTGGATGCTTCCAGGTCTTCATGATCCGTTCGGTTTCTTCGACGGTCAAACCGACGGCATCGGCGAGTTCTTCCATGTTCGGATCGCGACCGGTTTCTTGGCGAATCGCTTCCGCTTTGGCTTTGAGCGTCGAGATGCTTTGGAACATGTGGACCGGGATTCGAATGGTCCGAGCATGGTCAGCAACCGCTCGCGTGATGGCTTGGCGAATCCACCAAGTTGCGTAGGTGCTGAACTTGTAACCGCGGCGGTATTCGTACTTTTCGACGCCCCGCATCAGGCCGGCGTTGCCTTCCTGAATGAGGTCCAGGAACGACAAGCCTCGGTTGCGGTACTTCTTGGCGATCGAAACCACCAACCGCAAGTTACCGCCAGAGAGTTGTTGCTTGGCTTCGGTCCAAGCTTGGTAACGACGACCGACTTCCCGCATACGGGCTTGGAAATCGTCGGCGGATTCCAACGTCATCGTTTCGTAGTCATCGAGTTCGCGTTGCAGGATTTCTGCTTCCGCGGCACCACGACGGTGGGCTCGCAAACTCGCAATTTGTCGTTGGAGTTCACCGATTCGATCGGCGACTTGCTCCATTTTCTTTTTGATCGGCTGCATGCGTTGTGTACGAACGGAGAGTTCTTCACACAGCGTACACATCTTGCGACGACGAATGACCATTCGTTCGGCGGCAGCCGTCTTGTCTTCGTCACTGCTGTTCGCGGAGGTGACGATCGCGTAATCTTCTTCGTTGAGCTTCATCAGTTGCTTCAACGTTTTCAGATTGTGCGGCATCCGACCAAGAATCTGTTCCTTTTGAACGTTCTCGGTTTCACTGGTTCGCAGTGTTCGCTCGAATGGCAGTTCGCCACAAGCGACTTTGTCGAGGATGTCGATCGCTTGCTTGAGAGCGAAATCCGACTCCATGACTTTGCGACGGAAACGTTTCCGCGTGATTTCAATTTGTTTCGCCAGGAAGATTTCTCGTTCCCGAGAGAGCAACGGAATGTTGCCCATTTGGCTGAGATACATCCGGATCGGATCACGCGACGAAAGGGCCGCAGTCTCCGGTGGCAGCAGCGACTTCATTCGCCGAGCGTCGGCCGCCTCAGCGCGAGCCGCGTCGGCTTCGCTCACGGGCGGGGCGGGTGGAGTCGGTTCGGGTGCGTCGACCAATTCCAGTCCTGCTTCTTCACAGGCGAGGACCAATTGATCGACCAACGTCGGATCGCCCCCTTCGTCTGGGAGATACGCGTCGATCTCTTGGAATGTCAACTGACCGACCGCTTCTGCACGCTCGATTAATGCCTGCTGGCCGTCTTCACAATGCACTGGTTCATCCTCGAAAATAAGGACCCGGAACGATTCGCACGTCCCTGCACGAATAGGACTACGGAGATCGCCACCGCATGTCCAATGTTCGACTCTTGACTCAAAACATACCTTGAGATTCATCCCACGATGAATTCTCACCAAAAAAGCTCATGCAGGGCTGCCCCCTGCGGGCGTCATCAATGGTGATGACTCATTCGATTGTCACTCAAAGTCCGGTCCGAGAACCGGGCTCAAAACTGACGCCCCCCTTGAGGAAGGGATGTTCTGCAACCGCACCTGCAGACCAGTCCACCGATGAATACGGCTGGCAAGAGTACCCCAACCGGATGGCAAGAAACCCATTCGGTGGAACCTATCGAACTGGTTGGTTACGGCCTGAAAGCAGGTTCTCGATCGCTGCATCCCTTCAATCCTGGAGAACCAGCATCAACCTTGACCTGTGAACCGGCGTGCGAATCAATTCGCTGACCGAGACACACGCTCACGTCTTCAAAGTGAAAACGTGATTGGTAATGCTCGTCTGAGCGGAGAATGCTACCAGAACATTGCCCACTTCAAACCGAAAAATAGCCATCCCTAAAAAAAATCCAAAAATTCTTTGAAGTCGAAGCGTTACAAAACCGAAACCCAGCCATCACATCAATGAATTACCATAAACGCATAGCTAGCAGAATCCCGATAGGCATGGTGTAAGTTTTTTACCAGTATGCACTTGCAAACACATACCCGACACGAGCCTTCACGTGGTTATTCGAAATTATTCGGAGGCACCGGGGAATCAGTCAACCTCTCAATTGTGAGAAAACAGACGGTTTCGACGTGTTCAACAGTTAATTGAGGCCCAATTTTTGATGAACGCCTCGGCAGACCCTTGACCAATCCCGTATCAATTGTTCGTGCGTATTTCGGTAAACCGCCCTGGGAATTCACTCAGAAAAGCCCGGTTCGTTTCCGGGGGAGCCTAGGAATTTGGCTCTTGAAAACGGAAACTCGCAACTGACGATTCCCGCCGCTCAAAAGTCTCCATCTGGCCCGCCGTTAGGATTAATGTGAACTGGACACCCACGAATCGCCCCCATCCTATGACTTGGTCTGCGTCCGCCATCACATTGCTGACGGCCGCATTCTGGGGTGGAACCGCAGTCGCGGTGACTTTCTCGGTGGATCAAGTGCCGGCAATTATGGCTGCCGGGATTCGATTCCTTCTAGCTTCGATTTTTATGTTGATTTGGTGCCAAGCAAGAGGCGTCTCTCTGAAACTATCACGCCACGGTTGGAATGTTGCTTGGTGGATGGGTTTCTTGCTGTTCGTGCAAATCGGTTTGTTCCACTGGGGGATTCAACAAACGAGCGCCTCCCATGCCACGGTGCTGATCAATACATTTGTCTTCTGGATCGCCGGTATTGAACACTTTGTTTTGCGTTCGCAACGACTCGACTCCTCTCGACTCATGGGACTGGCGTGTGCAGCCATCGGGAGTTTGATCATCATCGTGGCCAGTTCGCCGGAATCTCAGGACGCTGCCCGTGACCCTGTCACATTGACTGGCGATCTGTTCCTGCTTGCCAGTTCGTTAGTCCTGGCTGTGAAAGTGATCTACACGAAACACGCGGTGATGAAAGCTGAACCGACCGCCGTCATGTTTTGGCATGACCTTATCGGTGCGGTGTTGTTTTTTGTTTGTAGCCCGCTCGTTGAGAATGTCCACCTGCCGAGTCTGTTAGAAGCCGCCGGCAACCCGGTCACTGTGGCTGCGTTATTCTATCAAGGTGTGGTCGTGGGCGGATTCTGTTTTGGTGTGCAAGCAGTGTTGCTGACCCGTTACACGGCTGCCCAAGTGGCGATCTATAGCGTCGCGACACCACTGTTCGGCATCTGCTTCGCGCACTTCTTCCGTGGTGATCCACTCTCACCGTGGCTGATCCTCTCCGGCGTCTCCGTCGCCACCGGCATTGCGATCATCAACCGCGCGGGGTGAGCTTTGCGAGTCACAAATGCACAACAGGCCAAAAGCGACTAACCGAAATGAGTACCAATACTTTCACGTTTGTCTTCGTCTATGGCACTTTGAAACGCGGGTTTTGTCGGGCAGGGGCGTTGGCCGATCAACGGTTCATTGGTGAAGCCTATACAGTGGCAAAATACCGGTTAGTGAACTGCGGTGAGTATCCCGGTTTGCTGCAAAACGAATCCGGCAACTCGATACAAGGCGAACTCTATGCGGTCGATGCCGACTGTTTGCAACGCCTGGATGAAATTGAAGCCGTCGACGAGGACTTGTACCGTCGCGAGCCGATCGAATTGCAAACTCCCTATCATCAAACCGCTGCTGTAGCGTACTTTTATCATCAAGACGCAAGCGGAATGCCGGATTGCGGAAGCCAGTGGATTTGAAACTCGATTGGCACCCGCTAGCACCACCTCAAACTAGCCGAACTCTTCGCCAATGACTGCAACAACTGCACCAACCGATCAACACTGGACTCGGCGACTGTTCGAGCCGGTCGACATCGGCATGCTCGTTTTCTTTCGCATGGCGTTCGGTGCGGTGATGGTGTGGGAGGCGACTCGCTATCTCAATTTCGGTTGGTACACGACGCAGTTTCAGGAATCAGATTTCTACTTCAAATACTTCGGTTTCTCTTGGGTGCATGCGTGGCCGGGTGAGGGCATGCGAATCCACTTCATTGTTTGGGGTATCCTGGCGGCCATGATCGGCCTGGGGTTGTGCTATCGGATCGCGACGATTCTATTTTTCTTCGTCTTCACCTATGTGTTTCTGCTCGATCAATCGACGTATTTGAACCATTTCTATCTCATTAGCTTGATCAGCTTCTTGATGATCTTTCTGCCCATGCACCGGGCGGGTTCTTTAGATGTGTTGCTGCGACCAAAATTGCGAACCACCCAAGTCCCTGCGTGGACACTCTGGCTTTTACGTTTTCAGATTGCAGTGCCCTACTTTTTTGGGGGGGTCGCTAAGCTCAACGGAGATTGGCTACGAGGCGAACCGATTCGGTATTGGCTTGCGGATTACTTCGGCAAACCCGTTTCAGAGCCAACGGTATATGGATTCGCCTGGGGGGGAATGCTATTCGATTTGCTCATTGTGCCAGCACTCCTTTGGAAACAAACCCGCATCCCCGCATTTGTCGCGGCTGTTGCATTTCATCTGACGAACAACACGATCTTCCACATCGGCATCTTCCCCTGGTTGATGATGGCCGCCTCGATCGTGTTCTTGCCATCGGAGTGGCTCGCAATTTCCGAGCCAACCGAAGATTCCAAGAGGGCAAAAAAAACCAAGATATCCAACTGGACGATTCCCTCACCCCGTCGACAACGATGGATTCTCGGATTGCTCGGCGTCTGGGTCGGTGTGCAGTGTTTGGTCCCGCTCCGTCACTGGCTTTACCCCGGCAATGTGAGTTGGACCGAAGAAGGACACCGGTTCGCATGGCATATGAAACTTCGCGATAAGTCGGCCGATTCGCTCGTCCTCAAAGTGCCAACTGAGTCAGGCTTGATGCTGCAATGGGAACTAGTACCGATCTGGGACGCCGAACTGCAACGACATGATTTTCAGCTGCGACTCTCTGCAACGAATGTGATCGGCGAACCCATCAAAGACCCGCCGCCTGTAGACCTGAACCTGAGCAGTCATCAATTACGATCGGCGGCTACCAAGCCGGATATGTTGCTGCAGTTGGCGGAGTACATCGCGAATCAAGTGCGGCTAGCGGGTGAGGAACCCATGGGCGTGTTTGCGGATTCCCAAGTCTCGCTTAACGGACGCATCCCGCAACCTTTGATCGACCCGAATCAAAACTTGCTACGCACGCCGCGAAACCTGTGGCACGCCGACTGGATTCGCCCGCTCTCGGTCCCGTTGCCAACGCCAAAGCGACGCTGAGAATTACGTTCGCAAACCAATCGCTTGCATGAGTCGATCGGTTTCTTGGTACGCCTCTGTGACCCACTCTTCAATACGCTCTGGGTCCGGTGAGTACTCCAACTCGATCGAAACACAACCATTGATGTCGAGTTGTTTAATCGCTTCCAAATAGGGCGGGAAGTCGACAACACCGCGACCGGGTGGCAAGTCGCCGTGGACTTGGCCATCGCAATCAGAAATGTGCACATGAATGGCTTGGCCGCGAAGTTTCTCCAACTCGCACGGTTCAACACCACTGAGCACCAAATGAGACACATCGATATTCGCTTGGCACGCCGGGTGGTTCACGTCATCAAGAAACCGTTTCATACTGTCGACATCATTCAACAACGATAGCGGAAACGGCTCCAATTCCAACGCGATTTTCAGATTGCGTTCAGCGGCGTAGTCAGCCAGTTCGCGGCAACATTCCACGCCAGCTTGCCATTGCTCGGACGGGGGAATGACTTCCCGGTTCCAAATGTACTCCCCCAACACAAGCAATACATTCTCGGCTTCATACTCGTATGCGAGATCAAGGTACGATTTCACGCGACTCAAGTGAAACCGTCGCACGCTGGGGTTGAAATCGATCAGTCCGACCGCAACGCAACAGATCGACACAATCGGCAACCCCACGCGATCACACTCGCGTTTAATCAGGCAACGTTCGCGAATATCGATGTCGAGCGGATCGGTGAAGATATCAATCGAGTCGAAGCCGAGTTCCTTCGTCTTCTGAATCCCCCACTTCGTATCCCGACCAGCTTGTGCCCAAGCCGAGTTGATCAATCCGAGTCGCATCGTTCCGAACCCTTGTCTATTCTCTCGCGTCTGGCGATTGGCATCAAAGTTGATGCGTGCAGATTAACCGGGCAATCCCTCGGAAACTAGGGGACATCCTCAGATCCGGTAGCGACATTTGTGCGTTTCGTGTATTCATCAAGGTCCCAGGGAATCACTAGCTGTTTTGGCTGCATCGGCAGACGAAAGTTGCTCCATGTCCACATCCGCCGAACAAGCATTCTTGCAAGCCGTTCTCGAAGATCCCGATAACGATCTGCCCCGGTTGGCGTATGCAGATTGGCTCGACGAACAAGGCGATCCGCGTGGCGAGTTGATTCGTGTGCAATGCGAACTCTTCCCGCTGACTGAAGAAGACGAACGATTCCGCCCGCTCTACAAACGCGAACAAACACTCCTCAAACGCTACAAAGACGAATGGCTCGGTCCGCTGAAAGAACTCACACAGCACCCGAAGTTCTATCGCGGATTCGTCGAGAACATCGTGCTGGGTTCGAATCAATTTCTCGAACGCCGAAAAGACATCTTCTCCCTCGCACCGATTCGCGTGCTGAACATCATGGCACTCGCCACCAAACATGTTTCGCCACTTCGATCGGCTCAGGAATGGAGTGGACTGCGCGAGCTTTCCCTAGACATCCGCAAGATGACTGACATCGGTTGGCGAAAGCTCATCACCGCGCCACAGCTAGCGTCGTTGCAAAAACTTCGGTTGAATTGGTGGGGAATGGAACCACATCACTTTGACATGTTGGCCGAGATGTCGGCGCGTCATATCCATGAAATCGAGTTCGCACATCGCGTCTGGCGGAACCAGTGGAATTGGGGAGTCGTGTTTCGTAGCGGCGTACTGTCTTCGCTCAAATCCTTTGTGATCCACGTGAACGATTTGGAGCATGATTTCATCAATGGTTTGCTATCGAATTCTCGGTTTCCAAATTTGCAAAGACTCGCATTGAACTCCTGGGGGTATTTCGAGCGTGTCAGTCGAAAACGGCTGCAATTACTTGGCAATCATTCCCGATTGCCGGAACTCCGATCACTCGCATTCTCGATCCCGGGCGTTGAGTCGAACCAATCGATCCCCAGATTGCTGTTTCCCAATCCGGCAATCATGCAAACCGAGCAACTTCAAGTTCAGGGGTGTTCGATCGATGACGATGGTGCCGACCGGATCGCGCAGTTCGCTTCACTCAAAACCCTGCGATTAGATAACTGCCAAGTTGGAGATTCCGGTGTTTCGATCTTTGCTGACTCGGAACGTATGCAAAACCTCAGAGTGCTAAGTTTAGTCCGTAACAATCTCACCGATGTTGCAGCCCAAGCGATTGCCAAATCGCCTTACTTAAACAATTTGCTAGTGCTCGATTTGTCCCAGAACGAAATCAGCAAGAACACACAAAAAGCCCTGCGGAAACATTTTGGGGTCGGCGTGTGTAAGTTTAGTCGGCCTTAGATTTTCGTTTCTTGCTTTCGAAATGGGTACCACTGGCTTTGCGAGGCGTTCACCCAATGACTGCTAGTGATGGTTTGCACTGGCATAGCCAGTGGCACCCCAAAACCAATGTCTTGACAGCGTCATCGATCATGTCACTTGGATTCCGACGTCCCGCGGTTGAGATACAGTTTCACGTTGTGTGTTGCGCGGCCGCCGGCGACGATGTCGATTTTGCCGTCACCGTTGAGGTCTTCGGCGACTAAGTCCTCCGTGGCAATGCCGCCATCGTCGATGACATGTTTAGTCCACGTTTCGCCGGTTTGATCTGGTGAGTCGTAGATGTAGATTCCGGGGCCTTTGATCTTACCTGTGGCAGGATCGCTGTGACCGAGAATGATTTCCGCAGAACGATCTCCATCTACATCAGCTGCCCACAACGCATGGCCACGACCAAGCGTGTCGTCGAGCACAATTCGTTTGGAGCTACCAAGCGAATACACAGCCAGTGTATTGCCATGCATTGGTTCGATCGCTGCCACTAATGAATAGCGACCTGGGATACGGTGGACATCATGCTGCATCCAGACCGATTTGACCTCGCCAGCACCGCGACTTTGTGGAATCTTGGTCGCCTCAAATCCGTTGACGATCTTATCAGGCTTGCCAACACGGAGCCCTCCCGAACCATCGTCCGGCTCATGCTTGCGGATGAAGTACACGCCTTCGGCACTTGCGGTGAGAGTGTGAGTCTGGTTGTCGGTTCGGTGATGCCAGTGGTTGTGCATTTTATCGAGCGAATCGTTAAGCACCGTTCGTGGCCAAGCGTCGGATTTGGGATCATCAGGGATGCTGAACGCGGTGAGATTCACACCGTTACCTTCGGTTTTGTTGAGCGGACTGACGACGAGTTGCTTCTGACCGTTGCCAAGCACGTCGGCCCAACGCATACGGTGCGTCCACGGGATTTCACCGATGAAATGCACGGACCACTTGTCGTCCGGGTTCTTGCCCCGCGTGATCCACTGAATCGTGCCGGTGTTTTTGCCGTGGAGCCAACCCGCACCGACCGCGAAATCGATTTGCCCATCGCCGTCGATATCATGCGGGGCGAAGCAGACGTTATCGGGTTGGGTTTGATTGTCGAGAATGACGTGTTTCGTCCACGTCGGAGCTTCGTACCAAATCACTTGAGTTTCGGTGAGGGCGACGATATCGGGTTTCTTGTCGGTGTTCACGTCGGCCACGGTAACGGCGTACACGACTTCGCCCGCATGTGGATCGATCGTCACGGCTTCGAACTCCGGAAAGCCATCCGCGTACGCCAGTTGACCGGATAGATTTCCGAGAACAATCGTCATAATCAGAAAACGCACCATCCCGAAACTCCCAGTGAATGAGAAGCAGTTGTGTGGATTGGTTGCATTGTGCCGACTCTGCGGATCAGGATCAACAAACGGTCTTCGTCCGTATGTCTACGTGACGACACGGTCGTGACGACTGTTGCGTCCGTCACGATCGCTAACATTTCGGATCGAACCAGCAAGACGGTGGTCGCATCGTTGAAGCGAAAACGCGATGTCCGCCGAATAACACGAAGGACACGCCAACCGACACCGGGCCGGTGACCATTGAAGTCGGTGAATCCACAAGTTCAAGGAGTGGTAGATTGATGCGGAAACGGATTCTCGTTGTCATGGTTCTTTCTCTCACGACGGCCAGCGTTTCGACCGTTGAAGCCGGTTTCTTCGGACGGCTTTGGGAGTTGGAGAAGAAAAAGAACGCCTGGATCATGCGGAACGTCTTCGGCGTGGGACGTCAGAAGAAGCAACCGGTTTACTACCATACGCCGCCCGCTCAAGAGCCGATGCAATATCGCGAACCGGAAGTGATTCCGCAGCCGATGTCCGAAGGGATGCCCTCCGTACCACCAGCGGTGACGGTGCCGGCAGCCCCACAGACAGTCACGGTACCTGCGGCTCCATCGCCGACGTATGAGCCATCCGAAGCAGCTCCGAACCGAGCCTTCACACGTCCTCAGAACACGGCCGCCATTCCGCCGGCACCCGCCGTTCGGTAATCGCACGACCGGCCCGATCTGACGGCATCGACAAGCAATAAAACGATAATCCGTTGGCAATTGCCAACGGATTATTTTCGTTGAAAGGGGCGTATGTCGATGTCAATCGCGGTGCTGTCGACGCAAGCCCGCGGCCGCCGGAAGAGTGAGTTCGAAGTGTGAACTCAGCGAACGTTCCCGACGGTTGATAGAAAGTTCCATCAGTGCCCCGTGCATTCCACTCAGGAAGGGATGGGAAAACCCGTGTGGCACGGATTGATCATCGAATCGACTTCGATTTGCCCAATGCGTGCTTACCCAGCCAGGAATTTGCGGATCGACGTTCCATTGGAATTGGCCGCTGAGTGGGTCGAGCAAACGTCCGTCGTGAAGCTGCTGGACCGACTTCTCGAGGCCCTCTGGCTCGATGTGGAATTGCTGCATTAATCGAAGCATATAACGTGCGGTATCGGCAGACATGCGACGAGTTTCGACGTATGCTCCGGCTTCGATCGAACGCCGGATTTTCGATTGTGATAAATCGCCGACGTAACATCGAAGTTGAGCCGGTCGCAACGCGGATTCGAGTTTCAATTGCGGCGTTGCCTGTTCCAGAACGTGTTTCTGATTCGAGACCGCCAACCAATCGTCATTCCAGACACGGAGCCAGCGTTTTTCGTGTAGTCCGTAGCCGTTGGCGTCTCGTGTGACTTTTCGTAGTTCATTGTCGGGAATGAAGAACCGCATCAGCCCCGCTTTGTGAGTCTGGCCAAAGTAACCGGGGATCTTCGATTCATCCGTTGGAGCATACTCGATTTCACCATTCGCGATGGTAAACGGCGGTTCAAAGTCGCTGAGACCGGCGAAGAGATGAAGATTATTGTCGGAGTCTTCCTTCACGCGTTCCAGAAATGGCGCAACAACATCGAGGAATAGCCAACTCTCAGTCGATGGCGAAATGCGAACTTGATCGGAATTCGGTAGAAACGCCGCCAAGAACGTGTATTGGCCCATCGCTAACGGGGTGACGTACAGATCGAACACGAGGCGAGTGGCATTCGGTTTGTCAGACGGTTGCTCGGTGATCGCAAGTGCGACGGGATCGACACGAGTCCAAAGTCGACGATAGAAGGCACGGAATTTTTCGTAACCTTCCACTTCGGATCGCGTCGCCTTCGATAGCTCGACATCAGGAATTGGCAGAAAATTGCCTCGGACACCACGTTCAGAATCGACGAGTTCGCCATCCTGAATTGTCGGCTGGCTATGATCGGAACGTGCGAGAATCGACGGCGGGAGAAGCTCTGCAGAAACCAGGTCTGCTACGGACTCCGCCGGGATGCCTTCTGCTTTGGCAGCAAGTTGAGCCAAGGCGACCAGCTCCAATTCGGCAGCTGCCTTCGCGCGACGAGTCATTTCGATCCGGTATTGGGGCGAAATAAAGTTCCGAAAGAAGGCGTCCGACAAATACACGAACACCGGGCCGATGCGTTCGTCGGGGAATTTCATGGCCCGCGTGTATTGGTATTCCTTGAGAGCCCCAAGTGAGCCCGCTGTTTTCGAGATCTCCGTGAATCGTCGCGCGATTGTTTTAGAGTTTGTCACCAGATGGTAATCGCCGACGACAACGTGAATCGATCGCACGCGATTATCCGGCGTGGATAGGAGCGTGCCATGAATCTCCCCAAACCGCAGCGGTGTGAGCTTTGCGTGTGGCTCCATCTTCAACGTGTGAGCTTGCTCCTTCTTCACCCATTCCCGAACGGCATTAGTGTTTTTCGCTTCGAAGACCACACCGATGGCGGCTCCTTCTCGGACGAAAAAGTCGGTGCCAATGACAGCCATTTGACTCAGGACTTTAGGTCCGAGTGCGATCGCGGCTGTCGATTCGCGGATACCAAGTTGACGTTCGAGTTTGGCGTCAATTCCAGATTCGATGGTGTAATCCGAAATTACCCCGTCAACACCTTGTGAGAACGTCTGTAGTTGGTCCAATGCTTGGCGTAACCAGCGGTATTCGGGCACGCCGGCACAGCGAATGTAGAAACATTCCTCGGGTACGTGATACGCTAACTCTTCCACATCACGGCTAACGAAATCACCAGGGATGTCGACCGCGGGTAGGGTCATTCCTTCGGGCAACGGACTATTGGCGATCTCGACCGTCGTCGATTCGCGTAGCAAGGTGTCTCGTTGCAACGCGGCTTTCACCGCCTGTGTGCCAATGATGAGTTCCGCAAACGAGGACCAATCGTTTCCAAAGACACCGGTGCTCTGAGACCACGAACTTCGACGATGGGCGTCTTCATTCGGCAGATCCAACCGACGCGACAACATCGCGGTCAGGTATGTGCCCAGCGTTTCAGGTTCTCGGTGCCATTTCTTTTGGCGGAGGAATTGCGATGGATAATGCTTCCACCACGTTTCGAGCAAATCGCGTCGGGCGTCGGTGTTCGCTTGCGGCGTGATCGTCAACTCACGCGACGGCTTCCCGGGCAACTGGAGTCGTAGGGGTTTGTCGCCTCGAAAGAGAAAGTACACGTCCAGCCGGTTGACGGTCGTTTTCTTGTCCCGCAACTCACGCTTGACCACAGGATAGAACACCCGTTGGTCTTGTTCGTGGAAAACGAACGGTCGGTCGGCGGGAATCTTCTCGTCCAGGTCAGCCCCGATCCGCCCCACACCGAACGGTTCCCCAGGGTACGCCCAAACATGCCATTCGGTCTCGGCTGCCGATGCCGACATCGACACCAACGCTAGACAGACCCCGCACACCCCACGCAATTGCAACCTACGAATCGCACGCATCGGGACACCTCCGGTGTGGAAAGACATTTTGACTCGGTCTTTCCCCAGTGTACCCGGATTCAGCCTTCCACGTTTCGGATTTTCAAGATTGTTTCTCATCCTTCCACGGAGAGTGTCGAGCCAAACGACGAGAAGCCGATTTCAGATCGGCAATCTTCTTGCACTCGCCACTCTCGGGACGCGAACCCATCCGTTACTTCACCATGAAGTTCAGCCGATAGGTGGCGACTTTCTGGCTGAGTTGATCTTCGACGGTCAACACGAGCACGTGCGGACCCAGCGAAATCTGCTGGGGGATCGAGAATTCATAGCTGTGGAAATAATCCTGTCGATAGTTGTGACAGAAGTCTTCCGTAGCGGGGAAGGCCATTTCCTCGACGACTTCACCAGACGGACCCACGCGGCTGATTTCAATCCGCGATTTCAACACCGTTTTGTATTGGCCCTCTGGGGTGACATCGCTTTTGAAGTTGCCGACCTCGGCGTACAACAACACCGGTTGACCGGGGCGGAATTCGTCCCGCTCGAATCGTTCGTAATTGCCGAAGCTGGAAATCTTGTGACAGAACGCCACGTTTCGGAGTTCCAAGCGGGCGTTCTCTTGCAATCGCCGCACGGCGGTTCGCAATTGAGCGACCGTTTGCGTGGCTCGGTAGTCGGAATCGGGCATGGCGTTGGTATCAAAGTAGTTCGCGGTCGCCCAGAACACTTGTTGCCAGAACTCACGATCGGACGGCGGAATGTCGGGAATCGCAGCGAGCGCCCGTTCTTCCTGCCCATCGATCAAGTACAAGAGTCGCAAGAAGACGTGCTGTTGGATGTAGCGGTTGCGGTCTTCCGGGGTAACTTGGTCCGCATATCGCATCGACTGCAAACCGGTTTCATAGCGAGCAATCACGCCCGATAGTTCGTCGGGATTTTGCACGCCATTCGGTCCCGGTGGCACACTGTTGCCGCGTGGCATCACACCCGGAATGGCCTGATCCGGATTGCGACTTGCCGTTTGTACGGGCGGTCTTTGAGCGAAGGGATCGCCCCCGGACTGCGAATAGTTTGGCACACGTGGAGATGGCGGATATTGGTCTCCCGCGAGTCGGCCGTCCTGCGGCGAGAAATCGCCATTCGGGTAATACGGTCTGACTGGGGGTTGGGACCCGACAACCGCTGGTTGCGGACGCGGACTTCCACTCGCGGTCGGACGCTGCGTAATGACATTCGCCGGCAACGGATCCGAGAACCCATCCGCAGTGATCTCCACCGGATTTCGTGACCGTCCGATGCGGTAGACGCCATCGTCGGTATTCGACTGACCGGGACTGTTCAACTCTTCGACGATGCGTGTCGACTGCGATCTTGGCACACGTCCCCACGGATCGACGGCCCCCAAACCGGGATCATTGGCGGGAGTTCGTCCGGGAACATGACTGTAGGGATCGGCAGTACCAGCTTGGCTGCGTTCAATTCCGGGAGCCGGTGGCACTTCGGCACCAGCTAACTGAACGGAAGAACGTGAACGATCAGCCGCGACGTCTCCCGCGAAGTGACTGTGCCCAGGACTAATCACCGGCATACCAGGTTCGGTAGTCGATTCGACTTGCCGAACCATCTTGCGAATCCGAAGAATCTGCCGAATCATCGGCGGTTCGAGCCCCTTCAGATCGTTTGCCAATTGCTCACGTTCGGCGGGGTTCGCTTCGGCGAGTTCGCGTTCGATTAACTCCCGCGTTTCGGCGTCGAGACCACTCCAAGCGGGATCGACAGACTTCGAAGTCTTCACCGGCGGTTTCGCAGCCGTATGTTTCGCGAGTTCCCGACGAAGCGGGTTATCCGATTCCGCAGCGTTCGCATCTGCGGGTTCGGCTTGCGACGAGCGATCGAACAGAGTGGCAACTTGCAACCCGACCGGCGCACCGCAGCCGCAGGTCATGGCACAAATCGACACCACAATCGGTGCCGCGGCGCATTGGGACCATCGGCTCATGAGGGCATCCTTGCTCGCGATGAGTGTATTGTCTGTGAGTGATCGAAACCCGCTGTTCCCGCAACGGATTTCCGGTATTTGAGAGATGAACGCGGGATCTAAACAATCTCTCGAAATGCCGCAAGCCCAAAACCGCGTCTTCTGTGATCAACCAATCGGTGTAATGTAATACCGCCCCGAAATCCCCTCGATATCGTGGAAGTAATAGAAACAGTCTGGGTCGGCCGCTTCGATGGCGTCGACGATCGCCGGTAGTTCCTCGTGAGTCAGAATGGCCCGCACAATCGAAAACGATTCTCCACTGCGTCCCCCCGTGCCAGGATGAACGGTATACGTGCGATGCTCTGACGTTTGCGAGATTGCGCCACCGACCGCGTCTTTCTGCCGGGTAATCACGACCAGCATCGTGATTTTGAACTTCCGATAGAAATTGTTCAGCGTCTCCGCCGACGCAAAAATGTAGACACACGTGTACATCAAGGTGTTCACAACAGACTCAAATTGGCCGGTTTTGGCTAAATCCAGCGACATACCAAACGCAGTCGACGCCGCCCCCGCGAACACCGCGATCGAGCCGACCGGCTTCAAGTATTTGACGGCGAAATACGCAGCGAGAATGTCTTCATCGCCAGTTGATCCGCGATATTGAAATGCCAACGACTTCGCCACACCTGCCAGAATCCCACCGAAGAGCACCAAAATGATGCGTTCGTTCTGCGGTTCCGGTTGTGCAAACCGGAGCTCGGGTAACACCATGAGACAGATAACGACCGTCGTAACAACCACCAGCGATCGCACCGCGAACACTTTGCTGACTTTCGCAAACGCAAACGTCAGCAATATGGCTTGAAACACCACATACAGCCCGACGAAAACGGTATGGCTTTCGAAGTAATACGACAAAGCCGTCGCGATGCCCTCGGTCCCTGTGAGAATTACCTTCGACGGCAATACAAAATAGTGCAATGCAATCGCGTACAGCAGCCCCGCGAGTACAATGACACAGTAATCCATCCATGCACGATGCACGCGAAATCCTTCGTTCAAAAGAAGCAGTCCCGGTTTCGATCTTCCACCGCGAACAGTTTAAGAACCGTTTCGAACTTGTCGAATGCTCCTACGACAAATTCGCAAGATGCAGCGAGAATCCAGCAGCTGGTTCAGAACGATTGTTCCCACTTCCGCAGTTCAGTTTGCAGGTCCCGTACGACATCTGGTTTATCGTCGGCCAGGTTCTGCATCTCACTCGGATCGGATTCGAGATTGAAAAGTTGCCAAGCGTTCTTGGGGTTTTCGCGGACGATCTTCCACGGACCTTTTCGCACTGCAGCGTGGTTTCGGTAACGGAAGTACAACGATTCGTGCGGCGAATTCGCGTTGTCCGTGAGCACTGGCAGAATATCTTTGCCGTCATAGACGACATCCCGGGGAAGCTTCGCAGCGGTGAGTGTCGCAAACGTCGTCAGCAAATCCGGCGACCAACACGGTTCGGAAATCGTCACGCCTTCCGAAATCTTTCCCGGCCACCGAGCCATCGCCACAACCCGCAGACCGCCTTCCCAACACGTGACCCCACCACTTCGCAGTGGAAAGTTCGAGCCGACATCCAAACCGTCCCGTCCGAGTCGGAAAGCCCCATTGTCAGAGTAAAAGAAGACGAACGTATCGTCTGCGATCTGCAGATCGTCCAAAGACTTCAGCACCCGACCAACCGCCGCATCCAACGCGGTCACGACCGCCCGATACCGCTTAACGGGTTCGGTTTCCTCAGGGGACAGGCCATAGGTTTCGAATGCCCATTTCGGAGCTTGCCATTCGTTTGGTTCGCCGGGGGCTTTGTTTCTTGCATTGGGAAAGTGCGGGGCATTGAAGGGCAAATAACAAAACCATGGGTTCGCCTTCGACGACTGGCGACGAATGAAATCAATAGCCGAATCTGCGAACAAATCCGTCGAGTACACGCCTTCGCGATGGAGTTCCCGCGTGCCCTCGTACAAATCGTGTTTGCCGTTGTAGTTGTGCGTGTAGTAATCCATGTTGCCGGACGCATGGCCGATGAACTCATCAAATCCACGCTCCGTCGGCCGTGACCCTTCGGCGAAACCGATGTTCCACTTCCCGAAGCACGCGGTCGCATACGCTGGTTTCGTGGTCTTTAAGATTTCGGGCATGAGGACTTCGCGTTGACTAAGACCCTCACCGTAATTGCCTTCGAGTCCTGGCAACTGAAAATCCAACCCGTGTCGCTGGGGAATGCGTCCCGTCATCAGGCACGCTCGCGAAACCGTGCATGTGGGTGAGGCCGTGTAGAAGCTCGTGAACTTCGCTCCCGACTTCGCCAACCGATCCAAGTGCGGTGCCTGAATCCGTGAGTCCGGGTTGTAACACGGCAAATCCCCGTAGCCCAAATTGTCGGCCGTGATCAGCAAAATGTTCGGTAATCTGGCTGAAGATTCGTCGGCACCAAAAGCGGCGTCAGACAGTGAAATTCCCAAACCGATCGCAACCAGCGCCAACGGAAGATAGAAAAGACGTTCCACACGAAAACCCTTTTGTCGAGATTCAACCAGCGCAGAGATCGGCTTCACTGTACCGGCGATTGCGTCCCCGAAATACCCTCGCCGGTGGTGTTTCAGGTTGTCTGCGGATTATCATAGGCAGACATCAGCCTCTCGCTTGGCAAATCGACAATCTCCACCCACAAAGACACCTTTCAATTACGGTGACAAAATGCTGCTTGGGAATGCTCCTGTTTGGCTCAAAGCCATTTCCTTGATAATCGCTCTGCTGGTGACAAGCACGTCGACGTTTGCGGCAGACCGACCGAATGTCGTGTTGATTTACGGTGACGATGTCGGCTTCGGTGATTTGAGCGTGAACGGCTCGAAGAAGATCCCCACGCCAAACTTGGATCGCTTGGCCGCTGAGGGGTTGAACTTCACCGATGGGCACTGTCCGGCGTCGACGTGTTCGGCATCGCGGTACACCATGCTGACCGGCATCCTCGCTCATCGAAAGAACATCCGTGTACTCGGCCCGACCGCACCATTGGCGATCTCGACTGATCGCTACACGCTGCCTCGCGTCTTCAAAGATGCCGGTTACACCACTGCCGTCGTCGGGAAGTGGCACCTGGGACTAGGCGAGAAAGGCCCGGGCACAGATTGGAACGGCATCGTCAAACCCGGACCGCTGGAAATCGGTTTTGACTACGCTTTCCTCCTCCCGAACACGAACGACCGTGTGCCGACCGTGTATGTGGAGAATCATCGCGTGGTGAATCTCGACCCGAACGATCCGATCTCCATCGGCAAACCGGCCGGTCCGAATTCCACGGTTTATCCCGACGGGAAGAAAAATCCCGAAGCGATGACGTACTACAAAAGCACCCATGGTCACAACAATTCCGTGATCAACGGCATCGGTCGCATTGGGACCATGTTCGGCGGCAAGTCGGCATTGTGGAACGACGAAACCATGGCCGACGAATTCGTCGACCGCACACGGAAGTGGCTCGGCGATCAGCAAAAAAAGAACCCCGATCAGCCGTTCTTTCTGTATTTTTCCTCGCAGGACATTCACGTCCCCCGCACGCCACACCCGCGATTCCACGGCAAAAGCGAACTCGGTTATCGCGGGGATGCAATGGTCCAACTCGATTGGTCCGTCGGCGAAATCATGAAAATGCTCGACGAACATGACCTCACCGAAAACACGATGGTGATCTTCTCATCCGACAACGGTCCCGTATACGACGACGGATACGACGACGGCACGACGGTGCTCACTTCAACCGAAGAAGCCGACCGCGGACATGACGGGTCCGGCCCGTATCGCGGTGGGAAGTATCAAATTTACGAAGGCGGTACGCGGGTGCCGTTCATCGTGCGTTGGCCGAACCGCATCGAACCTGGCACATCGTCGGCTCTCGTGACGCAAACCGATTTCATTCCGTCATTCGCTGAACTGTTGGGCGTGGAACTTCCCGAAGATGCCGCCCCGGATAGCCAAGTCAATCTCCGTGCACTCTTGGGAGACGAGTCCACCGGCAACCAAATGATCGTCGAAGAAGCCGGTGGTTATGCCGTGCGTGACGGCAAATGGAAGCTCGTCCGCAATGCCGGAAAGCCCAAGAAAGGCAAACCCGGAATTAGCTACGAACTTTACGACCTTTCACAAGACATCGGCGAACAAAATGATGTGGCGAGTGTCCATCCGGAAATCGTTCAGCGACTCGGTGCTCAACTCGAAAGAATTGTGAAAGGTGCCGGTGCCCGCGAAGTGTTCACGTCCTCGGCCAACGAATAAATCCCACGCATGCCTCACACGACAGTTCGCTCGTTTGAACCCTCCGACTACCACGCGGTGATCGCCTTGCGAGAAGCCGCGTTGCCCGGTTCGCACCCCCGCAATGATCCGCAACGGGCGATCTGTCGAAAACTTGCGATGGAGGACGGCCTGTTCTTCGTCGCCGAACAACTTGGCAAAGTCGTCGGCACGGTGATGGCGGGTTACGACGGTGTCCGCGGTTGGATCTATTCACTCGCTGTCGCCGAAGATGCCCGTCATCATGGCATCGGCCGTGAGTTGCTTGAAGAAGCCGAGCGAAAACTACGGGCCAAAGGTTGCGACAAGATCAATCTGCAGGTTCTCAGCGACGACACAGACGTCATCGCGTTCTATGAGAAGTGTGGATACACGGTCGAAGACCGCGTCTCGATGGGCAAGATCACCATGTCCTCCGACGAAATCGCCGACCCGGTCCCCACGATTCCCGTCAATTCGGAAATTGAACTGTCACAGATCGTTCGCGAAGATCGCCCCGCGTACTTGCAGCATCTCAACGAAACGTCCGAGTTCTACGAACGCATGGGAAGAATGCCGTTTCCCTATCGCGAATGTGACGCCGACACTTGGTTGGGAAAAGTCTACCGGGAGACACTCGAAACGCACAAAGTCCGCAATTGGGGAATCCGTAACATCGATGGCGAGTTGATCGGCGGAATCGGGGTCTTCAATGTCGTTCTCGAACAAAATTGCGAACTCGGATACTGGCTCGCCAAACCGTATTGGGGACAAGGAATTGTCACCGCAGCCACACGGCAACTTTGCGATTACGCGTTTGATACGTTCCAGTTACGACGAATCTACGCTCGAGCGTTGGCCACGAATCCGGCTTCGGGACGAGTGCTGCAGAACGCGGGATTCGAACTCGAAGGCACACTCCGCGACCATCTGTTCCGTGACGGCAAGTTCTATGATGTGCAGTACTTCGGGCGACTGAATTCCGGTTGACGCAACATCCATTGAAAACAAGGAAAGTCGCGAAAGATCATCTTGCCGCTTCCACAAGGGCGTGATAGGATGCTGTCAGCAATCCAACAGGACTTGCTTGCCTCTACCAACCTATATCGCCTGGGCAATTGTCGAACCCTATGTATTGAACCCAGGGAACCCTGTCGGTTTGGCAGCGTGTATAGCCGGCTTGTACCGGATCACACAATCCAAGCGGAGGGTGCCCACCTAGCATATTCGGGTTCGTACACCGCCCACGCGATTGGTAGAGGTTTTATTTCAGCCTTCAAAGCCCTCTGGTTCCGCCAGAGGGCTTTTCTTTTTGGCTAGACGCGGTCGCCGTTGGCGATGATGATGTGATGAGGTCTTGTGTGATGATGTGAAAAGCGGTCGACCGCCAGCATGGAAACCGCTTGAGGCACCCATCACTCGGGAACAATCACATCATCACCTCAGACCTCATCACCCAAAATGCCCGGACTTTTTGATCAACAGGAAGCCGACAATCTCCGCGACGCTGAACCGCTCGCCGCTCGGATGCGTCCGCGATCGCTGGAGGAATTCGTCGGCCAAACGCACTTCCTCGGCGATGGCAAACTCCTCCGTCGGATGCTCGCGGCAGATCGGTTGGGGTCGGTGTTGTTCTACGGTCCGCCGGGAACGGGGAAAACGACGCTCGCCAAACTCATCGCTCGCCAGACAAAATCGAATTTCGTCACGATCAATGCGGCGGCGTCCAGCGTGAAGGAATTGCGAGCCGAGTTGGAAACCGCCCGTCGGAACCTGAAGTCCGGTGGCACGCGAACGGTACTGTTCATTGACGAACTCCACCGTTTCAACAAAGCTCAGCAAGACGTGTTGTTGCCGGATGTGGAAACGGGAGTCGTCACACTCATCGGCGCGACGACGGCGAATCCGTTTTTCTCACTCGTTGCACCGCTTGTGAGTCGTAGTCAGATTTTCGAATTCCAATCGCTCGCGGCGGAAGACGTGGCGAAAGTCTTGCGTCGCGCCCTCACCGACAAAGAAAACGGTCTCGCGAAACACAAGGTGCAAGTCGATGACGACGCAATCGCATTCCTCGCGGACATCTCCGAAGGCGATGCCCGACGGGCGTTGAGTGCGCTCGAAATCGCGGTGCTCTCGGTGTTGGAGACGGATCAACACGTGACCGTCGATGTGGCTCAAGAATCGATTCAGAAGAAAGCGATTTACTACGACGGCACCGGCGACGAACACTACGACGCCGCCAGTGTGTTCATCAAGAGCATGCGGGGCGGCGATCCGGATGCGGCGGTGTATTGGTTGGCTCGCATGTTGGAAGCCGGTGAAGACCCGCGGTTCATTGCCCGGCGGATCGTGATTCTCGCTTCCGAAGACATCGGCAACGCCGACCCGCAAGCCCTCGTCGTCGCCAACGCCGCTGCTCAAGCGACCGAGTTCGTCGGCCTGCCGGAATGTCGCATCATCCTCTCGCACGCCGTCTGTTACATGGCGACGGCTCCAAAATCGAACGCGGCTTACATGGCCATCAACGAAGCCCAGCAAGACATCAAACACCAACGCGTCCTGCCCGTCCCGATGACGCTCCGCGACAAAAACTCCAGCGGCCGCCGCCTGAACCAAGACGGCCAATACATCTACCCCCACAACGCCGCCGAGGGCTACGTCGATCAGGACTATCTCGGAGTGGACAAAACCTACTACACCCCCACCAACCGAGGCTACGAAGCCGAAATCCAAAAACGCCTCGCCCACTGGCGCTCGCTGCAAGACAAGGAGTGACTTGCAATAACAGACAACGAAATCTTTGACCGTGCTGAGCGCAAATGGTTCGTATTGTCCACGGTTGTCTGCATGCTTTGCTTCTATTGCATTGTGTTCCTCTGTTTGTCGAGTGCTCGACCGAAAACCACAGATCGCGAAGCGTCGGAAACAAGCCGAAATGATCATTCCGTAAACTATCAGCGTATCGTTCCGCATGAGTTTCTGAAACTGGAGTTGGTCGGCTTCGAGGCCTGGGATGAAGTCATCATTGCCCGTATACGGCTCACGAACACCAGTGAGGATGAATATGTTTTTCTGGAAGTCGATCAATTGCCGTGGGGCAAAGACCAGGTGTTCTTGAGTTTTCACGATGCACCAGGATCTGAGGGATTCACGCAACCGAACGGGAATCTTGTCTGTGGCGTTGGCATTGGTTCATCCGCGCCGGCGAACGTTGTCGTGTTGGGAGCCGGGGAATCGATTGAAGGCACGGTCGACGCGAATCAACGACTCACGGAGAAATCGAAAGAGTGGCTTCGCAACGGCAATGCCTCACTCTTGCGTCAATGCATTGTCCTTTCGTGCGACGTCAGAGAACGTGGACCTCGGATGTGGAGTGATCGGTTCGGGTATCGCTATGATTCCGAGTATCACCACGTCGGATTCGTCTCCGACGACTGGTAGAACGTGCAGGCGGTTTTCGAGTCGGGTGGCACGTCCCTGACCAACGGGACGGGCGTGGCGAGCGTTCCCAAGCGTTTTCCACGGTTGACCACGCCCTTCGCAAAACCTCAGAGCGTGCCACCCTGCCGATCGCTGCAAGATGAATCGTAAGTCGCTTCATCCTGGTGGGGATCGACGGTACAATCAGCGAATGTTGATGTAAGCTCTCACTTCGATGATCTCCAATTGACTTACCACCTATGCCTGACACGACTGCTCTCGGACTCTCGGATGATTTCGAGTTCGACGATACGTTCCTCCACGCCCGCAAGGAGGCCCTGATTATTCTGGGCATCTGGTTCGTGTGCCTGCTGTGGACGATTCCGTATTGCTATCTCAACGGGTTCACCGATCCGACGAGTGACGCCGCCGCGATTCCCACCGTGTGGGGCATCCCCAGTTGGGTGTTCTGGGGCGTCGGCTTGCCTTGGTTGATGGCGGACATCGCCACCACGTGGTTCTGCTTCGTCACCATGAAAGACGACAACCTCGGCGAAGCCCACGAAGGTGCCGACCTCGAAGAACAACACGAACGGGCCGAGCACGCGGAGGGGCAGGCATGAGCGAGTTTCCATCCGCCATCTTCGCCGCGAATTCGAATCCGGCGTTGATCACGTTTTTGTTGTATACGCTGGCCGTCTTCGGGATTGCGGCGTTGTCGAATCAGTTGCTCAAGGGAAAAAGTTTCCTCAGCGAATACTTCCTCGGCAGTCGAAGTCTCGGCGTGTGGGCGTTTGCACTCACGTTTGCCGCGACGAGTTCCTCCGGCGGAAGTTTCACGGGGTTTCCCTCGTTGATCTACACGCACGGTTGGATTCTGGCGTTGTGGATCAGCAGTTACATGGTAGTGCCGATCTGCACGATGGGCCTGCTCGGCAAACGGATGAACCAAGTCGCACGAATCTCCGGTTCGATCACCGTGCCCGACGTCCTCCGCGACCGCTTCCGCAGTGTGACGTTGGGTCTGCTGGCGGTGTTACTGATCGTGTTCTTCATGAGTTTCAACCTCGTCGCGCAGTTCAAAGCCGGCGCAATGATTCTCAAAACGCTGTTGCAAGACGTGCCGATTTTTGAAAGTTCCGCGCGGTCACTCGGCTCGATCACAAACGGGGTATCGTTGTTCGGCGATGATCCGCAATACTTACTGTGTCTGATTTCCTTCGGCATCGCCGTCATTATCTACACCACCTACGGCGGGTTTCACGCGGTTGTCTGGACCGATGTCATGCAGGGCGTGGTGATGGTCATTGGTGTGCTAATCATGCTGCCGTTGACACTCGATGCCGTCGGTGGATTGGACAAAGCCACTCAAGAAATGTCACAGATGCAACCGCCGATTGAGCGGGTGCTCACGCTGGAAGATACATCACCCGACACACCGTTGCGGGTGGATAAAGGCGATTGGCTCGTTATGGATGACCGTATCTATCGCTTCGCCGAAAATGCCCGCTGGGCCGAAGATGCGCCAAGTGCCGCGGTGAATGTGATTGAAATTGTCACCCCGAGCGAAAAAGAACGGTTCATCAATGGGCCGCATCCGCGTTATGAAGCAGCCAGCAAATTGGGCTCGAACGAATTGAGCCTTATCGAAATCAGCGACCCGACAGAGTTTGCTTACGGGGCCGAACACCCCGGCGTATATGTCAGCGGTCCCGGGCCAAGCAAAACCAACGCGAATGGCTTTCTGCCGCTCTCGTTGGCGATTTCGTTCTTCTTCATGTGGTCGATTTCCGGGAGCGGGCAGCCGAGCAATATGGTGCGGCTGATGGCGTTCAACAGTGCGACGACATTACGTCGTTCGATTTTCACCGTGGCGATTTATTACACGGCGATTTACTTTCCGCTGGTGATCATCTTCTGCTGTGCTCGTGTGTTGATGCCGGGGATGGAAGTCGAATCGGACCGCATCATGCCCGCGATGGCGGTGTTCATCACCGAAAACGCCGGGGTCGGTTGGTTGGCGGGGTTGCTCGTGGCGGCTCCGTTTGCGGCGGTGATGAGTACCGTCGACAGTTTCCTACTGATGATTTCGTCGGCGCTCGTGCGCGACATCTACCAACGCAACATGAACCCCGAAGCAGAAGAACGTATCATCAAACGGCTGAGTTATTGGTGCACGCTCATCGTCGGGACTGCGGCCATGTTCGGAGCGATGAACCCGCCGGAGTTTCTGCAGAACATCATCGTTTACACCGGCAGCGGGTTGGCGGCGGCGTTCTTGGCACCGGTCGCGTATGCCTTGTATTGGCCCCGCGTGAACACGGTCGGTGTGATTGCTGCGATGATCGGTGGGTTCTCGGCTCACTTGTCGATGTACGTCGCCGGGATGTTCGTCAACGATAGCTTCTTCAACCCGTATCGACTCTTCGATTTCGATCCGATTTTGGTCGGGTTGTTTTCGTCGTTCGTCATGGGTTGGTTGGCGACCAAAGCCACACCACCGCCGCCGACGGATCTCGTCGAACGATATTTCGGCAAGCAATCCACTTAGTCCACGAAGCAGCCGTGGTTATTCTCCGCGAATGACCACGGCTGCACTTTGCCCGACGGATGTCCGACTGACCACGAGTGCGGTGGGATGCGTGCTCGGCTGCGTGTCGGCACTCAATTGCAACGGACACTTCGAATCGGCGTTGCGAATGTTGCGTGTCGGCGGGATCGAGCCGTGTCGCAACGCGAGCAAGCTGCCGGCAAGTTCCATGGCCCCGGAACCAGCATCCGCACTTCCAAAACTTCCTTTAAGAGCAATGCTTGGAATGCGATTCAAAGCATCGCCGAAAACGATGGCCAATGCTGCTGCTTCAGTACGGTCCGCGTTTTGCCCGCCATGTCCGTGTGTGTTGATGTGACCGACTTCATCCGCTCTCAGATTCGACGACCTTATCGCAGCACCGGCGGCGTGAATCAATCCGCGACCGGTTGGGGAGTCCATAGGGTCGCAACCGCTGCCGATACCGAGCACTTCCGCGAAGATGGTCGCACGACGACGTTCCGCGTGACTTCGTCGTTCCAACACGAACGCCGCCGCTCCCTCGCCGACTACCGTGCCATCACGGTTTACATCGAACGGCCGACATGCCCCGGTTGGGTCATCAAACGATTGGGAAAGCTCATCGAATAGACGCAGTTTGAGCCAATCCAACGGAGACACTAACGAGCCGCAACCGCCCACGATCACGCAATCGACAATGTCACGTTCGATCATGTTGACGGCTTCCGCGATCGACAGCAGTGCCCCGCAATCGCGATTGGTGATTGTGTTACTTGGGCCGCGGGCGTCGAATTCAATTGAGACGTGGCTCGCGGGCATGTTCGGCAATTGCCTGAGCAACCATAGTGGTGCGATTTCATCCGTCGCACGGTGTCCCCAATGGTCAGGCAAGAAATCGCCGACTTCGTTTTGACAAGCTTTAAGAACGGCGAAAAGTTCCTGCGGCGTGGTCGACAACCGTCCGGCTCCGAACACGGTTCCCAATCGCTCGGGAGGAATATCGCGGCGTTTCAATCCCGCTTCTTGCATCGCGAGTGTGGCCGCTGCGGTTCCGAATTGAATCGCGGGCGGCATCACTTTCAGAAATTTTCGCCGACGGGCCAGCAATGCACTCGCGTCGAAGTCTCTGATGCGGGCCGCCAATCGGGGTGTTTCCGTTTCTCCCGCCACCAATTCAACACCTGACTGGCCCTCAAGCAGCGATTGCCAGAACGCAGCGTTACCAATCCCGATCGGTGAAACCACACCGACTCCGGTAATGACGACTGATTGGCTCGATTCGCGTCCCGTGGGCATGACGTGTCTGACGCGGCTAGGAAAATGGGGCGGTCGCGGGTCGCGTTGGGTCGGAAATTACAACGGGAATCCACGATTCTGTCAAGAAAGACCAAGCCGGCCCGTTTTCGCGGAATGTCCATTCCCGTTCGTCAAAGTTGCACCCCCCCAGCTTCTCTAGTCATCGTAAACCGTAGTAAATGAGGAGTCTTTGACGACTTGCGTCCAGAAACGCAATCTGTCGGTCGGGCTGAACGGATGAGATTGCCATTGGGTTTCTAGACCCACTGCGATAAGGTTCTCCCCCGCAGATTCCGCGATTACCCTCACCGACGAGGCCAATCGACATGCATTTTGACCGCATCGGCTTGATTGCCGTTCTGACCGGCTGTGTGCTGATTTCGAGCGTTCACGCTCAAGACGGACCACTGCTTCTTCCACCCAGACCATCGACATCGGAACCCACACTTCCGACTTCGCCGGAAATCGTTCCGCCATCCGGCTTTGAGTCGCCCTCCCATCGAGTCGACCATCTGTTGGCGTTGCGTCCGCAGGGGAAAGACTTCTCGCGTCCGTCGCTGGAACGGTTCTACGCAGCTTTTGAGGAGACCTACGGTCCGACTTACCGTGATGTGCCGTTGGAGGCCAAGGCGGAACTGTATGAGTGGGCATTGGAGCGATATCACTGGACGCCTTGGGACCAGGTGTTGCCTCGGGTGATTCTCTCCGACGACCCAAACGCAGAAATCGGTTGGCATCAGGGGGCCGATATTTCCACCTGGAACGGAGCCTTGTTGGCGGCTCTCAGTTATAAGTACGCGGTCACACGGGAACCGGAAACGCTGGAGAAAATCGCTCGGTTGTTGCGGGGGTTGCACCTGTTCCTCAAAGTCACCGACGAAATGGGCCTGCCCGCCCGGTGTGTGATGAAAACGAAGCAGGGTGATGTCAATCGGCAGTTCATCGACGAAAACGGTGAGGAATTCTGGTTCCGCAGTGACGCCGCAAAAGGCACGCTGAATCAGATCGTCGGCGGTTTCGCGGTGATGATGCTGCTTGCCTATCCCGATTTGCCGCCGGAGGTTCAAGCCCAGGCCCGCTTCGATCTGCAAGAGATGGCGTATCACCTCATCCGACACGACTACAAACTTACCGAACGTGACGGCAAGCACACGAAGTATGGCAACCTCACGCCACGCGTCGGTTCGACCGGTGTGCCGTTCAATGCCCAGGTGGCGTACAGCGTCATCGCCACCGCGACGATTTTCGAAGGCCCCGACGAAGGCAAGCAACGCAAAATCCTCAAACACATGCAGGACTTGCGGGGCAAACATCATGTGTATTACGAATCGCCGCTACGGCACATCATTCTGCCGCAACGGATTGGCGCTAGTCCCTTCGTCAAAGGCATGAACGACCGCAACCACGTTTGCAACGCAGCTTACATCGGCTTGTTTCTCGAACGATATGATGCTGTCAAAAACAATCGCCCACTCGATTCCCGCTTCTGTTACGAACTCGGCCGCACGATGTACTGGACACTCCGCGAACTGGAGAACCACCGGAATGCCTTGATCAACTTTCAATGGGCCGGGATTCTGAACGATCGCGAACTGTTCCCACGCGTGCTGAAAGAAGGCGAATACCAACAAACCGTCGAGCAAGTTGGTCGCTTACACGCCGATGGCATGGAACAACTTCGCCGATTTCCGATCAACCGTTTCGGTACGGAGGGAGAAGAAGCCGAGTCGCCCACGCCATTGTGGGTCGATGCCCGCAAACGTCACGACGCCTATCTTTGGAAAAGCGACGCCTTCCAAGCTTGGCAATCTAACGGCCAAACGACTCCCACACACATCGCCTCGATCGACTTCCTACACGCCTATTGGCTGATGCGGTATTGGGGTTTGGATCGGTGATCACTCTCTCGATTCGTCGGCAACATTGACCATAGCGGCCAGGATGTCCATCGCCGTGATCATGCCACAAAGTCGAGCTTGGACATCCACGACGGGCACACGATGCCAATGTCCGTCACACATGCGACGGGCAACATCCACCAATGGCGAGAGATCGCGTACGGACTTCACTTGGTCCGACATTCGCGATGAGACCGGTTGCGAAAGGAACTCTGCATCCAACGCAGGGGCGGTGTCCCAAATCTTCCAAACGGAACGTTGGTTGCCAGGTTCGAGCGTGCGAAGATGCGGTGGCTCATCGGATTTCGTGATGTCCATCACATCGGTGAGCGTCAAAATCCCCACCAGTTTTCCATCACGACAAACCACCGGAGCACCGGTGATGTGCGCTTCACGGAACGTCTTGAGGGCAGCTTCCAGAGTGTCGTCTTCCGAGACCGTAATGACTGGTCGCGTCATGATGTCTTTGGCTCGAAGCTCTCCGAGACGTCCGGGCAGCCGCGACATGGTCGTTTCTCCAACTCCGATGGACCGAAAAACAGAAACCGCCACGAAGCTGACACTCCGCGGCGGTTGAGAATTCTCGATCGATCGCGTTCTGCGTTACTTCGTTCGCGTTCGATTGTAACGCCCAAGTGCCATCAGAGGGAAGTAGATGCGGTAATAGTGATACCGCAGGTAGAAGACTTTCGGGAACCCAGTGCCGGTAAACCACGGTTCATCCCAAGTGCCATCGTCTTTTTGCGTGCTGAGCAGGTATTCCACGCCGCGACGCACTTCCGAGGAATCTTGCTCGCCAGCTGCGATCAAACCTAGCAAAGCCCATGCGGTCTGCGAAGCTGTCGCCGGACCTTGGCCGCGGAGTTTCGGATCGTCGTAAGAATCAGCCGTCTCGCCCCATCCGCCGGACGCTTGCTGACAGTTCTTCAGCCACCGCACGCCAGCTTGGATTCGAGGGTCGTGCTGAGAATAACCAATAGCCGTCATCCCCACGAGAACTTGCCAAGTGCCATAAATGTAGTTCACGCCCCAACGACCAAACCATGCACCGTCCGGTTCCTGATCGTTCCATACGAACTCGGCAGCTCGTTCGAGAGCCGGGTGACTCAGTGGCACATTGAGATGGCTGAACATCTCGATAATTCGCGCGGTGATGTCGGCGGTGCTCGGATCGATCATCGCGTTGTGATCGGCAAATGGCACGCGGGTGAACAACTCGCGATCGTTGTCAGAGTCGAACGCTCCCCAGCCGCCGTTCTTGCTCTGCATGCTGAGAATCCACTTCGTGCCCCGCCAAATCGCGTTCAAAATTGGGGCGGCGTCCTCGACATCGCGGGTCGAACCACGATGACCACGCCCGCTGATCACGGTGGAGGCATCGCGGTCGGCTTCGTGCGGACTCCAATCACCGAGCAGGAATTGGGTTTGCCATTCGCCATCGTCGGTGCTGCTCGGCAAACACCGGCTAAGTGCCATCACCACCATCGAGGTGTCGTCGGTATCGGGGTAGAACTCGTTATTGAATTCGAAGTACCAACCGGCGGGCGGCGTGTTCGGTTTGAGCACCGACCAGTCACCAGGGTCTTTGACTTCTTTACTCAGCAGCCATTCCACGGACTTGCGAATCCCCGGATGATTCCGTGGCACACCGGCATCTCGCAACGCGATCGTGGCGATCGCAGTATCCCACACCGGCGACTTACACGGTTGGAGGCGGATCGTGTCGTTCTCTTCGATGAACAACGCTTCGAGTTCGTCCATCGCGGCTCGCACCATCGGCGAGTCATCCGAATGACCGAGACATTTCAATCCGATCACACTCCACACGATCGGGGGGAAAATCGCACCGAGACCGTCACTTTTGGCAAAGCGTTTGGTCATCCAGTCGGCAGCGCGGTTGATCGCCACTTTTCGCAGCGGTTTGATTCGCAGCTTCTCGACCACTTTGACTGCGGAATCCAACCAGAGGAACATCTGGTCCCAATTCAGCCGCGTGGACTTCTTCAAGTCATCGACGACACCCGCCGCATCGGTCTTCAACTTGAGATCGTCGGGATGACCGAGGAACAGTTCGTGAATCTGCATGGACTTGGGCAAATGCCGAACCGGTTGGTAGGCCCACAGCAAACTCAACGGAATGATGATCGTCCGTGACCACGACGACATTTCGTAAATGTTGAACGGCATCCATTTCGGGATGAGGATCAACTCTGGCGGCACGACGGGGCACTGTGAATACTTGAGCAGCCCCAACATCGCCAAATAATACCGCGTGAAGCTATTGATCTTCTCTGCACCGCCGGCTTCGCGGATCGCGTTGCGTGCACGGATCATTTCTTCACTGTTCGGATCGAATCCGAGAATCTTCAGGGCCAAATACGCCTTGACCGATCCGCTGATCTCCAATTTTCCGCCGGGGTACATCGCCCAACCGCCGGTCGGAAGTTGCTGCTTGCGGATGTACTCGCCACACTTGCGAGCCGTCTCGGATCGTTCTTGCCCGAGGTATGTCAGCAACAGAATATATTCGGATTCGAGGATCGTATCCCCCTCGAGTTCCGCACACCAAAAGCCGTCCTTGTGCTGTTCGTTCAGCAGAAAGGATGTCGTCCGCCCAATGGCCGCTTCGACACGGTCGCGGTCGCCCACCTGTGGGACATTCCACTCCTTCAACGAGGCAGCAGCAGCGGTCGCACTCTGTGCAGGCGGTCCAACCATGCCGG
Organism: Thalassoroseus sp.; assembly: GCF_984380535.1. Taxonomy (NCBI): domain Bacteria; kingdom Pseudomonadati; phylum Planctomycetota; class Planctomycetia; order Planctomycetales; family Planctomycetaceae; genus Thalassoroseus; species Thalassoroseus sp. Next base: position 327,831 of record NZ_CFHRBF010000008.1, read on the forward strand.
CGTCAAAGCGGAGTCGATTCGGACCAGGGGAGCCGGAAGTCATTTCCGTGTTCCTAGTTGGGGTGATTCGGAGAGAAAATGTGGGGCGGGCCGTATTCTAAAACCATCGATCTAGCGTCACAAGCTTGTCCGCCCGGTTGCGGACGAAATCAACGCAACATCGGCGGAACATCCGCAACAATCGATCTAACGCGATGCAGTCAGTGGCGTCAGCTTCGCAATTCGATACTTGGGAAAGCCCGTTCGCGGGTCGAGATTTTCCGTATCGATCCCGCCTTCGACTAGAACAACCTGTTCATCACGCAAGCCGGTCAGCTTGGGATGATCGGCCAATGTAATCTGCCCGTTAAACGGATCATTGGGCTGCGGAACCTGGCTATAGAACAGGATCCAAACCTTGTCTTGTGGATCGTAGTCGACGATCCCTCGCAACCACCGATAGCCGTTTGGGTCGCGATCATACGGGCTGCGGTCCGTGTTGCCGGCCGGGATAACTCCCGGCGCCCTGGCAGTTTCCTGAAAGGCCGCCGCGTTCTCGACACCACGCGTCCCATCGGGTTGGAACATGGCCCCTTCGGGATAGAACGGCGTCGAGTTTCCACCTTCGAATGTGCCTCCACCGGACGGTGGCAACGGATTGTTGTCCGGGTAGTTCGGCACCAGCCCTCCGCCGCCGTCGTAACCACCACTGGATGGCGGTGGCAAGTCGGAACTTCCCGGAACCGTCCCCGAGGAACCGCCCGGCAACACAGGCTGCGGCGATGTGTAATCCTCTGGAGGCAAGGAGGGACCGAAGGTCGACGACCCATCACTTGGGAAACTTTGTGGTGTTCCCAGTGGCGCGGAATAAGCCGGAGTGGGCATTCCCGCCGGAGGGGCAACCGTCGGCGATCCATACGCAGGAACCGAGTTATATGGTTGATACGGTGCAGGTGCATAAGGGCTATAAGGTGCAGACTGATAATGCGAAAAACAACCCGACGCACTACCAAGAATGACTAAACCTAGCCAGCACAATGAATTCTTAAGCCGCCAATAAAGACGACACCATGAATAGGCAGCCATGCCGTGGGTCCTCGTATCCGTTCCGAGAAATGGGGATTCCGGATCGGCACACTTCGAAGCGGGGAACTCGAAGTGGCGAATCGGCAGGTAGAGCAATCGATCAGCATGCAAACGTAGAAATCAAGCATGCTAGTCCATTGCCGGACCGGAAAGCGAATCTTAAAGAAGTCCGCAACTAAGTCCAGAGCAGTTTCCGCTCGGACTTGAGCCGAATTCGCCGATATCCACAAAAAGACCAAAAAAGATCTAGGCTGACTTACGTAGCTCTTCGGCTACCACCTGTTCAACCGCCGGCTCTTGCACAAAGTTATAGACGATTGATGTGGATCGGATGTGAGGTGAACGTTTTGTCGCACCGACTATACACCGTGCAAACTTAGGCATCCGCGCGATGACATGGGGATTGTCAGACTCACGACTTTGCAAAGCGAGATTGACATCATAGATCCCGGCACTCAAAGACGGGACCATCTCAAACTCATAACGCCGCAACAACCCCTCGTTAGCATCGGCCTCAATCAAACGTGGATCTAGGATGGTGTCCAAACTTGCAACACGTCGACCGTCTAGCGTTGTGAACGATAGTTTCAGCCCGGGGCTTTGAACCACACGCGACAGCTTTGTATAGAACACCGTCCTCAAAGAGTCTCCCGATTGCAGTCGAACATGATGTGGATTCGTAACATCGACAAAGCCAGCGGCAACGATCTCTGTTCCATTGTACTCTGGCGACGCCTCGGATTTCGCACGTTGTAATCGCTGAATCTCCGAAGACTCTTCACATCCCGACTCGATCGCGATCCGTTTCGGGAACGTCACTAATGCTTCGTTGCCTGTACTTGCGCCACCGACAACTTGCATCCTCAACGCCTCGACGGGTTCAATCTCGATTTGCCGGCCATCGAGTGTCTCAGCTGTTGCCCAGACGTTGAACTCATAGTCGGCCGCTGTAATGTTCGCATCAAAGTCGATATCAACCTGAAACCGCCCCTCCTGACTAGCGACGCCACCAACTTTAGCGATCACTCCGCCTAGAATTGACTTGCCAGTTTCGTGAACCTCAAAACCAAGTTCACATCGATCTAACTTTTGCGTGGTTTCTAGTTCCAAACTTAGGCGGCAGGTCTCGCCAACTCGCACGAATGTCCGTGGGACACGGGCCGACGGCGCAAACCCTCGCACCACACGCAACCCCGATGCATCCCCAACGAGCCCGGAAATCGTTTCATCACTACCGTGGAGCGTCAAACGACGACACGCCAACACCGGTCGCTCCGCTGCAGACGGCTGATCGCACGAAATTTTCCCAAGACATCGCACGGTCACGGAACTATTGAGATCCGCAGAACCTACGAAGTCCGTCATACTTGTTTGGTTATCAGCAACGGTACTAGAGTTCGCAGGCGCCTCGGCAGTTCGCACATTGATCGACCATCGACGGTCGACAAGAATCTGTTCCGCACCATCTGCCAAGGGACGGGTCATCAACAACCGTAGTTCGTGATCTCCCGATAGAGATTCCACGGCAAAGTCCCAGGTTAGACAACCTTCGTCGCCTTCACCTGTTGATGCAAATCGATTTGGGTCTAACAAGAACTCTGTGGAATCGACACAAGCACCATTGGAATCAACTAGCAACAAGCGCGTGGTAGCTTTGACGACGGTTTCTTGAAACTTGCACTGAACCGACAACGTCTGTGGCGTACCCGCCTGCAACTGGATTGTCTTTGTCGTTTCGAGATCGTTCCCGGACAAACTCGCTTTGACCACCTGCACGGCAGAGAGACCGGAATCTTCTGACTCTATTTTCGCAGGGTTGAAGATTCGACAAACTGATGCGGCAGTTGGTAGTGCATCGGGGTTGTGAGTTTTCACTTCTCGCGCACCCGATGCCTCTGACTCAGCATCGGTCTGATATTGTTCCAAGAGCACATCGGCCGAACCATGAGCGAGAACTTGGCCTTTCTGCAGCCAGAGAGCTTCGTCCGCAAGACGTCTTAACTGGCCCGCCGAGTGACTTACGAGAACCAGGGTTGTCCCTTGCTTTTTCAACCCTTGAAGATGGCGGATACATTTCTCTCGAAAGGCGACATCGCCAACTGCTAGAACCTCGTCGACTAGCAGAACATCTGGCTGAGCCTGCGCTGCAATACTATAAGACAGCCGGACATACATCCCGCTACTATAGTACTTGACGGGCATATCGATGGCGTCGCCAATTTCCGAGAACTCAACAATCTCATCGAAACGCCGGTCGAGTTCACTCCGGCTTAGTCCTAGCAAGCTGCCATAGATGTAAACATTCTCGCGACCTGAGAGCATCGGGTGAAAACCCACGCCCGACATCATTAAAGCGATCAATCGTCCGCGAGCGCGAATCTCTCCCTGATCGGGAGTAATGACGCCGGTCAACAGCTTCATCAGGGTACTCTTACCCGCACCGTTTCGACCAATAACTGCTAAACAACGTCCGGGACCAATCTCGAAAGAGACATCACGCAAGCTCCAGAATTCGTCATTCCGTAAGCTTGGGTTTGTATTCGCCATATTGAAGAATGTGCGACACGAGTCCGTCAATGCGTATAAGGAGCCGCGGCGTAGGTTGCCACAGTACCGCTTCCAGACATTGCTGACTTTTAACTTCCAAGTATCGGCCATGTTCTCAATACCACTTTCCGACGGCTTGAATGTCAATCCCGTTGTAATGTTCGCTAGTCACGTGAATGAGTCGGCTTATGCTTTTTCTGCGACGTGCGGTAGCAAACAGTGAAAGAACCGCCAACCGACAAGCAGCATGACGACTGTCACTCCACAACTCAAAGCCAGTTGGCCTGGCATTGTCAGGTAACCACGAAATAGCAGGTCTCTATAGGCTGTGATGAATGCACACATCGGGTTGAGCCAGTTAAGTATCAACCGTCTGCCTTCCGTGAATGTTGGAAAGAACACGGGTGTCATGAACACCCATAGATTGATCACGAGCGGAATCACGCTTGTGATGTCTCTCAAGACGGCATTCATCACAGAGAGAATCAGCACAATGCCAAAGCTAAATAGAAACTGCATGAATACGAGTAGCGGCAGTAGCACCACGGTACTAGCCGGCATAACTCCGTAGCCAAGGAGTACAATCGCAGTGAGCCCCACACCGATCATGTAGTCGAACACGGCACTGGCCATCGCGGCGAGAACTAGCACCTCTCGAGAGCAACGCAGCCGTTGTACAAGGTGTGTCGACGCGACAAGGCTTTGCGAACCACGGGTCAAACAGGCGGCGAACATTTGCCACGGAATCAGCCCGCTGAACACAAACACGGGGTAAGGCAAACCGGTGTCACCGACAGCGACAACATTCGCTGAATTGAGATAGATAAACACACCGGCCATGGCGAGCGGTGTCAGAATCGCCCAGCCTAGCCCTAGCATCGACTGCCGATACCGCGAAACGATTTCACGTCGTGCGAGTCGCCAGAAGACCTGCCGACTCGCGCGAAGTTCGAGAAACGCTTCTTTCCAAAACGAAAGTCCAAACGCATTGATACGGTCGGAGACGTTCACGTACTCTGCGAGAGACGCCGGATCGACTTGAGCTACGGTCTCTGTGTTGTCGGAATCCGACCAATTCTCTTCGGTTTGTGGACTCGTCCGTTCGAGTTCGCAGACTCCCGCGATCGATTCCGTCGACATTCGTGTCGTCCTCGTGGTTTGAAGTCGCTGACTGTACACCGCGACGGGATTGCTCAGCGGATGGAGAGAAATAGTTCGGTTGACGTTAGGACTTTTCAGACGGTCGAAGTGACGACCGAATGGCGCGGAGCGGTTTCTTCCACGCGTCTAGAATGCTCGACTTTTTCTCAGTTAATTCAGGTCGACGACGGCAAACCATCAGATAAAACCGCGGCTTGAGTTTACTCGGATCTTTCGGATGCCGAGCTGGTAACCACCGTTCACGCACAAGCTCGAATTTCGGCTTGATCATGCGATGGAGTTCTTTCCGCGTGTATTCTTTGACATGGTACTTCGAGACCAATTCTTCCGTCACGAATAATGGAGTCCCGATAATGAATTGACCATCTGGCTTGAGATAGTGATCGATCACACTCAAGAGTTCGGTTGGTTCCAGCAGGTGTTCGATGCAATCCATCGAGTAAATCAAGTCGAACTTTTTGTACTCCTCGGGCATTCGTGAATGCATATCCGAGAACACACTATGCACGAGTGTATAATTTGTCACGCCATGCTGATCGAGTTCTTGACGCGCGCAGTTCACACCGTCTTGATCCCCGTCCACGCCGACAACGTGCTGACAATAGTTCGACATCTCGTACATATACGCACCGTCACCACAGCCAAGATCGAGGACGACATCAGTCGCCTTCGCTGTGGCACAACAGTGCATCACCCGCAACCCATATTCGGGATGAGTCTTGAGATGTTCCCAATGGTAAGCTCCGTGGGCGCGGTATTTATTGAACTCTACCATTGCAGTCATGGTCGTACCGATCATTGAACAAGTGTCAAACTTTGAGCCACCATTCGGGGGCACCAATAACGGATCTCGTCAAATCTGCCTAGACGGAATTAGAATCCTCACGTCAGGCGGCATTCGACAGAGGAAACCCTTGCTTCCAGGCCATTACTGACTGAAAGTATGTTTCGTATTGTGCGGCAATTGCTTCGAGAGAGTAGGGCGTTCGATCAGCGAGAAAACTTTGGTGAATCTCTTGCCGATGCTCATAGGGCAAGACCTGTCTCAAACAATCTTCGAGTTGTGCTTCATCGGTGAAGAATTTGACATAGCCATTGTCGACTTCACGATAGGATTGTTCATCACTTTGAACGATCGCAGGAATTCCCGCTCCCATGAGGTTGGCGAGTTTCACATTCGACTTGTACCGCGACGCCATCATCGAGCCATGCAATCCACCGCGGGCGGCGAATCCAATATCACAGAGTCCGAGATGAGCTGGGTTCACGACGAACTTCAACCCAAGTTTCGCAGCCACATCTGTCACGATTTGTTCCCAAGGCCCGAGATATTCCGCCCGGCCTTCATAGCCAATCACTTCCGCTTTCTCGCGGATCTTGATGGGCTTGGTGTTTTGTCGATAGTGATGATAGATCGTGGTGGCGTTGGGCATGAGATGGCCATGATCTTCCATCATCTTGCGATTCGGAAAGATGACGCCGTCAACCGGCAACCCTTCGAAGAAGCGATGAAAATAGTCTAACACTCTTGAAATCGAGTTATTGACCAAACCATCACAGGGCTGAACCCACGGATCGACTGGGTCGTAGACAACCGCCTTGCCCAACGCGTGTGCGTGGAGAGCGAGCGGTAGATCGAACCGTTTGATGATGCACAGCACGTCGTAATCGCCAAGCTGCGATGGCGAAAAATCGTGTTTGCCGAAGGCATCCCATTCTGGCCGCATCGCCGCAATTTGCTCGGCCCGCATCAACCATGAACCGCTCGCCCCGTCACCCCAGAAACAGACACGGGGTGTGTTCGAGACGCTTTGTTGAGCTGTCAGGGAAAGTTGATCCATGAGTGATCTGATTCAAACCGTTTGAAATCTGGATTGGTGATGAACTACCAAGAACCGTGCAACAATCGTCGCATCGCCCCAACAGGATTTCGTGCACTCCGTCCGGCGAATGCATAAGCCCGCTTCGTTAGGACAATGATCCGATTTCCCGGATGCGGTTGAGGCAGTGGGAATCGGCGACGTGCTCGGAACACGTCCATTTGCTCATCGGAGAAGGCATTCAGAAGCGTCTCGTGGATGTATCCCTCGTCGACGGCGTCGTAGATGTCATCGACGGTGACATCACCGGTTTTAATCGCTCGGCGCAAGGCGGTGTCCCAGGCTGAGCAACTTCCGAACTCGTGTTTCCATGGCTGATGCAGCGGATCACGGAAACGATGTACAACGCTTTTGCCTGTCAGTGGCCCCGTGCTTGGTCGCCAAGTCGCCGGGATTTGTACGGCGATTTCTTGAGGGTCTCGAACAACAGCGAGAGAATTGATGAGTTCATCCGATGTGTAGGTTCCGTCATCTAACCCACGAATCACCTGTTCGATTTGCCAATCGGCCCGTTCACAATTGATGACTTGAGGCGTTGGTTCCCAACCTGTCGATTCTTGTCGTGGCAACACGGCAACTTGGCAATCATTCGAAACCTGTGACACGAGTTCCGCGACATCGCCACGCACGAGCATGTCGGCTTCCAGGAACAAGGCCAAACCTTGATGACCGGTAAGTTCCGGAATGAGGAATCGCGAAAGGGCTCGCGTGTCACGTGGCCAACGTTGCGGATTCCGTACGCGAGGCAGAGTGGGATTCTTGAGAACTGAAATAGCAATCGGAATCGTGGCGTGATCCCGTAGCCCTCGGGCCAACACTCCCGCCGCGAGTTCTTGCGACTCATCCGCGTTGATAACAACGTGAAAGGGCGTCGCCAAAGGTCGCTGTTCGATGCCGAGGCTGGCCAAGTGTTTGTGTCGATGGTCGCGTTGTTTTTGACGCGAGTGCGGATCGACCACAAGCGAACGAGACTCACGAAATGGTCGAAACTCGTCGTGAATATCGGCAGTCTCATCGCACCCGAGCGTATCGACGGCTTCGGCCCCGAGTTTCGTGAGAAGTTCACAGGCGACGCGTTCGTCGAGTGCAGGTCGGTGTTTGTCGTAGCCACCCGAACACGCCTCGAGACGTGACCGATCGAAACCCACGAGACGACCGGCGTCTGCCAACTTCTGCAATGCCGGCACAACACTCACAAGTTCGTCGAGCGTGATGGAACTTGGTTTGCCATGCACGAATGGCTCCGTCGGCATCAACAATGTGCCGACGTTCTTCAGGTCCGTGTCGGTGCAACTGTCGACGGCCTCTGCATCGAGCACAATCGCGAGATCGACTTTCGTCCGGCGAAAGACATAGTTGAGGCCAACGGTGGTCCACGGGGTTGGGTCGAGATCCGCCAGGTTGGCGAATGTCGGTCCCTCACCAATGAGCAACCACTGAGTCGGTTTGCGATCGAGTGTTAGAGTCCAATCACTGAAATCGATCACAGGTGACACTCCAGCGTCTTATTCATCGAAACAGCGTTTCCGAACTGGAAACGAATTGCGAATGCCGATCCCGAACTACGGACGGAACGCCGTCCCGATTCGGTCTCTCACATTCTCTTTTCGTCACAATCGCTACCATCCAACCAGACCAATCCCGGAAAAATCTGCCGGAATGCTCCAGCTCAACGGCTTTTAACGAACCCTTCAGGCGGCTTTTCGTTGCAAGGATGCGGACGGGGAGAGACGAAAGTTCAGCCGTTCGAGCGGCACATCCTTTAGTCGCGGGGCATCTTTGTCCTTGTCCGAAAGAAGCGGGTCTTCGACGGGCCAATCGATTCCCAAGTCGGGATCGTTCCAGAGGATGCTGCCCTCGGCGGACGGATCGTAGAAGTCCGTGCATTTGTAAACGAACAACGCCATTTCGCTGGTCACGCAAAAGCCATGTGCGAAACCGGGTGGCACGTAGAATTGTCGTTTGTTCTCGGCGGAAAGTGTTACCGCGACCCACTCCCCGAACGTCTTGGAACCGGCTCGGACATCGACGGCCACGTCATAAACTTCGCCTTCCAACACCGAGACGAGTTTCCCCTGAGTGTTCGGGTTCTGGTAGTGCAACCCTCGCAGAATGCCACGTCGCGAGTAGGACAGATTGTCCTGCACAAAACTGAAATCCAACCCGCTTTCGCTGTATCGCTTGGCGTTCCATGTTTCCATGAAGAAGCCACGCTGATCGCCAAACACCTTCGGCTCAATGATGACCACGCCATCAAGTTTCGTCGGTTTGATCTCCATGCCAGTCCTCCGTGACCGTCTCACCGAAAATTTGTAAACCGGGTTCGCAAAGCGTAACCCAGCATTTGATTTGACTCCGTGGCGTCTGAATGTTGGGACGAATCCCAGCTTTCGGTATCACCGTTACGCAGATTTTTTCTTGTCGTGCAAGCCGAGCCGTTGGCCTTCGTAACGATCGTTTGTGACGCGTTGACACCAAGCATCGTTGGCGAGATACCACTCCACCGTACGTCGCAGACCGGTTTCAAATGTCTCACTTGGCGTGACGCCAAGTTCCCGTTCGATCTTGCTGCAATCGATCGCATAACGGAAATCGTGTCCGGGACGGTCGGTCACATAGGTGATCAGATTTTTGTGTGGGGCGTGCTTCGATGCGGGCAACAATTCGTCGAGCAAGTTGCAGATCGCTTCGACGACTTGCAGATTCGTCCGCTCGTTGCGGCCGCCGATGTTGTAGGTTTCGCCGACGACGCCTTTCTCGACGACCGTGACCAATGCCCGAGCGTGATCGTCCACGAACAGCCAGTCCCGCACGTTTTCCCCGGTGCCATAAATCGGCAACGGCTTGCCGGCAATCGCGTTGCGGATGATGACAGGAATCAGTTTCTCCGGGTATTGGAACGGGCCGTAATTGTTCGAGCAGTTCGTCACAATTGTCGGCAACCCGAACGTGTGTTCCCAGGCCCGCACAAGGTGGTCCGAAGAGGCTTTACTTGCCGAGTATGGCGAACTTGGGTCGTACGGAGTGGTTTCCAAGAAGAACCCGTCATCGCCGAGTGAGCCATAGACTTCATCGGTCGAAATGTGATGGAATCGGAAGGCAGCTTTCTTGTCTTCGGGCAACGTGTTCCAGTACGTGCGGGCCGCTTCCAACATGTTGTAGGTCCCAACGATGTTGGTTTGAATGAATTCCGCCGGACCGTCAATCGAACGGTCGACATGCGACTCGGCCGCCAAGTGCATCACCGCATCGGGGCGGTGCGTCTCGAACAACTCGTTGATGCGAACCGCATCGCAAATGTTGACTTGCTCGAACGTGTAACGCGGATCGTCAGCGATCATTTCCAGAGTGGAAAGGTGCCCGGCGTACGTCAGACAATCGACGTTCACGACTTCATGTTCGGTGTTACCAATCAGATGGCGAATCAATGCCGAACCGATGAACCCGGCCCCACCCGTCACGAGAATTTTCATGTCTCACATCCTTGTTTGATCGCTGATGATTCAGGTCAGTACTTGGTTGGTTCGTGAAGTGCCGGCTAGGCAACTTTGCAATTTGGTTTGGTCGTCGTCGGCAGGGTCGGTCGCAGGTTCGCGAAGGTCGCTTGGAGTGCATCCTGCCATTTCGGCCCAACGATGCCAAAGGTTTCGCGGAGCTTGGAACAATCCATGCGAGAGTTTAACGGTCGCTTCGCGGGAGTCGGATAGTCCGCCGTTGGAATCGGTTTCACACTCTGAACGGAAAGCGGCACGTTGCTGTCGTTCGCCAGACGGAAGATCTCACTGGCGAACTCATGCCAACTGGTTTCCCCCTGACAGGCAAAGTGATAGGTCCCACCAACTTGGCCCAGGAACGAAGCGAAATCGCTTTTCGCTTGAGCGAGAATGTGTGCGGTGGCTTCGGCAATTGCACGGGCGGAAGTCGGGGCACCGATTTGATCGGCGACGATCGAAAGTTCCGGACGCTCCAGTCCCAATCGCAACATCGTTTTGACGAAGTTTTTCCCATGCACCCCGTAGACCCAACTCACCCGTAAGATGAGATGATCGACGCCCACGGATCGTAACGCTTCCTCACCGGCAAGTTTGCTCGCGCCATAGGCACCGAGTGGACCAGTCGGGGCGTCTTCGCGGAACGGCTGATCGCCGTCGCCGTTGAATACGTAGTCGGTCGAGTAATGCACCACGCCTGCGTCAATCTGTTTCGCTGATTCCGCGATGATGGCCACCGAATCCGCGTTGATCCAGTTCGCCATTTCCATGTCGGACTCGGCTTGATCGACCGCCGTATAAGCGGCCGCATTGACGATAAGTTGTGGCTGGACGTCTGCCACACACGCACGGATCGCGTTGGCGTCGGTCAAGTCGAGCGGTCGACAATTCGCCACCACCGGCGAAGACCCGGAACGCGTGGTCGCGGTCAGTTCACCCAGCGTCGAGAGCGTTTGCACCAACTCCCAACCGACTTGTCCGTTCGCCCCAATCAACAAGATTCGCGGGCGATTGTTCGACGTGTTCGAACTCATAACCTGTTCCGTTTCCGCATCGACGCGGTGTCAAAACTTGGGTGTCACGACCCTGTGAGCCGTGCGTATTTTCGGCTGTTCGATCGGGTGCCACTGCAGGAAATTGCATGTATTAAAGACAATATACCGTAACATTCAATGCGTTTTATACTTGAGTGGCATGCCCACCGTTTGGGGTGGGCATGGGCCAGCGATGTTTGAATGTCCAATCATGCCCACGTAAAACCGTGGGCATGCCACCCACGACGCTAAACTGATGCAATTTCCTGTAATGACACCCTGTCGAACTTCAACTTTGGCATAAATCCGTTAGGCCGCTTCTGCGATCGATTCCATTTGTTTCCGTCGTGCGGAACCTTCGGTGCGAATCATGTCGATCAAGTAGCGGCCGTACTCGTTTTTCTTCATCGGTTCGGCGAGCTTCAAGACATCGTCGTCGTTGATGTGCCCCATTCGCCAGGCGATTTCCTCGGGACAGGCGATCTTCAACCCCTGTCGCGATTCCAGCACGGCGACAAACTGAGACGCTTCCATCAGCGACTCATGAGTCCCCGTGTCGAGCCACGCGCTACCACGTCCGAGTGTCTCGACGTACAACCGCTTTTGTTCAAGGTAGATGCGGTTGATATCGGTGATTTCCAATTCGCCGCGTGCAGACGGTTTCAGGTTTTTAGCCATCTCGACGACGTCGTTATCGTAGAAGTACAGGCCGGTGACAGCCCAATTGGATTTTGGTTGCGTGGGTTTTTCTTCGATTTCGAGGGCTCGTTTGTTGTCGTCGAGCACCACGACCCCATACCGTTCGGGATCATGCACGTGATACGCAAAGACACTCGCACCATCGGTAACCGCAGCGGCGTTGCGTAAGGTCGCGGTCAGTTGATGGCCGTAGAAAATGTTATCACCGAGCACCAAACACGTGGGATCGTTGCCAACAAATTCCTCGCCGATGATAAACGCCTGAGCCAAGCCTTCCGGCTTCGGTTGCTCGGCATATTGCAGATTGATGCCCCATTGCGAACCGTCACCCAGCATCTTCTGGAACAACGGTAGATCGTGTGGCGTGCTGATGACAAGAATGTCTTCGATGCCCGCCAGCAACAGCGTACTGAGCGGGTAGTAGATCATTGGTTTGTCATAGATCGGCAGCAGCTGTTTGCTGATAACCTGTGTGATCGGATACAGCCGCGTGCCCGAACCGCCGGCGAGAATAATGCCTTTGCGTCGGGGGCTTGTTTTCGAGGGCGTTGTCTGTGGCATGGGTCCGCTCCGTCCTTGGCGGTTGGTGTTCCGTAATGAGATGGCGATTGATCAAGCCGCCCGTTTCAATTCCGTGCGAGGTCGCAAACGTTCGATCCAACTGGCAAGTTGCTCGCTCGTGTTTTGTTCGTCCGCCCGGCGAAGACGTGGCGTGGTGGCCAAACATTCCAACGCGGGATGGAAATACGGGTCACGATCGATTCCCCGATTCACAAGAAATTCCACGAACAACTCTAAGTCTTCCAGGCTGTCTCCGAGTGGCCGGGTTGCGGACTCATGATGCACGAGCGTCGCATGCGGCGTGTATAAGTTGCGATAGCCCTGTTGCCAGATTTTGAGACACAACGTGACATCGCTGTACGTCATGCGGAACTCTTCATCCATTCCGCCGACGTCCCAGAACAACTCTGTTCGCAATAACTGACAAGCACCAGTGACCGCAGTCACGTTGCGTAGCGACTCCGAATTTCCAAGCGGGCTCGGCGTCCCGGGTGGCAAGTTCGCAAACAGATGACCGGCGACACTGGTCAAACCCAACGCGAGACCGGCGTGCTGAATTTTCCCACTCGGAAACAGTAACCGAGCACCTACCACGCCGATTTCTGCTTGTTCGCCCCAGCGGACAAGTTCGGTCAGCCATTCGGGATCGATGACTTCAATATCGTTGTTCAGGAACAGCAAGTAATCGCCGTTCGCCGCACGTGCGCCAATGTTGCAAGCGACGGAATAGTTGAACGGCTGATCGAACTCGACGACCCGCACCCGGGCGTCGTGCTTCAACGATTCATATAACGCAAGCACCTCTACATCGGTGCTGCCGTTGTCGACAAGAATAATTTCCAGCGACGGATACGCAGTGTGATGGAGTAAACCGTCCAAGCATTTCGAGATCAGCGAGTACCGGTCCTTCGTCGGGATCACGATCGAGACGGTTTTTGAGGTATCCACCGGCCATGTGAGTCGCAACCGGCGATTTAATTGTCGTTCACAATGCCAATTCAAACCGCGACGCAGGAATGTTTTAGGGAGTAATGTTTCACCATCCTCCGCCCCTTCGGTTTCCGGGCAGCGGTGGAAAAGGACTTGAGGGATGTGTTCGATCTGACAAGAGTGTTCCGCCGTCTGCAGCAGGGCATCCCAAGTCGATTGAGGGGACTCTTCAAGTGACCGTAGCAATTCGCGACGGAAGAAAACGGTGTTGCCAAGATCATTCGCTTCGAGCAGATTCTCGGGTGACCATTCCGGCAACATCTGAGGTTGGCAACGTCGGCCGGTTGGTGTCCAGATATCGTGATCACCGTAGAGAACGTCAATCGATGCGTTCTCGTCGAGTCGGTCCGCCACGGCAAACAATGCCCAGGGTGACAACCGATCGCCCAGGTTTAACCGAGCCACATGCGAACCCTGCGAAGTTGTGAACCAATCGGCTTGGTCTTTCGAGACCACACGAATTCGCGATTCCACCTCCAACAATTCCGACATGTCAGCGGAGGGCCGATCCGTGACAACGATCCACTCCCAAATCCCATATGTTTGTTGAGTCAAACTCTCTGCGGTGAGTGCGAGATATCGCTTGAGATTTTTGGCCGGAAGGTCAGCCGGAAGGTCGGTGCACAACGAGAGCAACGGACCGTCCGCCTGTTGAGACCAAATCATTTGTCGTTGGAGTTCGAGGGCACTTGGCTCGAAGGCTTTCTGCCACGCACGATAATTTCTCGCCGGAGAAGCCTGACGGATTTGACGTTCGAACCGGCGAACAAGACGACCGGCGACCGCGCGAAATCCTTCTTCACGCCAGTAATGCGTGACTTTCTCGAAGGCGTAACCGCATCGGCGGGCCAATCCGCGGACGTCCATCCGCTGCCCGATCCGTTTGAGGGATGATGCCCGTTTGCTGGAATCCCCAGCGAGCGTTGGGATCATCCACATCCGTGAGCCCTCCGTGAAGCGAAAATTCTCGGCCCATCCTAGACCGACCCGCGCGGAGTATAGCCCTCACTTTCGGAATGTGTCAATAAGTTTCCGCGAACTGCCTGATTCGCCGTGTTTTTCAGGCAAAACCGTCAATTGAGGTTCGACGCGGGAATCGCCGGCAACAGCCGCACATCGTTTGCGAACAAAGCGGGACCGGGTTTCGAGTGCTGTTCGGCATCCCAGGCAGCCACCCAATCGTCCCATTGGATTGCGTTCTCCGCATAAATTGCTTGCGGTGCATCCATCGCGGGCATGGCATGTTGTTTGGCGAGTGTACGGGGTTTCGGTCGCATGGTCGGACGTTGGGTCATTTCGTACCGGACTTCATCGCGGTAGTCCCCGCTCGGCCAAACGACGAGACCGCGATCCGTCATGTCATAAGGAGGCATCCCGCCCACGAAGCAACTTTGCAGTTGCTCCCGAACAATATCCACCCCCGCCATCTTGTAGAAACCGGCGAACGCCAACCACAACGATTTTTGTTCGGCTTCGTTCAACGCCACCGTCCAACCCGGTCGAAGTGTGCCGGCCATCAGATAACTCGACTGTTCCTGAAACGCCACTACGAGAGACAGATCAGAAAGTTGCGGACACAACAACTCCACACAAATGCTGTTCGACGCGACGCGAATCTTGCCAGTGCGAATGGTCAGGTGTTGAATTTCCTTGCTCTCGGCGAGAAGTTGAATCAACTCGCGGTCAACGAAATGACCAATCTCGACGACAACGTGATGCAGTTTCTCATGGTGACGCACACGGTTACGCGTACGACGTTCCGGGCTGTGATGACGCTCCGCATGACGTAATTTGCGGAAGATTTTTGGGATCGTGCCGGAATGAAAACCGGGTTTCATTAGACGAATCATGGATTCCCCATGACTGCCGACCACGACCGGACGCAGTTTTCGAGAGCGATTCGCGGTGTACAACCGCCAGTTTTCTTTGCACTCCCAAACCAAGAACCCAAACACGCCAGGGATCAGGAATACAACCCCGGCCGCAATCGCGTTGGCGGTGCTGATGTCGTCGAACAGGGGAGCAATGATCGAGGCTAACGGACTCAGCGTCGTCTTGGGATCACTCGTAAACCCAAGTGGCAGAATGATTTTGTGCGAAACCGTCACGACGGGGAAGTGCTTGATCGGGTTGACCTGTGGCTCGACAAGCAGATTGATCACGAACCGTAAGACAAACGCCACCCCTGCCCATAGGAATGCCGCGACGCCTTTGATCCACATTGTCAGCGAGTTCTCGCCACTCTTGAAGCGGAGCCACTCGTCGACGGCATACAGGATCCGTTCGACGGTTTCCAGCACGCGTTTGAAGAAGTTCATGATCGATTCAAACAACGCGACGAACACGTGTGCTCGGACACGACGCCAGGTATCGTGGGCACGTTCGGTGGCGAGTTCTTCGAAATCACGACCAGCCCGGCTATTGAGGGCGATCGTCAGAACCGCGAACAACAACGCGGCCCAGCCGATATGCATGCGTTCGAGCGGGGTGACCAGCGGGAACATCAACCACACAACCCCTGTGATAACCAGGGGATAGAACACCCACTCACGGAACATTTTCGCCACACGGCTCTTAAAGAGGAACCGCAGCGAACTCACCCGCCACAACCACTTCGGGAATTCAACGACCCCGATTCGCAGTATTCGCCAGACCGCCTTCAACACATCGACCACGACCGCGCGGAACTTCGGAACGTGGATCAGGCCCATCAGAAAAAAGCCCATCACGACGATTCCGGTCCAAAAACCCGTCGGGTGATGGTGGGAATCGAACCAAGACAGCAAGTGGGTCGGACTTTCGCTGAGTTCCGTGCCTTCGACCGGCACCGCATGGGTGTCGACACCGGCCAACTTATCGAACAGGTGCTTCATCCCTTCGAGGACGATCAGTCCACCACCAAACGGAATGGCCACGTACTTCGTGAGGAACCGTCCGGGCGGTGTGCCGAAGGCGAGAGAACTAACTTTCTGCAAACCCCGCAGATAAATTTCACCACGACGATACACTCCGTCGAGTAGCTCGTTCAGCCGACGATCGGCCTGCAGCAACCAATCGCCTTTCCAAAGCTCCTTAGGACCGGAGAGATCCGGCATCTTCAGATTGTTGCGGGACAGGGCATCACGCAGCATGCTCATATTGAGAAAGCCGTGATGTACGATTTTATCGAGCAACTCGTTGATCAACTTCTTCCGCGAAATACGTTCGGGCAGGTTTCGCGGGCAGATACCGACATCATCGAGGGCCCGTGTTACCAACGGACCGAGACGTCCACGAAGTTGTTGCTCGGCCGACTCCGTTGCTTCATGGAGCAATTTGGAAAGTTTTTCGCGTTCATCTCGAGGCAAACGAACCGCAGCCAATCGGCTGGTCGCTTGACGCAAGTGCTTCGACATCAACACTTCACGTTGATTAGGTAGCGTGCGTCGCACCGGTTTCTTGCCCAAGGACATCACCCATGGGACCAAGTCGACTTTCGAGACTTGGCGTTCATGATCGATGCAGACCTTTTGCAGATCGTACAGCATCCGTTTGTCGGCGTTCCAAAAACCGCTCGTAGCATTGGCCGCTAAAGCCGACAGGATTTCTCGCCATGAATCCGCTTCGTGCTCATCGAACCCCAATGCTTTTTGCAGTCGGGCAGCCAACTGATCAAGTTCCCGCTCCGCCCCCAACGAGGCTTCGCCGACCGATTCCCGGCGACCGTGGCGAGCCGCTCGCAACCGCAGCAATGCCGCCTTCGCCGAGTTGCCACGATCGGAAGATTTGTTGGCTTTGGCGACTAACCGGTTATACGCTCGGTTATTGTGTTCTCCGTTGGCTGCAAATTCGGCGGCTGATCGTGTCAATCGCTCCTGGCTTGTCACTTTCGGCTCAAACGATAACGGAGGGGCGGCATCGCCGTGTGTTCGTGGGGTCGTGCGATTGGAAAGTTGCTCGCCAGGTTTGGGAGCACCTTCGGGTCGAGTCGACTCCAGCAAACCTTGAACATCGACATCTTCCGCGAAAATTGCCTCCACACGGTCGAAATCGTCCAAGCAAGGAAACCACGCCGAGAGCCATTGCGGACGGAAGTACTTCAGTTCCAGAAACACCGCGGCCGCTTCGGTATAGATATGCATCGGATCTTCGGGCCGCAGCAGAAAATCTTCCTGCCGAATGACCGCGTGCATTTCGTCGTACTCGACTTGCCCGATGCGGTCGATCCGTTCACGAACGATGCTGGCCGTAAGTTCCTGCTTCTCGATTTTCTCCGCAATCGTGGCATCGATCCGCGCGTGAAACAACAGACTCCACGACCGCAACAATAAATCGGACAGCGTCAGCGTTGCCAACCGTTCATCACCGGGTTGGGCGATGAGAATTGCGGGTGAACGGACTTGGCTGCTGCGATCAAGCCCCAACTCGTCACGCTGCACGACTTCCAAGAGGGTGTCCGCATCGATGACGTAGCTCTTGCGATGCGGAATCCGCATGCCCAAGCCGGTCAGTTCGTATTCCGCTCGGATCACGCGACGAACGACGCGAGACTCAACCAGAAATGCCGACGAATCGGCAGCGTGAATCGCTTCCGCGGCTTTTCGGACGAGTAATTCTTTGGCATCGGTGTTTGGCACGGAAGATTGCCCTTGGCGCAACCGGAATCGGAACACAGCCCCCCCTCGTTACCGAGATCGGTCCGACTTGAGTCAATATCGATCGGAATTCACGATTCCCTCCGTGTTTTCGCAGCATTACCGTCAAGTTAACCAATTTCGCCGATCATGCCTAATACGAATCACGAATCTGGACAAAAACTTCCTCACGATCAACTGTTCAAAGATCAGTTTCGGCTGATTAGATGGTTTCCATTTCCGCTTCGTCTTCCCCACTCGACCCATAGATTCCATCCTGACAGATGGCGGCGAACTCACGGAAATGCTGCACATCATCTTTGGGTGGCCAAAAGTTCTCACGACGAATATTGCGAATCCCCTCTGCCGCCACTTCGTCGGCTGCCGCGAATTCGTCTGGCGACCAATCCGCGAGATGCATCCCCGTGACGACCAAATCTCTGGGCAGTAATACATAGCCGACTTGGAACGAATCCACATCCGGCACACCCGCGACCGCACGGATCAAGCGACGATAGAGTGGAAGTTGCAGATCAATCCACTCCACCTTCTTCTTACGGTGTTTCTTCTCCGGCGGATCTCCGGCATCTCCGGTTTTGTAGTCGAGAATTGCAACTTCGAGCCCGTTGGCCGTCTCGCGAATGTCGATGCGATCGATACGGCCACGCAAACGCATCGGTTCGCCGTCGACTTCCAAGAACGATTCGGGACTGTCGATCTTCTGTTCCGCCGCGAACACCCGCCAACCCTCGTTTCGCCAGTTTGCTTGTCGTTCCGCGAAGACCCGCAACCGCTCCCGGGCCTGCTCGACTTGGACTCGGACCGCAGGCAGCGGATCATTCCCGAACGTGCCGACGGCCATTTCATCGAGCTTCGCATTGAAGAATTTTTCAATGGTCTCCGCCGAAGCTGAATCGCGAACGTCCTTGTCGAGACCGAACTCTTCGAGCACGTCATGAATCAGATCGCCGAACGCACTCGGTGGCATTTCGAGGCTTGTCGTTTCGCGAGTTTTCAGCGAAAGTCGTTGTTTAAGGTAGTAACGGTACGGGCACTTTAGGTAGTCCGCGAACTCGGTGACACGCATTGAGGTGATCGGCTTCGGCAACCGCACGGGACGCGGCGGCTCGAACACGGTTTTCGGTCCCGCCTGCAAACTGCCGGCAATGCGAGCCGTCGCAAGCGTGTTGGGCGGGGGATCGAACAACTGCTTAACCCGCGTCGGCAATTCCGCTTCCGCACACGCCAGCAGCAACCGACTCGGCACTAGCGGGTCATGCTCCGCGGTGCGTCGACCGGCTATCAAGCGGACTTCCGGTGTGCTCGCGAGTATCGATGTCAACGTGTACGCATCGCGGGCGTAGCGACGGTCGTTGTCTTCCAGATTCAAGGATCGTCGCAATTCGTTCGGCAGGAACATATCCGCGTTCCGCGAATTCGGCACAATGCCCTCGTTCATCCCGGTCAAAATCGCGACAGGAGAATCGTCCAAACGCACATCGAGCCAACCGATCAAGTCAACCGAATTGGCTGACGATTCCTCGAACAAACGTGCGCGTTCAAATGCCCGCTGCACTAACCGCACCGCTTCCGCTCCACTGACTAACGGTGCGAGCAACTTGGGCAACCGAGCCAATTCCGCCAACCCGGTTTTCAACTGCTCGATCGTGGCGAGAATCGTGTGATCATGGGCGGAATCGGGATCGAACGTGTTCGCCCGATAGACCTCCGTCACGCACCGAAAGATCACATCCGACCAATCGTGCAGCGGTTTCTCGGCGGCTTCGAGCGGTTCGAGCCACTTGCGGACCGCTTGGAATGCATTGGATAAATCGTCGGGCGGAGTTCCATCACGACGGGGACGAGCGGAACCCGAGAGTAGCTCCCGTCCCAGCGATTGTGGCAGCCGTTGGTTGTAATAATCATCAAGTTCGCTGAGCCAATCCCCCTCGATGCCTTGCCGACGCAACCAACGTTCGACATCGGGATGCCGAGCGAGATTCGCGAACGTGCGGAACGTCGTGCGTTCCAAGTGACTGGCCATCGCCCGAAACAACCGCCCCGTCGGATTGCGACGCACTGGCGAACCGGCCTCGAGTCGTGTTTCGAGTTCACACTCCCGCAGCCGTTGCGTGATGTACGGCACCACGCGTTCGTCCGGCACCGAAATCGCAACATCATCGACGCGGAACCGATCGCCAAACTCCGAGAGCGTTTGGATGACCGCCATCGCTTGCTCGGAGGGACCGTTCACGATTGTCGTGCGTTCGGCAACGCCTTCGATCTTCGCGGTCTGCCAACGTTCAGGAATCACGCAGCCGAACTCGTCGAAATCGTTCGTCCGCGCTGGCGGTGCGAAGACCCACGTCTGAACATGATCGGCGACTTGTGCCAACACCGCGCGTTGCATCGCATTTAGGTCGGCCACGCCAATAAGAACCAGCGGACCAGTCGCCCGGAACTCGCGTTCTCGGATGGCGAACAACCGGGCCGTTTGTTTGTCCCACAGTTTGAGTCCGTCGAGAATTCGCAAGTAACGTTGCTGAATCTCGTGAAGAATTTGCCAACGACTGGCTTCGTGATGACTTCCGAGCGCGTCCAACTTTTGTTTGACGTGACCGAAGTCGAGCACCTCGGCGGCGAGTTCGCGATGAATCTCCGCGAGTAAATCCGCGAGTGCCAACCAACCGCCACGATCCTCGGGGCTAGGTAATCGCCGCGCGATCCGTGTGAGGTCTTCTTCGGGCGACTCTCGGAGTGCTTGCAACCACGCGAACTCCTGGGTTACCGCATTCGCGAAGGGAAGTTTCGCCTCATACAGTAACTCCGGCAGTTCGCCAGGCGTGATGATTTTACCCGGTTCCAGAATGACGTCGTCCGCCTCGCAGCGTTCGATCAACACTTCCAACAGCCGTCGCGCCGCCCGACCACCGGGAACGACAAGCACCACATTCCGCAACGACAGCGTGTTGCCATTACGGTATTGGTGCAGCAACCAATTCGCGGCCGTCGAAAGCGCCGGTGCGGACCAATCGAGAAATTTGCGTGTGATCGCCATATCTGTTCGCAAAACCGAGTATCTTGGACGTTCGCTGTTGAGGACTGAGGATGGAAAAGACAGGATAGCGAAGTCTCAGAGTATCTTCCTGGCGATCCTTGATCTTCTATCCTCCATCCTCAGTAACCATCGATCGGTGGCGGTTGAAGCCGGGAAACCGTTTCAAACTTCCAATCAACCGATCGAAGGACTGTTCTTCCGTATCCACCATTTTTGGATTTCGACCGCCCAAAAGACAAGGGTACTGACCGCCAGACAGATCAATAAATCGGTCAGATTCAACGCAGTGGTACGGAAGACGTTCTGCAGGAATGGCACGTAAATCACACCGATTTGCAACGCGAACGTCAGCGAAACCGCCCCGAGCATGAGTTTGTTCGAGAACAGCCCCTGCTGGAACAACGACTCTTTGTGCGAACGCACCGCTAACACGTGGCCCATCTGCGAAAACGTGAGGACTGTAAACACAATTGTTCGCCAGTGTCGATTTGCGGGACCGTCGCTGGGGTCGGGCGGTCCATCGGCAAGCCAATACACGATGCCCGTGCCCAGCGAGACGGCTCCCATTAGCAAACCGATCCACAGAATGTGCGAACCCATCCCGCGGCCGAAGAAGTTCTCGTTCGGCGGGTAGGGCGGTCGGTTCATCGTTTCACGTTCGGCCGGTTCGACGGCAAGTGCCAAACCGGGAAGGCCATCGGTGACGAGATTGATCCATAAAATTTGCAAGGGCAACAACGGCAACGGAATGTCGCCCATCACGCCCCAACCGATCGCCGCCAGGATGGCCGGGATTAGCATCACCCAGATTTCGCCGGAGTTGCTTGTCATCGTATACATGATGAACTTGCGGATGTTGTCGTAGACGATCCGGCCTTCTTCGACGGCTCCGACGATCGTCGCGAAGTTGTCGTCGGTCAGCACCATTTCGGAAGCTTCCTTCGACACATCTGTCCCGGTGATTCCCATCGCGACACCGATCTCGGCACGTTTCAGGGCGGGGGCATCGTTCACGCCGTCACCGGTCATCGCGACGACTTCGCCTTGCCGCTGAAGACTTTGAACGATCCGCAATTTGTGTTCGGGTGCCACCCGCGCAAAGACGGCAGCGTCACGAACGGCTTTGTCGAGTTCCTCCTCCGACATCTTCGCCAACTCGCTACCGGTGACGACATGCTCGCTCTCAGTGATGCCAAGTTCTTTCGCAATGTGTCTCGCCGTCAACGGGTGATCGCCAGTGATCATGACCGGCCGAATCCCCGCCGTCTTGCAGCGATGCACCGCGTCTCGCACCTCCGGTCGAGCCGGATCGACGATCGCCGTCAGTCCGACAAAAATCAAATCACGTTCCCAATCCATTGACGGCGAATCAGCGGATTCCTCGGGCTTGAGCGGTCGAAATGCCATGCCGAGCACCCGCATGCCGTTGCTTGCAAGATCGGTGTTTGCACCGTCGATCCGTGATCGCCAAGACTCATCGAGCGTTTCAATCTCGCCGTTGTTCCACACTCGCGAGGAGACTTCGAGCAGCCCGTCAACAGCTCCCTTCACTAACACGACATGCTGCGAACCATCCGGCATGGCTGACTGCAGTTGGTCGCGAAACATTGTTGCTTCCGGCGAATCGATCTCGACGCTGTCCACGGCATGAACGGTCGCCATGCGTTTGCGATCAGATTCGAACGGTAGTTCTCCGCGACGAGGCAACCATTGTTCCAGGGCGTTCTTGTCGAGACCGGCTTGGGTGGCGGCGAACACGAGAGCCGTTTCGGTCGGATCACCCACCGATTTCGGGCTGTGTTCTTCCGACTCGTCTTTCTCGGTGTGTAAAGACGCATCGTTGCAGAGCGTTGCAACACCCAAAATCAGGGTGATTTCCGGGTTAGTCGAAATCTGCCCGGTGAGATCGATGTCACGATTGTCGATCGTGATGCGATCGCCGGCGGCTTCGATCGCGGTGACGGTCATGCGGTTCTCGGTCAGCGTGCCCGTTTTGTCGGAGCAAATCACCGTGACGGAACCGAGTGTTTCGACGGCGGGCAGTTTCCGAATCAGTGCATGGCGTCGCAGCATCTTTCGCGCTCCAAGCGCAAGTGCCACTGTCGCCACCGCTGGCAAACCTTCGGGCACAGCAGCGACGGCCATCGCCATACCAGTCAGCAGCATCGTCTTCCAATCTTGGCTGTCCAACAGACCAAGCACCACCACGACCGCGACAATCCCGATAGCCGCAATCGCCAGGCCTTTGCCGAGTTCACCGAGCCGGCGTTGCAATGGTGTTTCTTCGGCATCGACGGTTTGCAGCATATCGGCGATGTGTCCGAGTTCGGTCTGCATGCCGATCTCGGTCACAATCAACGAACCACGCCCATAGGTCACTTGCGTGCCCATGAAACCAAGGTTTCGACGATCGCCCACCGCCAGATCGTCTTCCGCGATGGCTTGTGAGGACTTCTCGACCGGTTCCGATTCCCCCGTGAGAGCCGCCTCCTGAGCACGCAGCGATTGGGCTTCGATCAGTCGGCCATCGGCGGGTACGACGTTCCCCGCTTCCAATAACACCAGATCACCGGGCACCAACTCGCGTGCGGAGACCTCTTGAACTCGCCCGGACCGCCGAACTCGCACCTGCGGAACGGTCATTTGCTTCAGGGCGGCCATCGCTTTTTCGGCCCGGTATTCCTGCACGAACCCAAGCACCGCGTTCAACACCACGATCAACATGATCACGATGGCATCTTGGTACTCATGCAAAATCACAGACACCACCGCCGCGATAATCAGCAAAATTACCATCGGCCCGGAGATTTGCTCCCACACGATCTTCCACGGACCGCGGCCGCCCGTTTCGATCAATTCATTCGGACCGTGTTCGACTTGCAGTCCATCGACCTTGTCCGTCGACAAACCGTTCGTCAGATCCGTGGAGAGTTTATGGGCAACTTCGTCGGGGGTCAGCTGATACCAATGAGACAACGCTTTGGCTCCGAACCGTGTTCATTCGAGGATGGAGGACTGAAGATAGAGGATCGCGATACCGGATTGCTACTCAACCGGTGATTCGCAAACGCTCGACCTTCGCCTCTGCAACTTCGGAGCCAAAATTAGAGATTCGTCGCCTTGCGTTTTGAGATCGGAACTTCACGGCCGGCTTAATCGCTCAGACGGTCGCGTCGTTTGGCGATGCCTCGCAGATATTCCTCATAGAGATTGCGAACCGCGGCCGGTGCGTTCGCGGGTGGGGCACTGATGATGTCACGGTCGGCTCGATTCCGAACCGATGAACCTTGCCGACGGACGGTTTTCGTCGTCTTCTTCGGCTCGAGTTGTTTGAGCCATTCTTCGTACTGTCGACGTTGGGCCTGTGCTGCCGCCGAATCTTCGACAGGGTTCTGCCGTTCTTTCATGCGATCCAGGAAGTTGGCCGCGTCTTTGTCGGTCCAGCCCATTCTTTCGAGCCAGTCTTCATCGACCTTTCCACGTTTTAAATCGTCTTCCAACTTCTTCAGAACGAAGTCGGCCGCTTGCTGGCTATCTTCCAAGTTCGGCTGATCGGCAGGCGCGAGTTCTTGCTCGGCATTCCCCGCAGGTTCGTCGCCGCTGTCGGAATTCGGACCGTTGGCACCACCATTGCCGGTGCGAGGTCCATTCGGATCTTGTTTTGTCTTCGTATCGCTAGGATCGTTCGGTTTCTCACTGTTGGGTCGATCGTTACCGGCTGGCGTGTTCCCTGGCTTTTGCTCGGACTTCGCATCGGAAGGATTCGCCGGATCGCCAAACTCCGAATCAGACGGCCCATTCTCGCCGGTCTCGTCGTTCATTGGTTTCTGTGAGTTCGGCTTGTTCTCCGAACCGGGTTCGCCGTTCGATGGCTTCTGATTGTCCGGATTGGTCGTTGTGTCATCAGTTGTAGTCGGGTCTCCCATTCCTTCGTCAGCCGGTTGCTTCTCGCCGTTAGGACGTTCCGAAGAACCTTTGCCGGTCTCGTCACTGGCTTCGCCGCCGTTGGGTTTCTCGCTGGTTTCCTTGTTGCCGGGATTGTCGGATTGATCACCAGGACCGGTTTCCTGACTTCCCGGTTCGCCTTCCTGATTCTGTTTGCTGCTCCCTTTCTCTCCGCCTTCTGGCTGTTGAGATTTTTGATCGTTCGGACGACCATCGCCTTTGAGTTCATCCTCGCCGCGATCCGTATCACCTTCCCGTTTGGCCGGACGTTCGGAATCGTCGGCGGTGCCGTCTTTCGGTCGGTCAGCCTCGTCGTCGGAGTTCTGTTTGTCGCCGGGCTGCCCTTCGGCGGAATCCGTATCGGACGGTTTGGAATCGGGATTGCCCTTGCGACCATCGGGATCGCGATCGGTTGTGCGGTTGTTTTCGCCCGGCTTTTGGTCGGAAGATGACGGCTTCGGATCAGCAGCAGAATTCGGTTTTTGATCCGCTGGTTTTTTCTCGCCTGTCCCATCACCTTTCGTGTCGGACGCTGGTTTTTCCTCGACGTTTGGTTCGCCCATCATATCGTCGGTTTCGGACGTTTTGCCGTCCGTCGGTTGGTCCGTGGTATCGGTTGGTTTGGACTTGCCGTCGTCGGGCGTGCGTACGCCGCCAGTAACATCACCAGGCTTCTTGTTTTCCGTTCCTGGTTTGGTGTCCGTACCGCCATCACCGCCCGACATGTTGCCGGGATCGTCTTGGGTTTCCGCGTTCTCATCGCCGCCGGAAGCAGAATTGTTGTCCGACGGTTTATTCTCGGAGTTCGGCTTGTTCGATCCGCCTGAGTTGTTCGACTTCGGCTTACTCTCATTATCCGCCGAGTCCGAGGCATCGCCGGGGGTGTTGTCGTCGTTCTGCTTCTGATTATCGTTGGGATTCTTGGAATCCGCGTCCGTCGGCTGTTTCTCGCTGGATTGGTTTTCGGGGTTCGGGTCAGAATCCGACGGGCGTTGGTTTTCGCTCCCCTCCGACATATCCGAATCAGACGGTTGATCGTTGTTCTCACTCGGCTGCTGATCCGCGTCATTCGGTTTCTGTTCGGGGTTCTGCGGATCGGAATCGCCGGTGCCGTCTTGGTTTTTCTGCTGTTGTTGTTCGCGGAAGCGTTCCACGAGGTCTTTCAACGCTTCGCCATCTTCGGAACCATCGTTCGCGATGGGATCGTCATGCGGTTCGCCGCCCTCACCACCTTCCGAGGCTTCGCCACTCTCGCCGGTTTTACCGTCGGTGTTTTTCTCATCCGATGATTTCCCATCCTCGTTTTGATCTTGGTTTTCGTTCTCGTCCGGCTTTGGCGGGTCTTTGTCGGTGAGTTCGGAATCTTGCTGATCACCCGGCTGAGGATCGGTATTTTCGTTCCCATTGTCCGATTGTTCGGGATCGTTTTGGGACTCTTTATTGTCCGGTTCGTTTTGCTTCCGGTCTTGTTCGAGTTGCTTCTGGACCTGGTCCTCTGTGACCGGTTCGCTGATCACCACAACGCGTTTCTCGGAATTCTTGCGTCCGGGGCGGAGGGTGTTGTTGTCACGAGCTTCGATCCACCAGGTGAGGCGATCGCCCGGCTTCACTATCCACCCGGGACCTTCCCCGATTTTCCACTCGTACCCCGCAGTGAGGGCTTTCTCCGAACCTTCGAACAAGATGCGATGCACGCGTGGCTGTTCGTCGTTCTTTTGTTTCCACAAAGTGGCCGTTTGGACGGCAAAATCGTCCCGAGCAGCAAACCGCAAGGGCAGAATCGCATTGGCGGGGCGTTCGAGTTCCGGCTCACGCGGGCTGATCACACGAATCTCAGGTCGCTCATCGGGACGAATCGCAATGTCATACCGAGTCGGGGACGGGTCACGTTCGTCTCGATCGTTGCGGACGTCAATGTGGTAATGCGTGGGGTACACGCCATCGTCCGCGATCGACAACATCCATCGGCCGCCAAACTGCCGACGATCCTCGCCCACCGCCCGCAGCGGAATGTTCTCCGCCCCGAAATCGGTACCATTGTCGTCAGAAAACGTGACAACCGCGGACTTCAACGGCATGTTTGCCGAGACTTGAATGGCAACCGTTGTACCTTCGTAATCGTCAATGTTTCCGGTCGATTGTGTTTCGGCCGGCAGCTTCATGTACTCGGGGTGCGTGAGCCGAACCTCTGTCACTTGGGCCGTCGGTGGTTGATGCACGGAGACGGTGTATTCCGGCGACCGCGTATCTCCCGCGTAGATACGGTAGGTGAGTGGTTGTTGAATTCCGGCTCCATTGACGCCCAGAATGTCGCCCACATAACGACCGGGTGTGGTTTCATCCGTGCGGAGCGGAACCACTTCGTCCACAAATGCCCGATCCGCCGTCGTGTAGACAAGCTCGACCGCATCGGGAGTCTCGCCGGTAATTTCCACCTCGATCGGCAACCGTGTCCCAGGCACGACTTCGGCGTCGCCCGGTTGAACAGATTTGATCACCGTCTCGGTTGGAGCAGCGATCTCGGCGGTCGGCAGAATCGCTCGCCAAACGGAACTCGAAACCCGTTTCGGTGTGAACAGCGAGTACAGTAGGAACACAACGATCAACACGCAGAATGCATACACGCTGATCATCAGCGGTCGTCGGTCGATCGCGGTGTCGACGTCGGTGTGAGCCATCGATTCGGCGGCGCGACGTTGGAGTGCCCGCTGAATCTCCGGCGGCATCTCGCGACCGCCATCTTGCAAATCGACCAGGTTGAGCAGCGTGCTTTTCAACTCCGGTTGGGTGCGTTCAATCTGCTTCGCGGCGAACAAACGGTTCACACGACGGAGATACGGAACGAAGACCTTCCAACCCAACCAAGCCAGGCTAATTGTGCCGAAAATGACGGCCATCGCAATTCGCGCGGTCGGACCAACGCCGTCTTGAATAACCCAGTGATCGAGAATGACGAACAAGAACAGCCACACCATCAACCCGACGCCGAACATCATCACGGCGGTGAGAATATCGGTGGCCCGAATGCCGTCGCGGGCTTTTTGCAGTTGCAGATCGACGTACTCGTCAAAATCGACGTACTGCTGCGTTGGAGGGGGTTCAATTACGCTGGCCATGGGGCTTCCTGACGCGTCTCAGACCGGCTCGTAGATCGGCAACGACGGACCGTCACCGCAGACTATTATACCGCGCATGACGCAGGGAAGCACCCGGAGGTTCCGGATTGTTCGGAATCACTGATCGACGAGCAGGTCGTAATTATCCAGCACGTCGGAGAGTTTGAGAATGCGGCCGTCACGGTCGACGCAGGCGAGCACGGTTTTGCCAGTGGTGAGCAGGGTGTCGCCACGATAGAACTTGTACTCGTGTTCCATCCGAGCGAGCGTCAGGCTGGTCAGCTTCGTGTTCAGCCGCAGCACGTCATCATAGCGAGCCGGAACTCGATACCGGCATTGGACTTCCGCAATAACGAGGTATTGCCCGCGTTCTTCCATCTCGCGGTAATTCCCGCCTTGAGCACGAAACAATTCCGTCCGACCCATTTCGAAAAACACGAAATACCGTGAGTGATGCAGAAATCCCATCGGATCGGTTTCGCTGTAGCGAATGCGGATTTCCAGATCGATTTCACGTTGCGCTGGGTCGGCCATGTCACGGTCTCGCGGGTTCAAAATCAAATTGGATTGGTTGTGTGTCACTAGCTTCGAGGGTGCGAATCCAGTTCGAAGCCGAGAGCGTCTTGCATTGGCCAAACCTATGCAAGAAACTGCATAGGTTAAAGACAATATTACGTAACATTCAATGCAGTTGATACTTGGGTGGCATGCCCACCGTTTGGGGTGGGCATGGGCCAGCGATGTTTGAATGTCCAACCATGCCCACGCAAAGCCGTGGGCATGCCCCCCGCCGATTGGTCTTTCAATCACGGACCAACGAATCGAATCACGAGTGCGACGTGGTTATAGATTGGAGGTCGAGGGGACGCAAGCGACCTCTGCGGGTGCGGAATCGTACGTTCGGCCACTTCCCGTGGTGCCTTGGTCTCGTTGGTTCAACGCGATCTGGTAGAGTTTTTGTCCCGCGTTGGTCGGATACTGACAATCGATACAGGCTTGGCAGAGTTCGTGTTCTTCGATGCCAATCGAGCGTTTGATCGAATTGACCGGAAGATACCGTAAGCTGTCGGCTCCGATGGTTTCCGCCATCTCCGCTTCGATTTCGGGCGTTAACTCCATGCCATCCATAAACTTGGGCGCGAAAAGCTCGCTGATGGTCGACATGTCGATCCCGTAGAAACATGGCGAAATGATCGGTGGACATGCCACTCGAACATGCACTTCTTTTGCCCGCCCGCGTTCTTTTAATTGCCGAACGAGGGCCTTCATGGTTGTCGAACGGACAATCGTATCTTCAACCAGCAACACCCGTTTGCCTTCCAACACCTCTTTGAGTGGGGTGTACTTCATACGGACTTTATCCGCACGATTCGCGCCGTCGATAAAGGTTCGCCCGACATAACGGTTGCGGATCAGCCCTTCCAAAGACGGAACATTCAGACAGTAAGCCATACTGTCGGCGGCGGCTTTCGCGGTGTCGGGGACAGGAACAACGACCGTGTCGCGGTCGATTTGAATCGTCTCCAGCTTCGCCAATTCCTCACCCAATCGCTTCCGTGTGACGTACACGCTGCGATCATCAAGCGTACTGGCGACGTTCGCGAAATAGATCCATTCGAAGAAGCAGTGGGCCTTGCGGGGGCTGTCAGCGAACCGTTGAATGCTGAGTTCGCCATCTTCAATGATGACTGCCTCACCCGGCGCAAGACTGTGGATATTTTCTTCTTTGAATCCCAAGTGAGCCAACGCGACACTTTCGCTGGCAGCAGCGAACAAGGGGCCTTCGACTGCATAACATAGTGGTCGCATGCCGAGTGGATCGCGAGCGACAAACATCCGCCCATCTGCACTCAGAAAGACGATGTTGTAAGCGCCATCCAACCGACGACTGATACTCTTGAGCACTTCGACCAACGAAATATCCCGATCTTCCGAGAACTCCCGGGCGATCATGTGCATGATGATTTCGGTATCGGTATCCCGTGCGAGATGGAAGTTTGGATCGGCTAGAATCTCGTCACGCAACTGCGGATAGTTCGCCAATTGCCCATTGAATGCAAAGCTGAACCACTTCGGTTTCTCGATGTGTTCGCGTTCAAACGGCTGGGCATTGCTGCGGTCGTCGAGTCCACAGGTTGCATACCGGGTATGTCCGATCGCAGCGGGACCAAGGTATTTGCTCATCAACTCGCGGGACCGTTCCGGTTGATTGAGATGGAACACCTCGGTCACGGTGCCGACGTCTTTATGCGTCGAAAGCAGACGGCCTTCTTCCGGATGGAATCGCGTAATGCCAGCGGCTAACTGACCGCGATTCTGAATATCCAGCAACATTTGCACCATCAGCCGGGAGGCGTCTTCGATCTTGCCGCTGGGGATCAAAGGACTCACGGACTTTGCGGCGTCTTGGTCGGCAGGCTGAGGAAGGTGGTACACTGCGGCGATGCCGCATTCGTGGAACAGTTCCGCCATGGTGGTTGGATGTCCGTCGTGGAGAGGGCGAAAGGCAGTTATCCGGCGTCGTGGCTCAACTTCCCTATCCT
Organism: Thalassoroseus sp.; assembly: GCF_984380535.1. NCBI lineage: Bacteria > Pseudomonadati > Planctomycetota > Planctomycetia > Planctomycetales > Planctomycetaceae > Thalassoroseus > Thalassoroseus sp. The sequence continues at coordinate 358,534 of NZ_CFHRBF010000008.1, forward strand.
AACGAGAGACGTTCGCAGGACCAACCGGTGGACTCGAATTTCCTGTTCACCTTCCTGATTCCCCAGAGAACGACCGGTTATTCGTTGCTCCCCGTAGAGTCGTTGTCGCCGGACTTGCATCAATGTATACTGATGCAGTTAAGTGGCGTGTTTTCCCAGTGGTCAAACCACAGCGGAGGTCAAAGTCGTGACCATGATCCAAACAGGATGGAACCGTCGAGCGTTTCTGGTGGCGTCCGCGTCTCCACTCTGGGGAGCGTTGGCCGGACCTGCGACATCTTCCGCGATGACGACAACGTCTGCCGGTAGTGGACGGGCGAAATCGACGATCCTCTTTTTTCTCTGCGGCGGAGCATCGCAACTCGACACTTGGGACATGAAGCCCAATGCCCCAATCGAATACCGCGGTCCGTTCCAACCAATCGCGACATCGCAGCCAGGGTTATGGTTGTCGGAACATTTGCCGTTGTTGTCTCGCCAGGCTCACCATTTGGCCTTGGTGAATTCGGTCGGAGCAACGGTCAACACAAACGATCATCACGCCGGTTACTATTACAACCTGACCGGCCATGTCCCCGATGTCACCTTTCGTACGCAAGGCAACAATCGCACGCCGTATCCTGATGATTGGCCGTTCGTGGGTTCTGTAGTCGCATCGCGACGCGAGAAACGCGATTTGCCGAATGCAATTACGCTTCCGCACAGCCCCAGTCGCAAACCGTACACGCGACCCGGTCAATTTGCGGCTCGTTTGGGGGTCGAGCATGATCCGCTATACCTGATCGGTCGCCGAGACGATCCGTTCCGATTCCAAGCTCCGGCACTTGTGCTCGACAAAAGTTTGGCCCCCTCACGACTCAACCAGCGAACGGATCTGTTGAAATCCCTTGATGCGGCCCGACGCACGTTCGACCAGACAGCCACGACCGCGACTTGGAACCAACATCAAGAACGGGCCGTTTCCTTGCTCCTTTCGGCGGGCACGACGGAAGCATTCGATGTGACCAGTGAATCACCTGAAACCAAACGACGATACGGCGAAACCATCAACGGCATGAGCTTGCTACTCGCTCGCCGCTTGGTCGAGGCGGAAGTGCCGTTCATTACGGTGTTTTGGCTGGGCGAGGGCATCGGCACACCGTTGGCGAAGAAGTGTCGAAGTGCCGGGAGTTGGGACACCCACGGCAACAACTTCAACTGCCTGAAAGACGATCTGCTACCAGAATTCGACCGCTGTTTCTCCGCACTCATCGAAGATTTGGCCGAGCGTGGTTTGCTTGATACCACGTTGGTAACGATCTCTAGCGAGATGGGTCGCAGACCGAAAATTGGTGATCCACGCAGCGGTGGTAGTTCGGGTGGCGGTCGCGATCACTGGACGCACTGTCTCACCAATGTCTTCGCAGGTGGCGGAATTCGAGGCGGACAGATTTACGGTGCCAGCGATCCACTCGGTGAATTCCCCGCCGACCGACCGGTCACGCCAGCCGATGTCGTCAAAACCGTCTATCATGCCATGGGGATTGAAGACCTCGAAGCAACCGGTCGATTGGGGCGTCCGTTCAATCTCCTCGCCGAAGGCCAACCAATCACCGCATTGTTCTAGGGTAGGCGTTTTCACTTGAGAAGTCGGTTGTTCTGGCTCAAAACCGATCAAGTCGACTCAAACCGCCTCAGACATTCGCTCTCATCGCTATCCACAATCCAGCAAAAATCGCGTCTTTGCTGATCATTCCAGCTCTGGTACGGAAGATGCATTCTCATCCGCCCACTGGTGGTATTGAGACATTAAACTTGCTTAGGAAGCCTGGAAATGCGGACTTTTGAGTGTCACTGCGGTGGAACTTTGTTTTTCGATAGCACTCAATGCGTCAAGTGCGGATTGGAAGTTGGCTTCTGCGAACACTGCCGACTGGTCACCGCCTGGACGACGAGCGACATGGGTTACAGCTGTTCCCGGTGTGACTCCCAACTCGTCAAATGCGACAACAATTTCGACCACGAGGCGTGCAACCATGGCGTGCTCGTGCCCGCGACGTCGCCTGCACTTTGCGAGTATTGCCGAACGACAACGGTCATCCCCGACCTTAGCGTTCCGGGCAACTTGCGGTATTGGCGACGGTTGGCATTCGCGAAAGCGCGGGTCCTGTATAGCTTGGAGGAACTCGGGTTTGCACGACGCGAGAACAATCGACTCGTGCTGCCAGGCTTGTCGTTCGAATTTCGCGCCGACGCAGAAGAACCGGTCTCCACGGGTCACGCCAACGGTGTAATCACGATCAACATCAAAGAGGCAGACCACATCGAGCGTGAGAAAACCCGCGTCGAATTCGGCGAACCGCAACGTACGCTCGTCGGGCATTTCCGGCATGAACTTGGCCATTACTTCTGGGAACAACTCGTTCGAGACAAATGTCTCACGAAGTTTCGTGCCGTCTTTGGCGATGAAACCGACCCAACTTATGCCGACGCTCAGGCGAGCTACTACGAGAACGGCCCAAAACCAGATTGGCAAACAAACTACATTTCCGCCTACGCCACGATGCACCCTTGGGAAGATTTCGCGGAGTCGTTCAACGCTTATCTCGACATGGCAGCGGTGGTTTCGACGTCCCGCAACTTCAATTTGACGGATTGCGACTCCAGCGATTTCGATGCCATGGTACTAGCGTACGAGCGAATCGGGATTATCGGAAACGAATTGAACCGCGACCTGGGGCTGCTCGATCTGGTACCGGAAGTCTTCACGCCACCCGTGGTTGAGAAATTGCGTTTTATTCACGGATTGCGACGCTATACGAAACCCACTCAACCCACACGAAAAACGTCGGCGGCTCAGCAGCAGTCTCAACTCGTCAAACCGATTTCTTGAAACCGTTTGCAGACCGACCGGGTAGACTCTCCCGAACCATTGACGAGAAGGAAACGCCTCGGGACGCTATAATGGTTCGTTCAGTCATTATTCCGCCAATCTCGGGGAGTCGCCTGTATGTTTCGACGTGACCGTGTTTCGAACCGTTTCCGCTGGCTGACCTGTCTGCTACTCGGCGGGCTTTTGGTGACTTTGACGACACCGGCATTTTCGCAAGATGCTGAGGAAGTCATTCCCGAAGGCGCCCCGATTCCGTTGGTAATCGTGAACTTGGCCAGCGTCGAAAGTTTGATGACCGACATCGACTACATGTTCAAGACGATCAATCGTCCTGACATGATGGAGGTCATTCAAGGATTGCTCGGCAACGTCAACGACCTTGGCGGGCTCGACCGGAAGAAACCGCTCGGCGTAATGCTGTTCATGAAGCAGGGAGTTGTCCCCACATTTGCGCCGGTAGCTTACTTGCCGACGGACAAACTTACCACCTTGATCGACACCCTCGAAATCGGGCCCGTCCAAGCGGCACGCGTTGCCGGTCAAACCGATCGTTACGAACTCACCACCCGTGGCCAAACTCTCGAACTTAAGCTCGACAACGGCTACTCGCTGATCTCAAACGATGTCGAACTGCTCGATTCCGATCTTCCCTCGCCGACGGCAATCACAAAGACGATGTCGTCCAAATACGATTTGGCGATTTCCGCTGATATCACCGCCGTTCCCAAGGCGATGCGGAATTTGTTTCTCGATCTGCTGCGTGCACAATCCGATGCTCAACTTCAACAACGCGACGACGAACCCAAAGCCCAATACGAAGCACGTCGCGCGGCGGGCATGAACAACATTGACAGCTTGGAAGCCGTCCTGCGGGACGGGCAACGGTTTACCATCGGGTTCAACGCGTCGCCGGAAGAGAAAGCCATCCTGATTGATCTATCGCTCGACGTCACCGCAGAGAGCAAGTTGGGCGAGGACTTAAAAAGTTTCGCGGGTGCGAAAAGCCGATTCGCACCACTGGTTGACAACCGAGTTCCGATGATCATTTCGGCTTCATTCAATCTTGCCGACACAGACCAGAAAGTTTGGAAGACATTCCTGGAGTCCGGTCGGGAAATGCTCGTGAATCCGGAGAACGTCGAGTATGACGCCTTCGACGCTCCGACCGTCGACCGAGTTTTCGACGCGTTGAAGGCCACCGTCGACACCGGCAAAGTCGACGCATTTATGAAGTTCGAAGGACAACCGCCGAATCCGTTCGTGCTTATCGGTGGAATTCAAATGCGGAACACCGAGGCCTTGTCCACCGGTTTGATGCAAATGGGTCAGGAACTGGATCGTCGCATCGACGAGAGCAACGGCAGCTTCGACATCAACCATGAGACCCACCGCGGAATGGCCATCCATCGGTTCACAGCTACGCGTTCCAGCCCTTGGGACCGGCGAACTTACGGCGGTCCACCTAGCGTTTATGTTGGCGCGGGTTTCGGAGCATTGTGGTTCGCTGTGGGCGGCGAAGATTCGGTATCTGTTCTGGGAGACGCCATCGATCAAGTGCTGCAACCAACCGGTAGAGAGGTTGTTGCACAATCCACTGCACCATTTCACTTCGTTTTGAACTTTGGCAGCTGGTTCGGTCTCCCGGAAAACGAAGAACGACGACGCGGCCAGGCATTCCGCGAGCGGGCCAAAGAAGCATTCTCAGAGGGAGGCGATCAGTTAAAATTCGAACTTCGCCCGACCGAGAACGGAATCCGTTGGCATATTCGGCTTGATGAAGGCTTCATCCGTTTGATCGGTTCCGGCATCACCAGCCAATACGACCGCAACCAACTCTGATCGCCAAATGATCCGGGGCCAAAGAGTATGATTTGGCTCCGACTCATAAAAAAGACGCCTGAAGAACATTGCTTCTTCAGGCGTCTTTTCAATTGTTGTCAACCAACCAACTATTTGGCGGCGGCATAGCGACGGGAAACTTCGTCCCAGTTGACGACGTTCCAGAACGCGGTGATGTAATCGGGGCGTTTGTTTTGGTAGTTCAAGTAGTAGGCGTGTTCCCAAACGTCGAGGCCAAGAATCGGCGTACGACCTTCGGAAAGTGGGGTGTCTTGGTTCGGGGTGCTTTCGACGACCAACTTGCCACTATCGACAGACAGCCAAGCCCAACCACTGCCGAAACGGGTTGCGGCAGCATCGGCGAATTTGGACTTGAACTCATCGAAGCTACCAAAGGTGCTGTTGATGGCATCGCCCAATTCACCACTTGGTGCACCACCACCGTTCGGACTCATGACGGTCCAGAACAAATTGTGATTTGCGGTACCGCCACCGTTGTTGCGAACGGCTCCACGGATATCTTCCGGGACCGCGGCCAAGTCGCTCATCAGGTCTTCGATCGACTTGGATTCCAAGTCCGACTTGCCTTCGATCGCTGCATTCACCTTGTTGATGTAGGCTTGATGGTGTTTCGTGTGGTGAATCTCCATCGTCTTCGCATCGATGTGCGGCTCCAATGCGTCATACGCATACGGCAGCTCGGGCAGAGTGTACGCCATGAGTGTCTCCTAAGTTGAGGGGATCTTCAAAGATGTTCGAATCGTCGGTGGTCACAACACAACGTCCGACCACCAACGCCCTTTATTCTAGACACTCCGCCCATACCCACAACCGAGGCGGCGTGAATTTTCCACTTCGTTGTCGTTCTGAGCCTCAACCGCGTGGGGCTTGGTCGTTTGATAATCCGAATCGCATAGCGATTGGAATCACCAGACCAATCAACACACACAACAAACTCACTGCGGAGACCAAAAGCAGTCCAAAGAACAACTCCACCTCAGTCAGCGGCAGCCGAAGAAGTTTGTAGAATCCAAGCATCAGCACAAGGACTGCGCCCACCCAACATACAAACTGCCCGACTCTCGCATCGAGGGCATCGGAAGTGAATCGACGACTCATCAAACTGGATATTTTCGACATGGGATTTTCTCATTCGACGAGCAGCTTAGAATCCGCCTTCACCACCGGCTCCACCAACACCGCCGGCACCGCCTTCACCACCCGCACCACCAGCTCCGGTGCCGGGGCGATAGTTCGGATTATCGCGGATGTTGAGGTCATAGACCACGTATTGGCTCTTGTACTTGCGAACAACAAACGTCAGAAGTTTTCCGGTATCGGGATTGGCTAACGAAATCCAAATATCACGCTGCACAGTGCGGCGCCCATTCGGGGTGAGTGCCATCAACATTTGTTGGCCTTCTTCGATGGCATCATCACGAGTTTTTTCGTCGTAAAGTTCGCCGATCAGACCTTTGGGACGGAGCGGATAAATGTATTTCGGAATTTCCTCGCCATTCGAGGCCAGAATGTTACGAATCAACTCGACAACCGGATACTCCGGCGTGTCATCCGGAACTTGAGGCACCATTTGAGCGGCTTCAGCGGGAGTTTTGGGTCGCGCATTGCCCCCAAGTCCGCCGCGTCCGCCTTCACCAGGCCCCCCGCCGGCTCCACCTTCGCCGCCACCACCGATGAAACCGGGTTCGCCGGGTGCCATGCCGGGTTCGCCGGGGGCACCGTGACCGTCAGGCATCGGAACAACTCCTGCGGGAGCCCCGTGTTCGCCGGGTGCACCGTCCCCGGATGGATACTCTGAAGGATCGCCAGGAGGCGATTGCCCGTGTCCTGCACCTCCAGCCTGTGCCTCGGCATGAGCGAACTCCTCGGCTCCTGGCATCGGTATCGGCATCGGTGACCGCATCGGTAATGATCCTTCGCTGTGCTCGCTCGAGCCATGACTCGCATTCCCTGGCGAACCGTGTCCGTTCGGTGCAGCTTGCCCGCCGGGTGATCCGTGCCCGCTGGGTGCATTACCCGCCGGGTACGCTTCGCCATGCGAACTTTCAGCGAATTCCGCGTGGGCGATCGATTCCCCTGGGGCAGTCGTCCCGCCTCCATGGCCACCACCGTGACCACCACTTTGGGCTCCCCCGTGTCCGCCCTCCATCATCGCCGGGTCGTAGCTTTCTCCCGTGGCATGGGGATCGCCCGCGAGCATTTCACCATGTCCGTCTTCGAGGCCCGATCCGTGCCCACCAGTTGGGGCAGAGGAACCGTTCGATGACACTCCCATTGGCGGCTGTTGAACAACTTGGCCGGAATCGTCCCCGTCGCCACAACCAACGACGGCCAAACAGCCGATGAGAACGAGTAGCGTCGGGAGGATTTGTTGCGAGTTCATAAAACGAATTCCTAGGGGGAGCGACTCACAGAAGCGGTGCCGCTGCGAGTCACAATGTGTACAATGCTCAGCACATGATAACCGGGCCGAGGCAAGTCTTCCAACAAAACCGGGCGGATTTCCCCCTTGGCTGGGAAATGTCCCCCACGGAAAGATTCCATCCGACGATATGCAGAGCGTTTGAACCCCCAGCGATCCTCAAGGATAGACGACATGTTCGAGCATCCCGATGCGGATGTGATCCACCGCCACGTGGCTGCCCGTTATGATTGCGATGTCGAGGACTTCACGCGTCCTGGAGTGCACATGAAAGTTTGGCACCACGCGGATCGGCGATTGATGCTGACTTTTCACCATGACAATTCGCTGTTGGTCGAAACGTCCGACGAACTAGCCGACCGAGTTCAGACATGGCTCGAAAGCCGCGAAACGCAAATCGTCCACTTCGACGAACTGACGCAACAATTCGCACCGGAAAGCTCTCGGGGAGCCCCCACGGAACGAGTCCTGTATTTGCATCCCGATCGGTTTTGCCCGAAGTTGGATACTGACGTTCGCCGACTCACAGAAGACGATAGCCCCGCGCTCACCGACTTACACCGCGCGTGTCCGATGTTGGATCAGCGGATGGCCAACATCAACATCGATCACCCGGCCGTCTTTGGGAAGTTCCAGGGTGACCAGCTCATTGCAGTGGCGAGTTTTATCGAGTCCGACTTTGACAATATCGCGGATGTCGGCGTGCTCGTTCATCCCGATCACCGTGGCCAAGGTCATGGCCAAGCCGTCGTCTCCGCCCTCGCCGATCACGGCCTCAACACCGGCCGCATCGTTCAATACTGGCGACTCGACGTCAACACCGGCTCCGCCAACATCGCCGACCGCCTCGGTTTCAGTGAATACGGAAGACAAACGACGTTTCGATGTGATGTATAGCTTTTCGTTTATTTGACACGATCAAGCATTAGTCGAAATGCTGGGTCACGACCCAGCCTACGATACTTTATGAGATGCCAGCCAAGGACACGTCGTTTGGAAGAATCTTGTGATTCGCGCCGAAGAGGTCAAGTAAACAGATAGCTCAACTTTCACTAGCGGCTTGCTTAAGAGCTTTCAAATCAGCACCGGTAATGGCTGTGATGTTCGCTTCGATCTTTTCGAGAGGCCAATTCCACCATTTGATGTCTAAGAGTGTCTTGGTGGTTTGTTCGTTGAAACGGCTTTTGATGACCTGGGCGGGATTACCCGCGACGATTGTGTAAGGCGGCACGTCTTTGGCAACGACCGCACGAGCACCGATGATGGCCCCATCACCGATCGTCACCCCTGGCATTACAACCGATTCCATGCCGAACCACACATCATTCCCGATGATGGTATCGCCCTTCTTCTCAGAGACTTCAAACATCGCTTTGATGTCGTCCATCGTGGTGGTAGGACTCATCATGAAATTATTGAAGGGATAGGTCGAGAATCCTCGCATGTTATGGTTCGCGGAACTTGTAATAAACCGCACCCCATGGGCAATCTGACAGAACTTGCCAATCACTAGCCGCTCGGGACTGAGCGGAAACAGAAACGGGGCGATGTAACTGCCGTAATCTTCCAACTTTTCGAGATGACCAAAATACGTAAAGTCGCCGATCTCGATTCGCGGATGATCAATTACCTGATTCAATTGCACGACGGTTTCAATCACCGTCCCATCCGGCATCACCATCGGATACTTTTGGCTCGCATCAAGCATGTGGCTTACTCGCTACACGATTCATTCAATGGAAATATCCGGGATACAGATTAGCTCTCTCGCCGTCTTGGTGTTCGGGGAGCGTTTGTTTGAGATCCGTTCTCGGTGGAACTCAACAGTCTTCGTGCCTTTGCTGAAAGGTTGACAAGTTTTTGCCGATTTGCGTTCATGAACTCAACTGCATACGGCTCGGAGAGAATCGAGAATCGATGCGTTGAACCATGCCATCCGAGATACACGATGGATTTCGTGACACAAGCACAGCTTGAGGTGCATTTCTTCTGAGCTTGCCCCGTAAACTTCTTATAGAATACGCTAGTTGCAATCAGGACAAGGATGCCGAAGCCAATCCCTACAGTTATGCTGGTGAAGTACCAGAGCACACCTGCTCCTAATACTGAAATCACGCAGAACATAATCGTAAGCGATGCCGTGCCTTCTGCGAGATTGACATGTCGTACGCATTCATCACAGTACGGTATGTCCCATTCGTTTGTCTTCGTACGAATAACTCGCCTTCCCGTTGCTTTGCTCGCGGAAGTTGACAACTCAGCGTCTGCAGTCCCACCGCAGCAAGCACACTTTACTGGAAATATAAACTGCTTGCCTGACACTTCGACTTTCATGAGCACACACAACCTTTACTAGTGAGCATCGAGAGTCAGAACTAATCAAAGTGAAACTCGTTTCACTGATCGACACTAGAACATATTAAAACTCGTCCCTGCCGCCTAGATAGGTTGGACACTGCGGACGAGTTCGTTTAGCACCTGATGGTCGGTCGGTAAGTCGCTTTGCAGGAAGGCTCGGAGTGGGATGGGCACTTCGTCCATGCGGTAGGCGGTGCCGGGGTGGTGAACGCCGTAGACGGCAGTGGTGAAGCGGACGGTCGGCGGGATTGCGGATTCGATGGTCGGGTAGTCGAGCACGATCGTCGGGATTTCATGGAGACGCTGCTGAGCAATCGGTGACAACGCCGGCACACCTTCGCTGCCGACCAGTAAACACAGATCGACTTCGTTCCGTTCGAGCAAATCGTTTGCAGAAAACTCGCCGGGGTTGTAACGGGGAAATCCACGACGCAAGTCGACACTAAACGGATAACCGGTCTGCCAACAGAGAACGCTGTCGGCTCCGGTGACGTCGCCGGGCACTCGCATGCGACGGGCATAGAAATGGGAATGCCGATTGAGTTCTGCCGCCAACCGGAGTAGGGCATCGACATTCAAATGCCCGAGCGACTGCTGAGTGAGACCCAAGCCGAAGAAAATCACACCGCATTGGCAATTCTTCATCCGATTGGCCAAATCCCGCAGTGTTTCCCGGTCGGCTCCAAGCACTGCATTTTCGGGTGGCTCCCGATCGGCGACAAAACTGCGGAGTGTCCACAAAGCTTCGTAGTCGCGGTTGGGTTCGACGGGCACGAACATATCGGCCGCTTCGGTGGTTGCAGTTTGCTCGACATCGACGACGACCACCGTACGGTCCGCGCGTCCGTTCGGAATGAATCGCCCAACGGGATCGGCGGAATATCGTTCGAGATGCCGAGGGTGACTGACAAGCGGATTCGATCCCCAATACACGACCAAATCCGCCCGATTGCGAATCTCGCCCAACGAACACGTGGGTTCGCCGGCTTGTTGAAACGCCAAAATCGACGGTGCGTGGCAGCGAGAGGCGGTCGTGTCGATGACGGCTCCCAAGCGATCCGCCAACGCCGTTGCCGCTCGTTGACCGGCAGTGCTACTTCGGGAAAGACCGTAGATTAACGGTGCATGTGATTCGTGGAGCAGTTGCGTGGCTCGCTCGATGGCATCTGCATAGCTCGATGGCTGCTGGTCGATGAAATATGCGGAAACATGCTGACTGGTTTGTTCCAAGAACCACGGTTCGGCGAGCCCACACGCACGATCGGCTTTTACAACCGCCCCGTTCTCGGTGGTAATCTTCAGATCATCACAGACACAGCCGCAAATCGTGCAAGCGACATCTGTAATGGTGTTCAAATTGTGTTGGTGGGGCTGATCGGTCAATGGAATGTGGCTGGCTGGATGTCTATTTCAAGTGCAACGACAAGTTCGAGTGCAACGACAGAGTGGATTTCGCTTCCTGACCCATAGTCTCACGGAGGCCTATAGGACAGATTCTACAAACTCGCCGGATTTTTCGACGGGATTCGGGAAACTCGGGTTTGCGAAGATTCTAAATTGTGTTAATACCCCGCTCCCATCCTCGAATTGCACAATCTACTGTTTCCAATGTCATTTCTACATTGATACCGAGATTTCCTCACGGTTAATTCCCCGAGGTAATACGAGGAGCCGATTTGGGTGGAGCGCCCGATCTGAAGTGGTGATTGACTTGACCGCTTTAGATGGAGTGTGAACAGCATCGCAATTGCCCAAGTCAACCAGTTTGAATCATATGTCCGCAGGTGGGAAGGGACTTCCATGCAGACCTCGTTATGGAAAATGACAGCCCTGATGGGTGTTGTTGGTATCGGTGTGCTGGTCGTATTGCAAGCGCAACGCGGACTCTCGAGCGCTGGCAAACCGGAGTTTACTCCGCCGGTCGCCGATGCGGGTGAACTGGATCCTAACGGCGATCGTCGTGCCGACGAGGTCGAACGTGTTCCCCCGAAACCGTCGGAACCCCTGCGATTTGCAGCGGAACCGGCTGAGTTCGAGGTCGTGCCGAGCGCGTTCCCCGAGCCGAACCCACCACGAACGTTGCCGACAAACGCGAGTGCAGATGTTCCCACGCCGGTGGAGATGGCCGCCTTGCCTGCGGAATCTCCGATGGCGTTTCGACGTGAGCTGCCCAGCACCGACGAAACACCAATCCCGTTGGAACGGGCTGCCGAACCACTGGGAAAGGCGTCTGTCAGTGGACAACCGATATCGGCGAAACCGGCAGAGATTCGAGTAGCCCTGAACGATCCGGCTCCATTCGGTGCCGGCGGGTCATCGACCGACACCTTCGGTGCCAGCGACGAAAATCCGTTCTTCGACTCGCCGGAACCACCACGCGAATCCACGCCGACGCTTCCCAATCCCGAACCGGATCCCAATGGCGGAGCGTTTGACGAACCCGTGTTTCCGACATCGAGCAGCGAACCGAAGCCATCCGCAGCGACGGGGACGACACCGGAATTCGATCCCTACGAACCAGAAACCACGAACGACTCGGGACCGGCTTTACCAGCGCCGGCTGGTCCGTTCGATCTCGCAGCTCCAACTGCACCGACACCGGTCGACACTGCCGCGAACGAGCCGGTTCTCCCAGAACTTTCGCCCGCTCCGAATACCCTCGGAAGCGGTGACGTTTCCTTGCCGACCGCGGAAGCCGCACCGACACCAGTCGACATGCGAACTCCGGCTGGCGTGACCGGTCCCGAAGAAGATCCGCTCACGGCTTTCGGTTTGGTTCCCGAAGCTGACGAAACTCAGCCGGAACCAGTCGCCGAACCGACCTTACCGGCAGCGAAGCCATCGAACGACACCCCGGTGGCTAAAACTCCTGTCGAATCGAGTCCGTTCGACGTTGCGGTCAAACCACCGCAACCGGTTGCTGAGCCCAAACCAGAGGCGGAACCGGAAGTCGATCCGCTCGACAACTTGAACTTCAATGCCGGTCCAGCGTTGGGCAATGCCCCGACCGTTGCACCGCCGCAAACCGACCCGACACCGGTCCCGATTCCAGCCGCTCCCGTGCCCATGGAAGCCGCACTCGACTTGCAACCGGAACCGGAAACCAAATCTGCCGCTGTGGAACCGGCTCCGACGATGAACTCCGATGAGCCTCGCGCTCCTGGCAGCATCGTTACACGGCCGGAAGAACTAACAGGGAACGGTGTGATTACCGACCCGTCGCTTAGTGAACACGAGCGGCCGCAATTGAAAATCGAAAAAGTGGCACCGCCGCGAGCCGTCCTCAACGAACCGATGGTTTACAAAATCGTGGTTCGCAATGCCGGACAACGGGCCGCACATCAAGTTGTGGTGGAAGATCAAATTCCTAAAGGCACTCGTCTGACGGGTACGATTCCACGAGCCGAACTCTCCGGCACAACACTCCGTTGGAAACTTGGCAAACTCGAAGCCAACGATGAAAAAGTCATTTCCGTCCGCGTGATTCCGCTCTCCGAAGGCAAAATCGGCAGTGTGGCGAAGGTCAACTTCGTCGCTGAAGTGGCGGCTCGTACGGTGATCACCTCACCGAAAATCGCTCTGACCTTGGATGGACCATCCGAAGCCGCCGCTGGATCGGAACTGACCTACACCTTCAAACTGACCAACACCGGGCAAACCGACGCCGAGGGTGTGTACCTGCGGAACTTGTTGCCGAGTATGCTCTCGCACCCCGGCGGCAATGACCTGGAATACGAAGTCGGCAACATGGCCGCCGGCGAGACGAAACAAGTCAGCTTGACCGTGACCGCGCTCGAACCGGGTAACGCTCTCAACAAAGCGATTGTCACCGCGTCTGGTGGTGTGAAAGTGGAAGCTAGTCGGCAAACGTCGATTGTTGGCACACGACTGTCGATTACCCGCACCGGTCCGAAACGACGTTTCATTGGTCGGGCAGCCGTCTACGAAAACACCGTGCAGAACGATTCCACAAGCATGGTTCAAAACGTGCGAGTGGTCGAAACGGTCCCGGCGGGGATGCGATTCGTCAGTGCCAACGGTGGCGGACAATACGATGCTCAGTTGAATACAGTCACCTGGATTGTTCCCCAGATGGCTCCACAGGCTCAGCAAAAACTGACCGTCCAATTCTTGCCGACCGCAGCGGGGGCCAAGAAAAGCACCGTTGTCGCCAGCGAAGGCGTTGGCAGCGATGCGATGGTGGAATCCGAAACCGAAATTGAAGGCTACACCGCATTGCGGTTGGATGTTGCGGAACTTCGCGATCCAGTCGATGTCGGCGAAGAAATCGCTTTGCGATTCATCACCAAGAACCGAGGCACCGAGCCGGCGACCAATGTGCGGGTGAGTTTCACCCTCTCGCCTCAACTGCAACTGGTCTCCGCCGACGGACCATCGGATGCAGTCCAAGATGGCGACACCGTCAGCTTCACGGCCTTGCCTTCAGTAGCTGGTGAAGTGAAGTTCGATGTCGTCCTTAAAGCGGTCCAACCAGGATCGGCTCGCATCGAATTCGCCTTGCAGTCCGATCAAATGTCCGAACCACTCCGCCGCGACGAAGCCCTCCGCATCTTGCCACCGGAGTGAGTCGCTTCGCCGGTAGGGCAGACATTCCTGTCTGCCTTACGACGAACCGCCTCGAAGACAGTTGCTACCTCACACGGAACCGCTATGATTCCTCGCGAATCTCAGCGGTTTTGTTTGTTAGTGAGCCTGTTATGTCTTCTTCCGTGTCGACCGATCTCCTGGAAACTTTCGAGAACCCGTTCCCGCACCGCGATTATGTGATGGAAACGGTCTGCCCGGAGTTCACGTCCCTGTGCCCCAAAACCGGTCAACCGGATTTCGGCACACTGACGATCAGCTACATCCCCGACCAAGCTTGCTTCGAACTGAAGTCGTTGAAGATGTATCTCCAAGCGTACCGGAACGTCGGTGCGTTCTATGAAGACGTGACGAACCGCATTCTCGATGATCTTGTGAAAGTCACGTCCCCTCGTTGGATGCAAATCATCGCCGCTTTCACGCCGCGGGGTGGCATTCGGTCGACAATCACCGTCGAACACGGCTCGCGAAAGTAACACGCCCTCCACATCGAATCTGGATTTCTTGATCCGGGCTGATCCGAGATTGAAACGACGACGATTGGACATCACGTGGGTGGCACGCCATGACCAACGTGAAGGATGTGGATTCCAGGCCCGCCACGCCCATCGCTTCGCTCTGGGTCGTGCCACTCCGACTCAATTTGAAAGTCTGACCAACCGTGTTTTCTTGATCCGGCGATTGACAAATTTGCATCCAACGCGGCAGGATATGTGAAAGGAATTTCACTTCTGCTCACCGGAGGCGACAGATGCAATTCACTCAGACATTGTGCACCGCATTGTTGGCGATCGCGGTTTCTCAGCCCGCATTGGCGAAAGACCCGCTTGAGAAAATCTTCAATCCGAAGAAAGCCGATGCGTTCAACCCGGCAACTCTGGCCAAAGACGTGACGTTGGAAGACTTGTTCGGCCCCGTGCCGACAAAGCCCGCACCGAAGCAGCCGCAGAATCCGGTGGTGGAGTCAACACCAGTTCCTCCTTCTAGTGATGATCCACTGGACGCTCTGTTCGGGCCCCACCCCGTAGAAACTCAATCCAAAACCCAGCCGACACCGGAAAGTGATGGTCCCTCGAAGGCAGAATTGCTGCGTCGCATCGAACAGCTTGAAAAACGCCTGGCAGAGATTGAGGCAAGACAATCGGAATCACCCCGAGTTACGCCGCCGCATGTGATTCCCGCTCCGGGAAATCCGAAGTTCCGTCGCGAACCGTCACCACAAACACCGCATATGATTCCCCAAAACCCGCGACCAAATCTTGGCGTCCCCGTAGAGCCACCCAACAAGGCAGTGCCCCCAAACTGGAAGAAGTTCCACTTCAACGGCGAAGACTATTACTACATCCCCGTCAAAGATGTCTCGCCCGTGTTACCGATTCAGAGCTATTAAGTGGAATGATCTCTGAGATCAATTGACCACTGTCAATAGTCAAGTCGGGCAGACATGAATTAGGAAATCGCATTCGTCAGAGATGGCGGGTGCCACTGCAGGAAATTGCATCAATTTAGCGTCGTGGGTGGCATGCCCACGGTTTTACGTGGGCATGATTGGGCATTCAAATATCGCCGGCCCATGCCCACCCCAAACGGTGGGCATGCCACCCAAATATAAACCGCATTGAATGTTACGTAACATCGTCTTTAGTACATGCAATTTCCTGTCCTGCTGGCTTGTCCAGCAGTGTTTTCAGCGACTCGCGATCAACTGGTGACTCGCACTGCTAGGCAAGCTAGCAGTGGCACACAACGTCTTTTACTGTAGTAGCTTGTGTTGTTTACAATCTCGCAAATGTAATTTCCTAATTCATGTCTGCTCTACTCAACAGAGTGACAAACACCAAACAAGCGGCGACTACCCTCCCACAATTTGCCCGACGATATCCAACCCCACGCGATCGCTCCAAGCTGACATCAGTTGTGTGAACACAGGCCCCGGACATTGCGAACCGATTTCGTGCCCATCATGACTCCTCACCGGCATCAAACAATATGGCGTGGATGATGTGAACGCTTCACTCGCTTCGCGGACTCTTTCGGAATGGAGTCTTGTAAAGCGAAAACCAATCCCGAGTTCCGCCGCGAGTTCCTGCACGACCATCCGACTGATGCCTGGCAAAGTGTCGGCTTCGGGGGGTGTCAAAATTTCGTCATCAATCACAACGAAAAAATTGCCGGTGCTGGTTTCGGTGATGTGGTCATCGTGATCGAGCAACAACGCGGACGCCGTCGGGAACTCCACGCGAACTTCGCGGTCGGCAATGTACCAGTGAAGTCGGCTACGCGATTTGATCGCGGGATCAAGGCTGTCCGCGGGAATCGCTCGTGTCTTCGGCGTACGTAACTCCTGACCGTTCTTGACTTTGTCCGCCCACAACTCCATCGGCAACCGCCACGTGTGAACCCCAACCAGCCCGTGAGTGTCTGCCTTCGGCCCGACATACGTGGGATTTGGCCCGGCGGTGGCGAAAATCGTGATGCCAAGTTCTTCCTGCGGTTTGATGAACTGGACGTTGTGCGAAATGACCCGCTGAACGGCCTCTAGCAATTCGTCACGAGATATCGTTAGTGGTATCCAAGCCAACTTCGCCGACTGCGCGAGTCGAACGAGATGATCCTCCAAGCGAAATGCCCTATGCTGGAACGTACGAACGACTTCCGTCACACTTGCTCCGTGAACGAAGCCCATGTCGCTTACGGGAATCGTCGCCGCAACGGCGGGGGTCAGTTTCCCGTCAAGATATGCCAGTGGTTGGTCGGCGGAATACATAGCAGCTCGATCAAGAAGCATACCGAGATGGGACCATAGTCGACTTGTAGTATCGACTGTGAAACGACGGCACATTTCCGGTTTTCCCGGGCCGCCAACGTGACGACCCGCGTACAGACCGTTATACTGCCTGCGACACCCGCATATCATTTTCAATTGCAGCGAGAAAGGCAACGATATGGCAGTTCCAGCCATTACACCTGGACAAACGAAAATCGGCTGGATTGGCACCGGCGTGATGGGTTCGAGCATGCTCGGGCATTTGCTCGACGCGGGCTTCTCCGCCACCGTGACGACCCGCTCGAAATCCAAAGCCGACGGTGTGATCGCTAAAGGAGCCGTCTGGGCCGACACCCCGAAAGCCGTTGCAGAAGCGTCTGATGTGATCTTTGCCATCGTCGGATTTCCTTCGGATGTCCGCGAAGTGATGCTCGGCGAAGACGGGGCACTTGCAGGTTCGAAGTCGGGCAACGTCCTTGTTGACATGACGACCAGCGAACCGTCCCTCGCGGTCGAAATTGCCGAAACTGCCAAAGAAAAAGGTGTTTACAGCGTCGATGCCCCGGTCTCCGGTGGTGATGTCGGTGCCAAGAACGGCACATTGTCCATCATGATCGGAGGCGACGAAGACGTCGTCACCGCACTCAATCCTTGTTGGGAAGCAATGGGCAAAACGATCGTCTATCAAGGCCCCGCCGGTGCTGGTCAACATACGAAGATGGTCAATCAAACCCTGATCGCTGCCGCCATGATCAGCGTTTGCGAAGGACTTTTGTACGCCTACAAAGCCGGTCTCGATTTGCCGACCGTGATGAAATCCGTTAGCAGCGGAGCAGCCGGAAGTTGGTCACTGTCGAACTTAGGACCACGGATGATCGACAACAATTTCGATCCCGGTTTCTTCGTCGAACACTTCATCAAAGACATGGGCATCGCGCTATCTGAAGCGAAGAAGATGCAACTGAGCCTGCCCGGTTTGGCGTTGGCCCACCAACTCTATCTCTCCGTCCAAGCGAACAAACACGGACGTGACGGTACTCATGCCTTGATGTTGGCGTTGGCTCAAATGTCGAATGTTGACTGGAAGAATCGGGGTTAGGATTTCGGGACTAGGGGTTGGGGCTTTCAGCTCTGCCCTAATCCCTAAGCTCCAATCCCTAATCCCTCCAAAGATTGAAAACATTGGCGGTGCGTTCTCGAGCACCCAACCTAACGGAGACTTAACCATGCCTCGCAAAGGCGAACAGTTTGCTGGATTGACTGTGGCTCTCGTGACCCCGTTTGATAACGGAAAGGTCAACGAGAAAGCCTTGCGGGATCTGGTGGATTACCACATCGAAGCCGGAACCGATTGCGTCAGCCCTGTCGGCACGACCGGCGAAAGTCCGACGCTCACGCACGAAGAGCACGAGCAAATCATTGGCGTTGTGTGCGAGCAAGCCGCCGGGAAAATCAAAGTGATGGCCGGCACTGGCTCGAACAGCACCGCCGAAGCAATTCGCCTGACGAAGTTCGCCAAAAGCGTCGGCGCGACGGCTGCGTTGATGGTCGCTCCCTATTACAACAAGCCCACGCAGGAAGGTTTCTTTCTGCACTATAAAGCGGTAGCGGAAGCGGTCGACATTCCGATCGTGCTCTACAACATCCCTGGCCGCACCGCGAAGAACATGGAGCCGGAAACGATCATCCGTCTCGCCGAGTTGCCGAACATCGTGGCGGTGAAAGAATCCACCGGCGTGATGGATCAAGCCTCCGCGATCCTTAACAGTTCGGACCTGACCGTTCTGTCCGGCGATGACAGCCTCACGCTACCGCTGATGGCGCTCGGTGGCAGCGGTGTGGTCTCCGTGGTGGGGAATCTCGTCCCCCAAGACGTGAAAGCCATGCTAGACGCGTTCAATCGTGGTGACCTCGCAGCCGCTCAAAAGCAACATCACAAGCTGTTCCCGCTGTGTCGAGACATGCTCGGTTTGGCGACCAACCCGATTCCCGTCAAAACCGCAATGGAACTCCTCGACCGTTGCTCGGGTGAATTGCGACTCCCAATGACACCCCTCACTTCCGCCGAACGCGAGAAGCTGCAAGCGACGCTGAAAACCTACGGTTTGCTCTAATTTCGTAGGGTGCATAACGCAACGCTGCTAGGAAACTGCATTGGCGAGATGGCGGGTGCCACTGCAAGAAATTGCATGTATTAAGGACAATATTACGTAACATGTAATGCAGTTTATACTTGGGTGGCATGCCCACCGTT